>CAYMZB010000103.1:0-2905 GCA_964394845.1 uncultured Gammaproteobacteria bacterium | reverse complement strand
AAGAGTTATCAGACCAACACCGGTCCTTGCACAAGCCAGTACTGATAAAATTGCAGCGCCCGGATAATTTTTGCTCCCTGCAATTATTAATGCGGAACCAAACGTTCCTTTATTCGCCCCCTCTGGCCTTTTCGGCAATTTTTCTAAAACCTGTTTCCTGCTAATTTCCATCTAAGAATTTGTAACATAAAAAAGAAGGGATTTAAACTTTAAATAATCTACTGAGTTTAATTGGGATAATGACAGCGTTTGAAATGCTAGTCAAATAAGCAAAGCTTTATCCTTCGGATTAGGGTACCTTAAGAAGAATGATTTACCCAACCTAACGAATTGTTTTATTCGTAGAAAAGCTATGCTTATATTCTTCTTTTACCTTCTCATCAAGAAAAATCTTTACAAGGGATTGATAAGGCACATCTTTTTTGTTTGTATTGCCTTTAGGGCATTGAGCAGTGATTCGGTTACCCGAATAGTAATTGTTCTAGTAGATGGTTTAAGATTGGGAAATACAGGATTAACTACTGCTTTATCCCAATCTATATATTCCGTACTATCATGAGTTGACCAAAACTCATCTTCTTCATCTTCGTTCTTAAATTGTGGTATTGGTTTAAGCTATTCATAATTTTATACATTGAATTAAGTATACAATATATATACAATACTTGTACATGCAGACGCAAACTTTAAATATTGCTTTACCTCAAAGACTTGTTAATAAAATAGACGAGCAGGCTAAAAAGGAGTACAAAAATAGAAGTGAATTAATTCGGGAGGCATTAAGAAACTACCTCGAAGATAAAAATGATTGGGAACAGATTTTTGCTTCAGGGGAAAAAGCCATGAAAGAAATGGGAATTACAAGTGAAGAAGAAGTAGACAAAATTGTTTATGAATATAGGCATGGTAAGAAAAGATAGATGAGGTTGATCTAATCTCTGTCCTTTAATAATGGGCAAAATTAAAGTTACCCTCGATACAAATATTCTTATTTCCGCAGTTGGTTTTGGAGGAATACCAAAAAATATTCTAAAGTTAGTCTTAGAAGATAAAATAAAAGCAGTTACCACAAATATACTTTTGGCAGAGCTTGAAGATGTTATTACCAAAAAATTCCCGGATATTCCGTTTGAACTCTTAAATAAAAGAATAAGATAAAGATTTCAACTAGTCAAACCAGAAGAACATTTAAAAGTAGCTCGGGATGAGAATGATGACAGGGTTTTAGAAGCTGCAATAGAAGGAAACTGCCAATACATAGTAACCGGTGATAAGGATTTATTAGACCTAAAGTCATTTAGAGGAATAAAAATCTTGAAACCAGAAGAATTTCTTAAAGAATTAGATACTCTTACCCCAAGGGCATTTTAGTTGGCTTATATCGAAGCTTCATTCAGGCCGCTTTTTTGACATGCTAGTCAAATAGGAAGCATATGATCCTTACTTCATAAGATCTACTCTTTTTATTTTCTCACATAGAGGTTACTGCCGATCTTTGTCCCTTGTTGTGCAAAGTTAGGACTTTTTCGATATACTCAAAGTGTGAATTGGCTCTTTCTTACTCTTTTAAGCGTCCTTTTTGTCTCTATAGCTAATATTCTCCTGAGAGCCTTGATGAAAGATGATAAAAGCAATCCTTATTCTTATGCTATTGTCTTTCAATTTCTTATCGCAATTTTGAATCTACCAATTGCTATCTGGTATGGCTTTCAACTTCCGTCTCTTACTGGAAACTTATTATTTTTTATATTGGCTGCAGCTCTTTGGGGAGGAGCTATAGTATTTCTTTTTACGGCTTTAAAGTTTATTGAGGCATCAGAGGTTACAATATTATCTTCAGCGAGAGTGTTAATTACTATTCTAGCTTCTATTATCTTTTTACAAGAGACATTTAATGTTCAAAAAATACTAGGAACAATAATTATTTTACTCGCAATACTTCTTGTTGCTAATATCAAAAACGGGATTAAATTTAATAAGGGGATTTTATATATATTTGCGACTACCTTATTTTCTGGGCTAGCCATAGTTGTGGATTCATTTAATGTCCAGCATTATGATGTTATCTCCTATGTTACTATCGCAAACTTTTTAATTGTAATAATCCTTTTACTATTCTACCCAAAAGCCATACAACAATGGAGGCATTTTACGAAACCCAATTTTCTAAAAAAGATGTTGCCTTTGGTCATATTTAGTTTAATACAGGGCTTGGCTTACCTTTTTGCATTATCATACGGCGGGAATACAGCTCAAGTTGGAACTATCAGGCAAGCCTCAGTTATTGTTACAGTAATACTAGCCGTTATTTTTTTGGGTGAAAAAGATAACTTATTTCGCAAACTGATAGCTGCTGTTCTTGTTACATTTGGAGTAATTCTATTGAGTTAGCCCGAACTTTAATTCGGATAGTGGCATTTCTTAAGATCCACGGAGCAATATTGTAACAACGATTACAATATTTCGCGCAGTGATCGCAAACGCTGTCACCCAACTTTAGTTGGGATAGTGACAGCGTTTAAGACGCTTGCGTCGCAAAAAGTGTCCCGAGCTTTAGTTCGGATAATGACACTTTTTATACTTCTTTCCTGACCCGCAGTGGCAGGGATCATTTCTCCCTATTTTCTTTCTTTGCAAAGATCCTGTTTGGTTATAAACATCCTGCGAAACTACCTGCCCGCCTCTTTCAACAGTTACTTTAGTTCCTTGGCTGGGGTGCAAAACTTCAGCCGCTTGTTCAGGAGTAGAATAAGCTTCATCGTTGCTAGAACCCTCCACTTTCACCCGTACTCCATCCTCCCCGCCCCGCGCTACCACCCGATCAAGTAAGTTACTTTCATCCAAAGCTTCTTCATGTTTTTCTACAACTCGGGACAAGTCAATAGCAGGTGCATTTTGAGCAGCA
>CAYMZB010000102.1:0-6426 GCA_964394845.1 uncultured Gammaproteobacteria bacterium | reverse complement strand
ACCTCAACTGACAGTGGAGAAATTTATAATCCTAACAAAGTTCTTCCTTCACCCAGACCTTATGACTGGTGTAATGAACGCGGATGCGGGTATGGAGATCCAAACCCGACTCTGCCACCGGAAATGAAATGCGGTAATTGTGCAGTACTCCGCATAACTAAAGTTGAAGAATAACCTACTAAAACTCCATCTCCGTCTCCTTCCGGAGCTGATGTAAAAGGTGTAGAAACTACTCCAAAACCCTCTGTCAAACCTACAATTAAACCAACTGTAAAACCGGTCATAAGTCCGTCATCTCTATCTTCTTCAGCCTCTATTATTGCTTCGCCTTCCGCCCAACCAACTGCAAAACCTGCTGAACAAAGACAACTATCCAATATTGAGAAAATTTGGAATTGGATATTAAAACTTTTCAAAAGATGAAACTGTTTCTAACCCAAATACAACCTTTGTGTTAAAATTGCGGGGAAGTGGATAAACAAATTAGCTTCGGAGAACTTTTTAAAAAGTACCGCTTGAAAGCTGAGATTTCTACCCTCTCGGAGTTTGGCCATTTGCTTTCTGAAAAAGGGTTTAACTACGAAGACAGCATTTTCTCCCACTGGCAGAACGGAACCCGAATCCCCCAATACCGTATTCTACTTTTAAAACTCTTGGAAATTTTTATTAGTAGGGGAGCAATAATTTCTAAAGATCAAGCTAATGACTTTTTAGCATCCGCCAATCAAGGGTATCTTACAGAAAAAGAATTAACTAAATTTGAATTTAAAACTTCTCTTCAAATCCCGTTTCAAGTTCCCAATCAGATTGCAAATTTTTCCGGCAGACAAGACATAATAGCAAAATTAAAAACTCAAATTAAAAAAAATAAAATACTACTCGTATATGGTCCGCCAGGGGTAGGAAAAACATCTTTGGCAATAAAAATCGGGTATTTGTTAAGAAAAGAATTTCCGGATGGAGTTTTGTGGTTTCGGCTGGATACATCCGATGTTATGGATATCCTGCTGGCAATTGCCTATGCGTTTGGTAAGGATGTCAGCAATATTTTAGATAGGGAAATCAGAAGTTCAACAGTCAGGTCCTTGTTGGTAAACAAGCGGGTTCTGCTAATTTTTGATAATACTGAATCAAAAACTGAAATAAATTTATTACTTCCCAACAATAAAGACTGTCTGATTATTATTACCTCAAGAAATTCAGTTTTAAATATTCCTAATGACTATAAGAGTATAGCTGTACCGGAGTTTAGCCGGGAAGAAACACAGGTTTTGTTTAAAGAAATACTCGGAGAGGGTTACTTAAATAAAAACCGCGCTGAAATTTTCATACTGGCAGAAACAGTTGGAAATCTTCCTCTTGCCTTAAACATTTTTGCCCGGGAAATTAAACGGGGATCGATCACGATTAGTGATCTGATAAGTAGAATTGATCTGGATCCGGTTTACCTTAGCGGATTAACTTACGAAAACAGAGATTTATCTATAGCCCTGGAAATAAGTTTTAACTTGTTGGATAGTCAGGCGAAAAAAGTATTCGTTTCTTTAGGAGTTTTTAATGGGAAAGATTTCTCAATTCAAGCCGTTACATTTGTAAATGATTTATCCGAAGTCGCTTGTAAAAAAATATTACGAGACCTGCAGCAAACCTCATTGATTGAACAGTCGACAGTAGAACGTTACCGGATACATCCGGTTATTAAAAAATTCATCCAAAACAAACTTGATAATCCAAAACTATTCTTAAAAGCCGCAGGTTTTTATCAGAGCCTGCTCTCTAAATATGATAGAAGATTACTCAAATCTCAACCTTATATGAAGCAGGAAGGGGATAATGTTTTATACATTTTTAAAAAATGTTACGAATTTCAATATTGGAATGAAGTAATAGCTCTATGGAATCCTTTAGAGCAGTTGCTAAATGCTACAAAGCAACTTAACAAAATGCGTGATGTTTACCGCATTGTAAAAACCGAAAAATCCGGATTAAATATTTTCCAAAAGTCTTTATTTATTTATGTAACAATTTTAATTACTTACTGGATGTTTATTAATTTTACCAATGTAAAATCCATTTTTTGGTATCACCTTAATTCTTTGTTTCTATCTGGAATACCACTTTATGGTGGGATTATGGGTTTGTATATTGCAAAGTCTTGGGGACTTTTTAAAAGCTTGGTAGGAAAGTCGCTATTTTTTTTCTCGTTAGGATTATTATCTTGGGGACTTGGAAATTTAGTTTGGGCTTATTACAATTTCTTTCTAAATGTCCATGTTCCTTATCCGTCTTGGGCTGATTTGGGTTATCTGCCAAGCTATATTCTCTTTACTATCGGAATTATTCACTTACCTCACGCACTGGGAAAAAAATCCTACATTCAAAAAAAATACGGAAAACTATTATTTCTGATTCCAGTTCTTGTATTAGCACTTTCATACTATCTAGTAGTTCTTATAACCAAAAATGACTTGGTATTTTCTCCGGTTACGTCAATAACCAAGCTTTTTTTTGATATTGCCTACCCGGTCGCCGATGCAATTATTTTAACTGCTGCATTACTTGTGGGTATCTCTTTTAAATTTTTAGGGGGGAAGTATAAATTATCCATGTATTCTTTTATATTAGGGTTCTGCTTTCTTTATATTGCAGATTTTTTATTTTCATACACAACCACAATAGGTATTTTCCATGATGGAGGACTCATTGATATCTTCTTCATAATTGGATATTTCTTCTTAACTTTTGGCATATTAGGTTTTCATTTTAAACCGGAGAAAGAAATTAAATAATGCAAACATCTATTGCAGAGCTATTCAAAAAGTACTGCCTAAAGCCTGAGTTGATTTTTCTTATGTTTAACTCATAAAATGGTCTAATGGTTATTAAAGTAGTTTCAGGGGCTGGTGAGGCCTCAACAACTCTCTCAGCTTTCGATAGCGCATTAAAAGATGCAGGTGTTTATAATTATAACCTGATCAGGCTATCTTCAGTAATTCCTCCGGGTACGAAAGTTAAGAAAATAGACAGGTTTGAAACTCCGGAAAATGAATGGGGATATAAATTGTATTGCGTAATGGCAGAGGAGAGAAGTAACGAAACAGGAAAATATATTGGTGCAGGAATAGGGTGGTACCAGCTTGAAGACGGCAGGGGGGTGTTTGTTGAGCATCATTTATTAGGCGACACACGCACTGCAGTTGAATCTGAAATGCATTTCAGGATTAAAAATTCTTTAAACGATTTGTGCAAATTCAGAAATATAAAATTTGAGGAAAAAAAAATGCATCATGCAGTTGTCATATCCCAAGTTAAAGCTCATCCGGCGAGTGTTTTAGTCCTTGCTGTTTATAAATCAGAAGGATGGAAATGAACTGGGTTTTTTTAGCGCTCCTTGCACCTTTTATCTACGCAATTAATGTTTTTTTGGACAAATATTTAATCGGATCCAAATTTCCGGATTATCGGGCACTACCGGTTTTCAGCGCGATTTTGGCTTTGCCTGTTTTTATCATTTTATTTTTTATCGGGGCGGAGTTTTTAATTTTTAAAGATGCTTTATTTGTAATTCTAAGCGGTGTGTTTACTGTCTGGGCTTATTCACTGTATCTTGAGGCATTAATTAAGGAAGAAACCAGCATAATAATAATTTTGATCCAACTGATCCCGGTACTTGTATTAACTTTCGCATACTTTATTCTGGGAGACTCAATTACACAAAAACAGCTGTCAGGATTTATTTTACTTTTTGTTTCTTCAATCTTAGCCTCTATAAAGAAGGAAAAAGCGGTTTTTAAATTTTCTAAAGCCTTGTTTACAATGATTGCAGCAGATATTCTTTGGGCTCTTTCCTACATTTTTATTAAATATGTTTCCGGATCAATTACTTATCAAAGTTTGATAGCATATGAAAGCCTGGGTGCGTTTTTAGGGGGCCTGATATTAGTTTTTCTAATTGGCAGAATCAGGAAGGCATTTTTTATAACTGTGGAAAAAATTAAGAGACCTGTTTTGGGTTTAGTATTTATAAACGAGATTTTATTTTTAGGAGGTAAAATGCTAACTTATATTGCTATAACTATTGGTCCTGTGGCACTGGTGACGGTTTTAGCGAGTACTCAGGTATTTTATGGAATTTTACTGGGAGTTTTGCTGACTTTAATATTGCCAAAAGTTTTTAAAGAGGATTTATCTAAAAATGGTTTAATAAAAAAAGCTTTTTTAGGAGTAATAGCTTTTTTAGGAGTAATCCTTGTCAGCTGATCTTTTTGAGATTGAGTATTTCTTTAGAAAAGTAGGGTTGTAATCCATCTTAGCTTTTCTCAAGCCTTCATGTCCTAGATCCTGATAAATATTTAAATATTTAATTCCGTTTTCTTTTAAATATTTACCTAATGTATTGTATAAAAATTCGTAAATCCCTTTATATCTTATGTCTCCTTTTTGAATAGGGTGGTGAGCGTAATCACTATTAATAATTTCAAATAATGAAAACCCTATAATTTTTCCATCGATGTAAACTGCTACTGCAAAAATATCAAAATATTGATGATGTTCAATCAATCTTTTAAAGGCTTTTATCTCATCGTAATTAACAAAAGCTTTGTCTCTGTTAACTATGGTTGTTTCTACCCAATAATTAAAAGCATCAATTAATTCCTGCTGAAAATCTGGATCTTGTAGGTGGTTGATTACTACGTGGGGTTGGTAGGTTTTTAAAAATTTATTTAGCTTATTCCTTTTATTTAAGTATTGCCCTCCAGCAAAATCAGCTAATTGGTTAACATCAAGAATATAGTCAAAATTATCCCTATCTTCAGTAAGATCATATTTTTTTGACAAGCCCTGAACTTGTTCATGGGTGAAATTGTCTTTGGGTAAAAGCAGTATTTCACTACCTTGTCCCTGCAGTTTTGAGAATTCAATTAACTGTTCGATGGTATTTTCGATATTATTGTTACCTATAAAAGAATAGAATTTCTTATCAGATTCATAATCTTTAAATTTAATTACCAAGTTATTATTAAGTATAGAAAATTCCGTTTCTGAGTTAATGTCCCACATTATTAAACTGGTAAAATTGTGGTCAGAATAAGGCGGAAATTTTTTAGTAATTTCTTCAATATGATTTTTATAAAGGGGATCAAGTTTTACAAAATCTGGAAATTGTGGGATCATGGGACTTGACTATCGTAAGTATTGCATCTACTCTTTAATAAATGCAAATTCTTTGGCAAAACTTAAAGCTAAGTAAGCTCGCGGCTATAACATTAATTATCTTTCTTATATTTGGGGCTTGGTGGGTTGAAATACTTTTATCGGGAGCCCAAGACCAATATCAAAACCATGCATTTGGATTTATATACGGAGCATTTTCCCTTTGGGGTGGGGTCATTGGTTTATTTGTTTCAAAAAAATGGGGAGGTTTTCGAAGTTTAATTGGTAGGGCAATAATTTGTTTATCGGTTGGTTTGTTGCTTCAAGGTTGGGGACAATATTCCTTTTGGTATATGAACTCAATTATGGGAATTGAAGTCCCTTATCCAAGTTTTCCAGATATTGGTTATTTTGGGACTATCCCTTTTTATATATACGCTTCGTATCTACTAGCCAAAGCAGCTGGTGGAAAGTTTTCATTCACCTCACTTCATTATGGAATTCAACTTTTAATTATCCCGGCGACCATGTTGGGAGTTGCTTACTTTTTATTCCTAAAAGATTTACCGTTTGATTTTACTGATCCTTGGGCATCTTTATTTGACTATGCATATCCGACGGGTCAGGCTCTTTATATCTCCGGAGCTCTTTTAACCTACAGTTTATCAAGAAGATTATTAGGAGGTGTTATGAGATTTCCAATATTGTTTTTAGTACTCGCTTTTATAGTTCAATTTATTGCTGATTATTCCTACATTTATTTTCACAACGAGTATTTCCCGGGAAGCTTCATAGACTTCTTTTACCTTCTTGCCTACTTTATCATGAGCCTAGGCTTAATTCAGCTTAAGATAACAGCTAATAATCTAGAAAAAACGTAAAATGGATCCGGTTGCGCAGGCTGCCACTCGAATAATAAAAGAACAACAGGCGATTATCGGCCCAGTTGCTCTTGATCAGGCTAAAAAGGTTAGCGGACTTTCCCTTACAACTGTTGATGATGTCAAAATCACCGGAAATAGAAAACAGACTTTAGATAATTTGGTTAGGCAGTTTGAGAAACTATTCGGCAAAGCCTCAATCCAGGTTTGTAAAGAAGCTTTTGAGCCATTCAGCGATAAAATTTCCCCCACTGATATACCGGAGATCCTCCGGAACTGACAATCTGCTAATATATAAGTATGCTCTCTTCCCAGTCTGTTAATGCATACCTGCGGCTTCAGCAAATACTGATGGCTTCGCAGGACTCAAAATCTGTTTTCAGCTTCCTTT
>CAYMZB010000101.1:0-2832 GCA_964394845.1 uncultured Gammaproteobacteria bacterium | reverse complement strand
GTATACCGGGAGCTTACCAGGGATTTGGCGCTGCAAGCGGTTCAAGAACTGTCACAGTCCCATCTGCCATAGAATACCTTTCTGTAGATTCTGTCAATAATCAAGAAACAACACGCACGCTATTTGTCACCCCTTAAAAATTAATACTAAAAACGGCTACCCTGATTTTCCTTTGAAAAGTGGAATTCTTGACAAAAAGTAATACCTATGATACTCTAGTATTACTATGTATACTTCCACTGTTACGCAAAAAGGGCAAGCCACAATTCCAGCTCCCATAAGAGCAAAATTAGGGATAAAACCCGGACAAAAGGTTTTGTTTGAGGAAAAAGGACAAGATATTGTAATAAGAAATCAAGCTAAAATGGTTGATGAATTATATGGTTCTATAAAAACTAATATCAAGTGGGACAAGAAAAAAGCTTACGAAGCAGTGGGCAAAATGCTAGCCGAAAGACACCTTGAAACCCTCAAATGAAGTTAATTGATGCCAATATAATTATTCGTTTCCTGTTGAAAGACCATCCAATACAATCTCCTGCCGCTAAAAAACTATTAAGTAATTTCCAGGAAAGATTATTACTCAGCGATGTAGCTGCGGCAGAAATCATTTGGTTGCTAACATCTTACTATAAATTATCGAAAGAAGAAGCTGTGGAAAAAATCTTTTCTATTTTTAATTTCCCCAACATTGAAAGCAATAAACCTATCTTAATCAGGACATTGTATTTTTACAGAAATTTTAACATTGATTATATTGATGCATATTTAGCAGCTTATTCTGAAGAAGAAAAATTAGAAGGCATTTACTCTTTTGATAAAGGATTTGATAAAATTAAACAGGTTAAGCGCTTTACACCAAAATAATTTCTAAACAGCTACCCTGATTTTCCTTTGAAGAATCTTTAGGCTTGAACTTGAGGTTGCACTAATTCCACAGCAGGATTAAGGAATGGCTTTTCAACTACCCTTAAACATTTAGTGCAGTTAAAAGGAAATTTGACTTTTATTTTAACCCTGCTATAATATATAAAGTATGCAAAATAACCCTGCTAAAAATAGCAAATATTACCAACGGGATTTACTAAAAAGGATCAAACCCTATTATAAAGTTAAAGAGATTATTGCTATTTTGGGTTCACGGCAGGTTGGGAAAACTACCCTTTTAAATATGATCTTTAAAGATCTTTCCAGGGATAAAAAGTGTCTTTTTTTAACTTTTGAAAGCAGATCTGATTTAGAAATTTTTCAAACTGATATTGAAAGCTTTAAAAAACTCTATTGCGCTAAACATGAAGTAATTTTTATAGATGAATTCCAATATGCCAAAGATGCCGGTCAAAAATTAAAATATTTATTTGATACAACTAATGTAAAATTTTTCATCAGCGGTTCTTCTTCACTCGAGATCAAAAATGCCGGGAAATATTTAGTTGGCCGGGTATTTACCTTTTACTTAAACCCTTTTTCTTTTTCAGAATACCTCCGGGTTAAGGATCCGGCTATATTTAAGTTATCTGAGGAGTCATTTACAGCTTGCTCCAGGATATTTTTAGGTTTGGGGGGTTTACCTGAAAATATTATTAAAAGCCAAAGTATTTTAGAAAGATTAAGAGTCCTTTTTGAGGACTATTTAATTTTTGGAGGTTACCCAAGGATAGTTACTGCCAAAGACCAGGAAGAAAAGAAACTCGTTCTAGAGAGTATTTTAGATAATTATTTACTGCGGGAAATTCGTTCACTGCTGCATTTGGCCACTGAAAACGCGTTACTTAGTTTAGCCCGGTTTTTAAGCTTACAAATTGGTAACCTGATCTCCTATAATGAGCTATCAAATGTCACTCAAACTCCGATAACCTCAATTCGAAAACATTTAAAAATTTTAGAACAAACCTTAATTACCGGACTCATTTTCCCTTATTTTACTAACAAAAGGGTAGAACTGGTCAAAACTCCTAAAGTCTATTTTTTGGATAATGGTTTTAGAAATAAAATGATTGATAATTTTACTGAAAGCACAAAAAGATCTGATATTGGGGCATTAGCCGAAAATTTTGTTTTTAATGTTTTAAGAAATTACGAAGGTAAACTTAACTTTTGGCGGACTAAATCTCAAGCTGAGGTAGACTTTTGTTTAGAAAAAGGCGGTCAAATTATTCCGGTGGAGGTTAAATACTCACCTTTGGGTAAAAAGATATTGGGAAAAAGTTTAGTTAGTTTTATTAAAAAATATAAGCCTCAAATAACTATAATAACCACCAATGGAGAATTTGGAGTAAGAGAGATAGAAAAAACTAAAGTGATTTTTATGCCAATTTTCTTTTTAAGTTAAATTATGATTTGGGGTGCTTCAGTTACAGGTTTTTGTTTTTGAAATCCAGTTTTAACAGTCCGTAAACATTTAGTGCAGTATTTTTTATTCTTATAAATATGAAGATTTGGCAGCTGAGTCCTTTGATGAATAGGGGCACGCAAAGCCCAGACACCGCCGGCTCCGGAAGAACCTTTTTTATGCCTTGAGTAAGCCACAATATTCTTACCTTTCCCACATCTAGTACATGCTAACATGTGGTAAACTATAACATAAGAAGTTCAAAATTCAAAATGCAAAAGTCAAAATTGCAATTTAAAATTCAAAAGTTTTCAAAGAAAACCTCAATACTTTTGAGTTTTGACCTTTGACTTTTAACTTTATTAATATGCCTGAATTCTTTGCTTTATCAATTATAGTCTTATTATTTTCAGTAATTGTCCATGAAGTCATGCATGGAATAGTTGCTTTAAAATTTGGTGATACAACTGCCCAAAGAGCAGGCAGGCTGACCTTAAATC
>CAYMZB010000100.1:0-15970 GCA_964394845.1 uncultured Gammaproteobacteria bacterium | reverse complement strand
CTCGCCAGGTGTCAAAATTATTATCTTGCACAATTGGATGTTTCAGTTGAAAATCGTTAATTGCTTTGGCTAGATTCTTCTCATTCTTCTCAAATTCAAACTCCGGTGAATGCACACCAATTATTACCAGGCCCTTATCTTTGTATGTTTCATACCATTTTCTTAAATAGGGAAAAGTACGCTGGCAATTAATACAGGAGTATGTCCAGAAATCAATAATAACTACTTTGCCTTTTAGCTGTGCTAGCGTTAATGGCTCACTGTTAAACCATACCCCTCCTGGGATAATTTCCGGCGCTTTAACACCTTTTTGATTTAATAAATTAAACATCGGTTTTCCCATATCTTCTTTTTTTACTTCTTTTCCACCCATTTTTTTAAGTTGTTTTCTTACTGTTTCATTATCTTCAAGCTTAATGAGTCCTATACCGTACTGAGGAAATTTTTCTATAATAAAGGTCTGGAACTTCCTGTCAACATTGTAAAAAATTCCTATCGCGGTAATTATCATCAACACTCCAAACGCTTTTTGAATTCTTCCTGTGTTCGCAAGTAGCCATGGGACACGACGGAGCGCGTTTTGTCCCCCAAGCATAATTAAAAACAAAGGAATTGCAGTACCCAGAGAATAGGCTAGGATAATGAGAAATGCGTCAAAAGTGACGGCACCGGTAATGGCTAGTGAAATGACAGATGCCAATATGGGACCAACACATGGCGTCCAAAGCAGTCCTACGGAAAGACCAATCAATAAACCGCCACCAAAACCACTTCTCCCTTGACTGTTTGGCATAAATCCTGCCAGTTTGGAAAATAGTTTCTCCACCAGCAGTTGAAACTGAGGAATAAGGAGTGAGAGACCAAATCCAGCAATGACAAATACTGAAACAGTTCGTAGCGCATCTGCAGATATACCGCTGAGACGGACAATGGTTGAGAGGAATAGGGTAAAGAAAGTAAAGCTAAGGACAAATCCAGTAACGACTCCAAATGGACGAAATTTCCCAATCTCTTGACCTCCGATAGTTGAGGACAGAACAATCGGCAGTATTGGTAAAATACATGGCGAGAGTATAGTTATCACTCCCGCCAGAAAGGCAAAGGCAATGAGTAATATCATATGTTCGTTAGACTACGTAATCTTAGCTAATAACTCATTAATCTGTCCACCGTTCCATTTGGTAACTGCATTTCCCTTTGCGTCTATCTGCACAAAAGTATGTTGGTAAGTAATACCGTACTTTTTAGCTAAATCCTTTTCTTCCTGATCAGTATCTGTGTCATTATAATTAACTCTGATAACTGTTACATCAGCTGGGATCTTTCTCGAATTTTGCTGAAAGTCAGCATCTGCTGGTTTACAGATTGGACACCAGTTAGCATAAAAGTATAAAACTCGACGATTGGTAGCTGCCTGATCCAAAGCCGCTTTTGAATATTCAACATACCGCGAGGTGCTTTTTTTATCTGCCATCATTTTGTCGTCTTCCTTTTCCTTCATGGCTGCATCCTCTTTGGCTTTCATGGCAGCTTTCTCTTGCGCCATCTTGGCCTCTTCTGCTTTTTGTGATTGTTGATTAGCAATATATATGCCTCCTCCAACAATAACTAAAATGATTATGCCGGCAATTATTATTCCTTTATTCATATCTTTTTCACCCCCTTCCTTAATGCTTCATATATCCATAAATTAGTCCTAAAATCTTTGCAAGAAGCGCTATACAGATTGCAATAACAAACCAGGGATCAATTTCACCCTTAAAACTTTGCACTATAACACCACCCATAAGTGTGGCTATAACAGCGAAATAGGCAATTCGTGAGGCAATAAATTTATGCAGCTGATCTCTCTCATCTCCTGGAGTTTCCTTCCACAGCAGTCCAGCAAAAATAATAAAAAGAACGACTAAAAATGGCGCCATGAATGGATGGAGAGGCTGAGGCATCAGAAGACCAAGCGGATTAATAAAGAAGACAAGAAGCCCGATCAAAGCAAGAGAAATTATTATTTCACCTAAAAAATTATTTTTCATGTTTATTCGTAGAAAAACTCTGCTTATATATAAATACTTCCTCCACTGATCTTTTAAAAAACCTGGCAATTCTTAGTCCCAATAATAATGATGGAATATAATTCCCTTTTTCAATAGCAATTATTGTCTGGCGGGACACTCCAACTGCTTTTGCAAGGTCTTCTTGAGTTATATTCATTTCTTTTCGCAACTCAAAAACTCTGTTACTAACATGTTCTCCCATATAATTTTAAATGTCAAGTAGATTTGACATCATTCTAGAAGGTCAGGGAAGATTTGTCAAGCAGAGTTTACATTACATCAAACAGAAAATATTACGAGAAAATAACTCACTTTGAAGAATTGGGCAAATCTTAATTTATAAAGATTTTCTAGAAAATCTGTACCAGCATAACCTGCTAGTACTTCTAACTCAGACCTGCAGGCGTATATAGGCGTACCTTTTAACCTAAGCACTATTTCTTGTCCGTATGAAAATGCACCAATCAATCCTAAAATAACAATAACTATTAATACAATCCTCATATTTTTTTATCTCTAGTTACAGTATTTAATATTAAAGAGAATCTTATCAATATTTACCAACTACCACTACTCCCACCTCCACCTGATCCACCCCCTCCAAACCCACCACTACTGCCTGAGCCAAAAAAACCACCCCCAGTAACCCACCAATTTGTTGATTTACCAGCTTTTTTAAGCTTGCTATAGTTTGCAGATAAACGCCAATCTAACAATAATCCCAAAGCGCCAAATATTATTGAACAAATGGCGCCTGTTTCTATTGATTTAACGTAGAATCCCAACATAATTCCTAGAAAAAATCCTACTAAACCACCAAGCCAGATACTTTTACTTCTAGCCAAAAACGAAAAAAAGTAAATTACCGCTACTAAAATCGCTGCCACAATTACAATGGATAACCCACCTCTGATAAGATAATAACTTCCAGATAATGCCAGCAGTATAAATATTAATATTCGCAATCTTACTTTGGATTTTGGAATATCTTTTTTAAGAATTTTCATCCATACAAAAATTCCAATTAATAACAAGATAAATATTGCTCCTACAATAAGCATTCCTATAAAACCCAAGCCTTTGATGATATGATCAACTGTATCATAGGAACTTTGAGAAGAAGGTTCTTGAGGATTTCCTATTCGATTTTGTATGGCGGTAACTCCATCAGTAATCCCCTGATAATAATTTTCCTTTTTGAATTTTGGCGCAATGATATTCCTGATAATTTCTCCTGCCTGGCTATCGGTAATGCTTGGCTCTAAACCATAACCTACCTCAATTCTCATTTTCCTGTCATCTATCGCTGCTAAAAATAAAATGCCGTTATCCCTTGACTTTTTACCTATTTTCCATTCTTCAAAAGTTCTAACAGTAAAATCAGTTATGTCTTGACCATCCAGACTTTTTACAGTAGCAACAGCAATCTCATTCGTGGTTCGTTGCTCGTAATCTTTCAATGAGTTTTCTAAAGTGTTTTTTTGATCAGAGGTTAAAACACCTGCAAAGTCGTTTACATAGCCAATAGGAGCAGGAATATGATTTGCGTAAACACCAGTAACAAAGAAAAATAATAAAACTACAGAAAGAAAAGCGGTAATGAAGTTACGGATAGCATTTGTCATTCATTATGGAAATTGCACTTTTGGTACATTTTCGCTGCCTTCAGTGGCCTGGAAATAAGTCTTAGACTGGAAACCCATAAAAGAAGCAAACAGCTTGCCGGGTATAGTACTTACAGAGGTATTATAGTTTTGGACTAATTCATTATATCTTCGTCTTTCCACTGCCACCCTGTTTTCCGCACCTGCCAGCTCATCCATCAGTTTAAGCACTGTCTGATCGCTTTTAATTTGAGGGTAATTTTCAAAAACTGCAATAAGTTTTGATAATGCCCCTTCTAATTGATTAGCTGTCCTGACTTTATCTTCTGCTGTTTTTGCTCCTGCGTATTGTGTTCGTGCCTCATTAACATCCCCAAATATTTTTTGTTCTTGTTGTTGCAACCCTTTCACTGACTCAACTAAATTTGGAATTAAATCAAACCTTCTCTGGTATTGTACCTCTACTTGTTTCCACTGGCCTTCTATGGCATTTGACTGGCTGATGAAGGAGTTATAGTAGCCAACTGAAGCAAATAATAAGATTATCACTAAACCAATTAGGATTATTAGGGGATTAAGTTTAAAAGGTAAACTCATAAACTAACCGTATGATATTTAGCTTCTCCTTGTCAAGTATTCAGTATAATGTTAAGGGAAATCTAAAATGTTAATTAAAAACTATTGCTGAAGTTTTAAAAAAACCTACCATTGTTGATGAATCTATAGAGCCACACCAAAGTATAGGCAGTTTAAGTAGAACTTTATCTTTATCTGTAATTTGGAAGAAAGAAGTTGGAAAATTTCTAAGTAATCCTAATATGGACATTATTGTATCCCCACAAGGAAAATAGCCTGCCAGGGTTTATAATTAGACCTCCAGGTTTCATTTAATATAGTTTCCCCCTGCTTATAAACTGTTCTTTTAAAGGAAACATTTGCTCCCCAGGCGCTCCAGTCAACCTGTTTAACAGTTCCTTGGGGTAAAGTTGGGTCGTCCTGCCTTAAATCCGGAGGCGGGGGAGTTTGGTTTAAGATAATTGGTTTAGTCAAAGTTACTGTTCTTCCGTCAGAGGCGCCATATAAATCAACATACAAAGTTGTCCCGCTGGTATATGCCTGAATGAGAATATGGGCAGAGGTATCATTTTTAAACTGGAAATCAACACTGGGATAAAAAACCGTGGCATCCAACCCAGGAGGAAAACCCTGTTCATAATAGCCGACTCTATAAGCATGGGCTGTTCTTTTAACAACAGGTAACCCTGCATTTAATACTGCCCTGAAAAGAGTAGTTGAATCCTGGCAAACTCCGCCGCCGTCATCTAAAACAGTCCGTCCTTCTTTGATCACATAAGCCTGCTTAAAGCCGGTGGCTGCTGTAATGTCGCCAATTGTCTGGTTAAAAGAAAATATTTCTCCCGGCGGTATCAAAACCCCGTTGATTTTTGAGGCAGTCAGGTTAATATTGTAGATTCGATTGGGGATTGATCCGGCAAACCTGGAAATTCCTCTGCCTAATAACTCCTGAATACCTAAACTATTAACATCAGCAGTTTGGATTTTAGGTAAGACTTTAGATACTGGCAAGATGATGGTTTTTGTCTCTTTGTTTAATGCATCGGTGATTAACTGGTAAGCTGCTTCAACATCTAATTTCCTGCCTTCTTGTGAGGGTTTGAAAGCAGTAACTCTTTTGGTAGTGGGATTAAATTCAAATAACCCCTCCTGGACCTGCTGGTCTATTTCAAAGGCAATCTTGTCTAAATACAAACCAGTCTTAGCTTTATCCAAAAGAAAATCCTGCCCGGTTTGAAGGTCCAGCAATGCCAAAGCTTGTTTTGTATCGATTGTCCAGGTACGATTATCAAAGGTTAGTTTAATAGGTTCATTGATTAATTTTTCTAAAGCCAGCTTGGCTTTGGTAACAAAAGCAGTTGTAATTTTTGGCTGAACAGTTTTCAAAGGTAACTCTGAGTCATATTCTCCAGTCAAAAGGAACTGTGAAACCCTCTGGGCCAATCTTTCTTTATCCAATGTTAGGCCATCTAGCCCTTCTTTAATTTGGATGCGGGAAGAAGAAGTGCTTTCGATAGTTGTAGTTTCATCAAAGGTAAGTTCTGCATTTTGGAAGGGTTTATCAACTGCAGTTTGCAGTGTAGATGTTTGTTTATCCAGATTTAAACCTATGTTGGGGTTTATTTGACTATTTTGGAAAAGAGACTGCAACTGTTTTTGTAGTTGGTTTATTAACTTACCACTATGACTATTACTCCAGACTTGCTCCATGGCAGAATAATCTAAGTTAGCAGAGGCAGTGGCTATATCAATGGTAAAAACTTGTTCTGGGTTTGTGAGTGAAGCTTGTTTATAGATAAACTGTAATTTTTGGGTAGATCTTTGATCAAATTTATCTTGCAATTTTCTGATTGCTTGGCCTTCAGTTAGAAAAGAAATATTTATATTACCTACAAAGGTCTTAGGGTAATATTTATCTGCTATGAATATTTCATAGGCAGCTGCTATCAGTATTACAAGAACAGTTGAGAGTATGCTGAGTACAATATAGCCTTTAAGGACTTTAAGTTTTTTAAAAAAATCACCTTTTTGTTTATTCGCTTTTTTCACGGTGACATTGTATCCTTTTGAGGTATAATTTAAAAGCAGACTATGAAGAAAATAATTATCATTGTTCTTAGCCTAGCTGTTATCTTGGGTTTTTTATTTTGGAAGTTTGGTCCAAATATTGCCCTTTTTAATAAAGCCAAACAGCAAGAGCCGGTTAACTTAACCTACTGGGGACTTTGGGAAGATGATAATTTAATAAAACCACTGATTCAGCAATACCAGCAGTTAAATCCTTTGGTAACTATAAATTATGTTAAACAGTCTTCTGTAAATTATAGAACTAGGGTTCAAACTCAAATCAGAGAAGGAGTAGGCCCTGATGTTTTCAGGATTCATAATACTTGGCTGCCTATGTTTCAATCCGATCTAGCGCCGGCTCCAACAGAGGTTTTTAGTTTATTAGATTATCAGAATATGTTTTACCCTGTAGCTTCAGAAACTCTTACTAAAGGAAATGTTATTTTTGCCGCTCCTCTTGAGATAGATGGGTTAGCGCTTTATTATAATGAAGATATTTTAAATGGGGTTGGTGGAAAGCCGCCCCGTAATTGGCAGGAGTTTATAGATTTGGCAACTAAAATGACTGTAAAAGATGCATCTGGTATTAAAACTGCTGGAGCGGGAATAGGATCAACAGGGAATGTTGACCACTGGTCAGATTTGATTGGTTTGCTGCTTCTGCAGCAGCCAGGAGTAGATTTAACCAATTTGGCAACTCCGGCTGTAGCAGAAATATTAAGATTCTATACAGGGTTTGTAACTGATCCAAAAAGAAAAACTTGGGATGTTAACTTGCCCAAATCCACTGATATGTTTGTTAGCGGGAGGTTGGGGTTTTATTTTGCTCCTTCCTGGAGAGCGCATGAGCTTAGAGTGGCCAGCCCTAACTTAAAATTTAAAGTTGCTCCGGTGCCTCAGCTAGTTGGTAAACAAGTTGGATGGGGAAGCTTTTGGGCAGAGGCAGTTTCTAAAAAAAGTAAAAATTCACTTGAGGCTTGGAAGTTTGTTAAATTCTTAGCTTCAGCTGAGGCAGAAAAATTAGCTTACCAGCAGGCTTCACAAATTAGACTATTTGGGGAGCCATATTCTTTAACTGCTTTAGCTCTAGAGATCACTGCGGATCCGATAGTAGGGGCATACGTAGTGCAGGGACCAATTTATAAGTCCTGGTACTTATCATCAAATACTTTTGATGCAGGTATTAATGATGAAATGATCAAATACTTTGAAGACGGGATCAATGCTACCTTGCAGGGAACTAGTCCGGAAGCAGCTTTACAAACAGTAGACCAGGGAGTAAAACAAGTTTTGGATAAATATGCTAAAGTAGCCCCTGCCTCAACTGGAAGATAATAAGAAATTATTTAATGGATTGACAAATTTAAAAGTATGTGTATAATAGTGTGTATATATGAATACAGTTCGTACTAATATTACTTTTCCCAAAGATTTACTTTTAGAAGTAGACCGGTTAGTAGGTGCAGGCAGACGCAGCGCCTTTCTGGCAGAATCTGTTAGAAAACATCTTGATCAAATTAATTTTGCTAAGGTTGCCAGAGAGTCTGTTGGGATACTTGACCATAAGATTTATCCCCATTTTTCTACTTCTGGAAAAGTAAGATCCTATATTAGGTCGTTTCGTAAAAAGAATGACTTAAGATTTAAATAGTGACAACTTATCTACTTGATTCTGATATCATTATTGATTATTTGGCGAAACGAAAACAAGTAATCGCCCTAATTGAACAAATTATTCAACTTAATCAGTTCCCTGCGGTATCAGTTTTAACTGAAATAGAAGTTAAGATAGGGTTACAAGATGCCCAAATGTTAAAAGTAAATAAGTTTTTTGATGCTTTGGTAGTTATTCCAGTAACTAGTGATATTACAAAGTTAGCGATCGAAATTATTAGGTTTTGGCGCAGAAAGGGGAAAACACTTCATTTGGTAGATGCTTGTATTGCTGCAACTGCGCTTACACAGGATCTAATCCTGGTAACTGGTAATAAAAAAGATTATCCTATGAAAGAATTAAGATTACTATAAATAGGTTCTGTATAGTAGGTACTAAGCAACTTTGTTGTAAGATATTTTGCTAGTTTGTGAATTTGAAGGTAGAAAGGATTTGGTTGTAAGTTTGGTCTAGTTTTTCGTTAGCTTGATTTCTCAATATATCATTTTCCTCGTAGGCATGAATACAGGTAAAAGCGGCCGTGACTACATACGAGTAAGACGGGGGGAAAATAAAGGCTGTTCCGCCTCCGCAACCGCCCTCGCTATGTTTTACAAAATATATTTCACTTGTGGTGTTAACTCGTTTTGGCGCTAATCTTTTGAGTCCGCCAGAAGGGTCTTCGCCAGTAAATGTACTTATCCATTCTTTTTTACTTGTGTCAAATCGGTAACTTGCCTGTGCTTCGTTGTTCTCATAGAGATATTCTTTAACTGGTTTATTTTCGATATATACATAGAGTTCTTCATTTACATTATCAGAAAAACCTGTAATTAATTTTCCGGAAGACCACTTCTCAGTTAATTGTTGCTCTATATATGTTGAAGGGTACTGGAATGTAAATCTGTATTCTGAATTGGTATATGTTTTCAGGGTAGAGTCTGTAAATGAGAAGGTTTGGAGGATTTGTTCAAGTTCAGAATAAACTTCTTTTGATGCGAGACTGATTGAAATCCAGTATATTCTGTTTTTCCTTTCGGCAAAAATATACTTGTATTTACCGCCACCTTCTAAAGGTACTCCTTTGCAGACTCCTGTGGCTGTATCCTGGTCGATAGCGAACTCGTAAGTAATGGCTGTTTGCCCAAGGAAGTCTTTGGTACTCTTAATTGTTCGGGGGTCATTGAAATTACAGTTTATTTTTCCTTGTTTGTATACAGGGGAGCTTGAACTTGTTTTTAACCAATTTTCTATATCTGTGTTTTGAGGGTTGTCATAAGCATTTACCTGAAAAATATTGCTTGGGAAAGCACAGTCTTCTAGTTTTTTGGTTGGACAATACTGCACAGTATAAAGAAATGGTTCGGTTGTATAAATTGTTTCGTTATATTTATTGGAAGGATATTTGAATAAATATCCAAACCTTGCATTAGTAAGTGTTTTCCAGTCATTAGTTGATTCATTTGAGACAGATGGCGTACTGATTGGATTAGTGGGGGCAGTAGTTTGACCTGTTGTTTGGTTCTTCTGTGTACCTAAATAATAAACACCGCCACCTACAGCGAGCAATAAGACTAACACACCCAAAATGACGGGAAAGAAGCCTTTTTGGTAATTTGCTGGATTGGAAATAGATTGAGATTCAATAGTAGTTTGAGAAGAGTTTACAGGTTGATTAGGATTATTCATTTCCGTATAATTACTTTCTTTAGTAGCCAAAAAAGATCGCTGGTAAAATTAGAATCATTATCTTATGATAACATGTTAAGATGAAAATGTTTAAAATTATCACTTTTGTGCCTATTAAAGATACAGAGAAAGTTAGAACTGCCATGGGAGATGCCGGGGCCGGAGTTTTAGGAAATTATCACCACGCCTCATTTTCCAGCAAGGGAATTGGCAGGTTTACTCCATCTCAGGGAGCACATCCAACCATAGGAAAAATAAATAATCCACAAGAAGTAGAAGAGGAAAAAATTGAAGTAATTTGCGAGAAAGATAAAGTAAAAGGAGTAATCGCTGCTATTAAAAAAACCCACCCTTATGAAGAAATTCCATTGGAAATCTATGAGTTGATAAATGAAGATAAATTCTATTAATTCACGAATTTCGCAGTTGTCATTCTGAGCGTAGCCAAGTTATGTTTTAGTTATCAGAATATTCTAAATGTAGTTTTGCACCAAACTCTATATCGTTGACTTGACATTTCACATTCTCTTTAGTTATGATAGGCAACAATATGCCTGAAAGACAACCCAAATTAACTGGACATGAGCCGACTCCTGCCCAAATAGTTATTTTTAATGCAGCATGTCTTCAATTGAAAGATCCATTGAATGGTGAACAATGGGGAAAATTTGCAAAAGCAGCAGGTGAAATGCAAAGATCAGGATGGACTGATGCTCAAATTATTAACGGATTGTGGACAGTAAGGCCTGATATTCGTCCTGCTAATATGACTCCAGAAGAAAAAGTAGCAGAAATAGCAGAAGCAGAAGCCCAAGATCAACAAAGAAGACGGATGATTTCACTCAATCCATATCCATTAGGTCATTTAACAGGTGAGTTGGAATTTCATGCCTCGATAATTCAATCTTCGATGATGTTTGGAGAGCAAATTGTTGTAAAGGATATTCCACCACATCCGAGCGTTCATGATTTACCGTCTCATGTACTACCAGCAGATCCTCTTAACCCTTTTTATCTTTCTCCTGGAGAGCTCTTCAGAGCTCAAATACCTGACAAAAAGTAATAACACTGACTTATACCCCTCTACCTCTCGGAACTTAGGAATAACCTCACATTGGATTTGACTTTTAGGATCAGGTTTATTCTCTCAAGCTACTTTGTTATATTGACCTTACTATTAGGAAAGATGAACATATTTTATCCCACGAGGCTAACTACTGATCTTGCTAATTCTGATCTTTTCCTCGATACAAATGATTTTAGCCCACCTGGGAGGTTGCCCAGATAGGCAACCTAGGAATTTATCGGAGATAATATAGTCAAATCAGTGATGGTAGGTTAATTAGCTGCACCTCAGGTTCTAAGGTTATCCCAAATTTATCTTTAACTTTTAAGGCATATTTTTTGGCTAATGTATGAAAATCCGCAGCTTTCCCGCTGCCCTTGTTAATAAACAAATTAGCATGGTAGCTTGCTATTTCTATATCACCTAAAAAATCTCCTTTTGCCTCGACCATCTCCAATAAGCTTCCGGCAGGCAGCTTTCCATAAACAATTTTTTCTTTGGGGATATTGCGAAGTACTTCTTCTGGTAGCTTATCTGCTATTAAATTTTTGAAAAATGATCCCGGGCATTTAATCCCTTTTGGATATTTGACTAATCTTTTTTCTAAAATCTCATCAGCTTCTTTTCTAAGATCTTTACTTTTGAAAATCTCTAACTTAAAGATAACCCCTAAAATAATTAAGCCATTTTTTTTAAAAATACTATCCCTATAATCAAATCCGCATTCATCTTTTTGTAAAGTTAATATTTCGCCTGTTGCAGGATTTAAACAAACAACATCTCTGACATAGTCAGAAATTGTTTGTCCGTAAGCTCCGGCATTACCATAAACAGCCCCGCCTAAAGTACCTGGTATTCCGGTTAATTTTTGCAAACCGGAAAGGTTATTGGCAATTGAGTAATCTACTAAATGCTGTAAACTCAAACCGCTTTTAGCCTTTAAAACCCGCACAATTTTAACAATTCCTTCAATTTCATTTTTAATAACTAAATAATTTATAGAATTGTCTGATACCAATAAATTGCTCCCTCCGCCGATTACTAAATAATTAAACTGGTTTTTTGTGGCTATCTGGATAGCTTCTGCTAATTCTTCCTGAGTTTTAACTATGACAAATTTTTTGGCAGGACCTCCAATTTGAAGGGTGGTAATTTGACTCATTAGAAAATTCTCTTCAAACTTAAGCATGTATTGCATTTTACCAGATCGTTGATAAACTTGGGCTATGGAGCAGGCCATCCTAAAAACTTTAATTTATGCAGATATTTTTGATTATCCGCTTAAGGAGCATGAGATCCATAAATGGTTGATAGACCGCAGGGCAACACTCCGGCAAGTAGAAAAGGCGCTTGAGAAATTAAGAGTGAAGGGTAAAGCCAAAAGGGTAAAGGATTATTATTTTTTGCCAGGCAGAGAGATACTAGTAGCTAAGAGGGTGAGAAGGCAAACACCTTCTAAAAAGTTACTTAAAAAAGCAGGGCTGTTAACCCAAATTTTAAAGTTAATCCCCTGGGTTAAACTGGTGGGGATATCCGGCGGTTTAGCTATGAAGAATGCTGACAAGAAGGATGATATAGATTTAATTTTAATTACTTCAAAAAACCGTTTATGGATCAGCAGATTATTTGCCTTAGGGCTATTATCTCTCTTAGGACAAAGGAGAAAAAAAGGAGATCAGGGTAAAAAAATTGCCGGAAAGCTTTGTAGTAATATCTTACTCGAAATTAGTAGATTAGAGCAAACAAATAAGGATATCTTTGTCGCACACGAAGTATTGCAAATGAAGGTTTTATGGCAAAGGGAAGATATTTCTTTTCCGAAGGAAAATAGTCCCACGGTTTATTCAAAATTCCTTGAGAATAACAATTGGGCCTTTAAATTTCTGCCAAACTGGGTAGGAATACAAATTCAAAATTCAAAATCTTTGATAACCTGGAAAATCTAGCTAAATGGCTGCAGTTAAAAATAATGGAAAAGCCAAAAGGTATGGAGCGGATAGAAACAGGAGCTTTATATTTCCATCCGCAAGACTGCAGGCCGGAAGTATTAAAAGAATACAAAGCTAGAGTTAAGAGTCTTTAATTATTGTTATTTAAAAATCTACAAAAACTACTTGACTAAGATTATGGATGATTATAACTTAACAGAAGATCAGTTAGAATAGCTATTGGGATAAGTTTTACAATCAGTCCTTGACAAGCAGTGCTAACTCTGATATAAATTGAAACGTTTCACTGCCTCCAACAAATTTCATATGCCAAAAGTAAAAAAGAATGACACAAAAATGAATGTAAAACCTCTTATGGGTTTTTGTTTAGTTGAGCCTTCTGAAGCGCAAACAAAAACTTTATCAGGAATAATCCTGCCGGAATCCGCTCAGGAAAAACCAGCAGAAGGTAAAGTAATAGCCTGTGGCAGCGATATGGTAATGGAAAACGGCAAGACTGTGAAGTGTCCGGTAGCAATTGGAGATAAAGTAGTGTATAAAAAATGGGGCGGGGATGAAATTAAAGTTGACGGCAGAGAATTAAAGCTGGTAAAATTCGACGACTTAATGGCAATATTGGAGTAAAAAATGTCAAAAATATTAAAATTTGATTCTGAAGCAAGAGAAAAACTATTAAAAGGTATTAATACCCTGACAGAAGCTGTGGCTACTACCCTTGGGCCTAAAGGCAGGAATGTGGCTCTGGATAAAAAATGGGGCGCTCCAAACGTAGTGCACGACGGGGTGACAGTTGCCAAAGAAATAGATTTGGAAGACCCGTTTGAAAACATGGGCGCCCAGCTTTTGAAAGAAGCTGCTTCAAAAACAGCAGATGTAGCAGGAGACGGCACTACCACAGCCACTATTTTGGCAAAAGCCATTGTAGTTGAAGGATTAAAAAATATTCAGGCAGGTTCAAATCCCATGATTTTAAAACACGGCATTGAAAAAGCAGTGGTTGTTTTAGTGGAAGAACTGCGGAAAATGAGCAAAAAGATTTCCACTAAAGAGGAAGTAGCGCAAGTGGCCACTATTGCTGCCTCAGATTCCCAAATAGGTAATTTAATTGCCGAATCCTTAGAAAAAGTTGGTAAAGACGGGGTGGTGACAGTTGAGGAAGGGAAAACCATGGAGATGAACGTAGATTATAAAGAAGGAATGGAATTTGATAAAGGTTTTGTGTCCCCTTATTTTGTGACTGATACGGATAAAATGGAAGCTTCAATTGAAGATGCCTATATCTTAATTACCGATAAAAAGATTTCTTCATCTGCTGATTTAGTGCCGTTTTTAGAAAAATTTGTTCAGGTCAGCAAGAATCTGGTCATTATTGCCGATGAGGTGGAAGGTGAAGCTTTAGCGCTTTTGGTGGTTAATAAACTCAGGTCAACTTTTAATGTGTTGGCAGTTAAAGCTCCGGGATTTGGGGACCGCCGCAAGGAAATGCTGGAGGATATCGCCATTTTAACCGGCGGCACAGTTATCTCAGAGGATACAGGCAAGAAATTTGAATCAGTTGAAGTTACTGATTTAGGCAGGGCAGGCAGGGCAACTTCTGATAAAGACAATACCCTGATTGTGGATGGCAAAGGCGCAAAGGGTAAAATTGAAGCCAGGATCAGTCAAATCCGCCGGGAGCTTGCTTCCTCGGATTCGGAGTTTGATAAAGAGAAATTACAGGAAAGACTGGCTAAACTCTCCGGCGGAGTGGCAGTTATCAATGTTGGGGCAGCCACCGAGATAGAACTTAAAGAGAAGAAAGAAAGAGTCATTGATGCTGTTGCCGCCACCAAAGCTGCCGTAGAAGAAGGAATTGTGGCCGGAGGAGAAGTAGCTTTGCTCCGCGTCAGGAAGGCGCTGGAGACGCTAGTAATTTTAAATCAGGAAGAAAAAATCGGGGTAGAGATTGTTAAAAAAGCCCTGGAACAGCCTTTCAGGCAGCTGGTTAAAAATGCCGGCATGGATGACGGGATTGCGCTATCAAAAGTAATGAGCAGCAACGGCAACATGGGGATTGATGTTTTAGACGGGGAAATTAAAGATTTGGTAAAAGCCGGCATTATTGATCCTGTTAAAGTCACCCGTTCTGTGCTGCAGAATGCTGCATCTGTAGCTATAATGGTGATGACCACTAATTGTTTAATCAGCGACAGGCCGGAACCGCCCGCTCCACCTCCTCCAATGCCTTCCGGCGGCATGCCTGACTATTAAATCTTCCTAAGCTAATGGTAAGGCTTCGACTTCGCCCGCCTCTGGCGTGGTTTCACTCAGTCAATATTCACTGAGCCTTCCTCTAAATATTCACTGAGCGAGTCATCGAGTCGAAGGATAAAGATGTTAGAATAAGGTTATGCCTGGAAATCCAGATTTTAGTAAACCTGGTTATGTGATCCAATATCAATAAATATAACTTCATTTTCCGATACTGGAAGATAAACTATACGGGTATCTCCTGTAATAGAAAATGCACGTAGTCCTTTTTTAGCGCCAGTTAATCTATGATCTTTCAAGATAGAATTTTTCGGATCAGCTTTAAATAAAGCAATTCTTTCTTCTGTTTGCAGGACAAGTTTTTTAGTGAAGGTAACTCTGCTTTTATAAGATTTTTCGAAAAGACGGTGAAGTCTAATCTTCATTTAAATGTTTCATCAAAAGTTTGACATCTGTAAATGCTTTTGTTTTTACTTGACCTGATTCTATCTCATCAATAATCTTATTGTAACGCTTAACCGCTTTTACTGATAGCTGAACATTCTGTTCAAAAGTAACATCAATTTCACCTATCGCCATTTTATTTAAAAACAATCTTACTACCTCTTGTAAAGAAGAAAAGCCCATCTTCTCTGCATAAGAGGCAGCTTTATCACGAAGGTTTTTATTAATAGGTATTTGTAAAACTGCAGTATTCATACTATTATCATTATACTATTTTGATAATATTTGTCAAGTAGAGAGTCAAAAGGTTAAGATGTTAGAATAAGGTTATGTCTGCAAATCCACAGATGAAAGTTAGCGTTTCAGTTACAGACTCCCCAGTTATTGCTACTCTAAAACAAACTTTTTCTGCTCTTAAAAATATTGGAGCTGATGGGGTTGAGATTGTGGCAGGTGTTAAATCCCGTTGGAATTTTCAGGGAATAAAAGATTTATCAGATAAGTACCTCCTTCCTGTGACATCTGTTCATCAACCTCCCTGGTCTATTGCCGGACTTTGGTTTGATGAAGGTTTTGTAGCTGAGGCGCATAAAATTGGTGTGAATAATTTTGTTTTT
>CAYMZB010000099.1:0-11005 GCA_964394845.1 uncultured Gammaproteobacteria bacterium | reverse complement strand
ATATTGGAACCATGGGTCATGTTGACCACGGTAAAACTACCTTAACTGCTGCAATTACCTCAGTTTTGGCTGCTAAAGGTTTGGCAGAAAAAAGGTCAGTTGATCAAATTGACAACGCTCCAGAGGAAAAAGCCCGCGGTATTACTATTAATATCTCCCACCAAGAATACGAAACAGAAAAAAGACATTATGCTCACATTGACATGCCAGGTCATGCAGATTACATCAAAAACATGATCACCGGCGCTGCTCAAACTGATGGAGCAATCCTAGTTGTTTCTGCGCCGGATGGTCCAATGCCACAAACAAGAGAACATTTGCTTTTAGCCAGACAAGTAGGAGTTCCGGCAATTGTAGTTTTCTTGAATAAAGTAGATATGGTTGATGATCCGGAACTTTTAGATTTGGTAGAAGAAGAAGTTCGAGATTTACTTAAAAAATATGAATACGATGCACAGTCTCCTATAATACGAGGGTCTGCTAAAAAAGCACTTGAAGGAGATGCTGAAGCTGTAAAAGCAGTTGAAGAATTAATGACAAAAGTTGATGAGTGGATTCCAACCCCAGTCAGGGACGTAGATAAGCCATTTCTTATGGCAGTTGAGGATGTTTTCTCAATTAAGGGTAGAGGAACAGTGGTAACCGGAAGAATTGAAAGAGGTAAAGTAAAAGTTAATGAAGAAATTGAAATTGTCGGAATTAGACCAACAAAGAAAAGTGTTGTTACAGGGATTGAAATGTTTCACAAAATGCTGGATGAAGGCCTGGCAGGAGATAATGCTGGAGTTTTGCTTAGAGGAGTTGAAAAAGATGATGTTGAAAGAGGTCAAGTGCTTGCAAAACCAGGCTCAATTACTCCACACAGTGAATTTGAAGCAGAAGTTTACATTCTTTCTAAAGAAGAAGGCGGAAGGCATACTCCATTTTTCAAAGGTTACCGACCACAATTCTATATTAGAACTACAGATGTGACCGGTGAAGTTCAACTTCCAGCAGGTGTAGAAATGGCAATGCCAGGAGATACAGTTAAAATTACTGGAAAATTAATTACTCCTGTTGCTATGGAAGATGGTCTAAGGTTTGCAGTTCGAGAAGGTGGAAAAACAGTTGGAGCAGGTGTTATTACTAAAATAATAGCTTAAGTAGTAAAGTCGCACATTAATAGGGGAAAAGCAAATATGCCAAGAGGACGCATTCGCGTTAAACTTAAAAGTTACGATCATCGGGTGTTAGATAACACCTGTGAGTCCCTTTTGGATGTAGCTTTAAGAACCGGTGCAAAAATTGTTGGTCCAGTTCCCCTGCCTACTAAAACTGAAAGAATTACAGTTTTGAGATCTCCCCACACCGATAAAGATTCAAGAGAAGCATTTGAGATAAAAACCCATAAAAGAATGATTGATATTATAGAACCTACTCAAAAAACTATTGACTCTCTAATGCATCTTGAAATTCCAGCTGGTGTTGACATTGAAGTCAAAATGTAGTCTTACCCATCTCTTGCATTTGAAGCTAGCCTCTGTTAGAATTCAATCTAGATGACCATTTTGAGTGGTTAATTTAACTTAAGTTAAATTTTCAGTAGATCGCGCGTCCTACTCCGCGTAAAGCTTCGCAGGATACGGCGGTTGAAAGCGAAATACTGAGTGAGATCCTTAAGCGTAGCCGAAGGACTCACTCTTTTTAATGCTTTGAATATGATAAATACATTATTAGGTATCAAAAAAAATATGACTAGTACCTATGACTCCAGAGGTCGAAGAGTAGGAGCTACTGTGGTGGAGATGAGTCCTAATTATATTACTCAAGTCAAAGCTACAGAGGGAAAAGACGGATACAATGCAATTCAACTTGGATTTGGAACTAAAAAATCAGTGAGAAAGCCCCAGCTTGGACATACCAAAAAAGTGGGACTTGATCAAGCAGTCCGTTGGTTTAGAGAAATTAGAATTGATACTCAAGAACGCAACGAAGACACAAAACCTGGAACAGCAATCAAACTGGACCAGGTTTTTTCAATAGGAGACGGAGTTAAAGTTACTGGTACTTCTAAAGGTAGAGGATTTGCTGGAGTTGTTAAAAGACACGGGTTTCACGGAGGACCAAAAACCCATGGTCAATCAGATAGACACAGAGCTCCAGGTGCAATTGGTTCCGGAACTACTCCGGGAAGAGTTTATAAAGGCAAGAAAATGGCAGGACATATGGGTGATGAACAAGTTAGTGTAAAGAATTTGGAAGTAATAAAAATAGATAAAGTAAATAATCTATTAACAATAAAAGGTGCTATTCCTGGACCTACTGGTGGTTTAGTAATGGTTACAAAACTTGGCAGAATTAAAGGTTATACTCCCCCACCAGAGGAAAAGCCGGGAGAAGATGCTAAAGAAAACGTTGCACCAGTAGAGCAAAAACCTGAGGAGGTAAAAGAAGATGCCAAGAGTTAAAAAAGAAGTAGCTAAAAAGGTGGTTGGGTTATCAGTGCCAGTTTACTCTTTAGCCGGAAAAGCAAATGGAGAAATGAGTTTGCCAAAAGAAATTTTTGGAGCTTTGATAAACAACAGCCTTTTATCCCAAGCAATCAGGGTTTATGGAACCAATCAAAAAATATTTACCTCTAAAACTAAAACTAGAGGTGAAGTTGAGGGTTCTACTGCTAAAATTTACAGACAAAAAGGAACAGGTAGAGCAAGACACGGTGCGATTAGGGCGCCTATTTTTGTTGGAGGAGGAATTACGTTTGGACCAACTACAAGAAAAGTAAGATTAGATTTGCCTAAAAGAATGAAAAAAGCAGCTTTAGTATCTGCACTATCATCTAAAATGCTTGATAAAAAAATCATCGGATTAACAGGTCTGGAGAAAGCATCTGGAAAAACCTCAGAAGTTTTTAATCTTTTACGAAAAATAAATGGCAGCGAAACAGCGGTTAATACATTAATAGTAATAGCAGAAAAGACAGACAATATAGTAAGAGCTATAAGTAATATCCCCCATGTTAGTATCTTATCCGTAAATCTCATTAACGCTTATGAAGTTATAAAACACGACATGTTAATGTTGACCAAAGATGCAGTGGATAAGTTAGGTAAGGGAGAGTCTAAATGATTATTAGAAGACCAATTATAACTGAAAAATCCATGAGACTTGCCCAAAGCAATATTTATACTTTTGAGGTTGATAAAAATGCTACTAAATTTCAGATTGGGAAAATGGTAGCAGAAAAGTTTAAGGTTAATGTAGTAAGTATTAGAACAATAAATGTTAAAGGAGAAATGAAATCTCAAAAAAAAGTGAGAAAACTATACATGAGCAGAGGATTTAAAAAGGCTTTAGTAAAAGTAGCTAAGGGTGAAAAAATAGCTATGTTTGAAACTCCTAAAGAGGAAGTTGTTGTAACAACCGGAGAAAACGAACCTAGAATGTTAAGAGAGAAAAAAGATATTTTAGGAAGAACCAGGGTTAAAATTGAAAAAGGTGCAGTAGGAGCAGCTCCTACAACTCAAAGAAAGGTAATAACAGGGAAATAACTATGAAAAACCTAAAAACATTACTTAAAAAAAATTCTGGTAGATCATCTGGTGGAATGGTGACAGTAAGAGGTCAGGGCGGAAGACATAAAAGATATTACAGGGAGATTGATTTTAAAAGAGATAAGTTTGGAATAGTAGGTGAGGTAGTCGGTTTGGAATATGATCCAAATAGAAATGTGGAAATCGCTCTGATTAAATACTCAGACGGCGAGTATAGATATATTTTATGTCCAAAGGATTTGGCAATAGGGAGTAAAATTGTATCCAACGAGAAAGCAGAAATTGCAACAGGAAATGCAATGAAATTAAAAAATATAACAATTGGTACATTAATTCATAATGTAGAGCTTATACCGGGATATGGAGGACAGATAGGACGCAGTGCTGGTGTGGGATTACAACTCCTTGCTAAAGAGAGCGGTTTTGCCCATTTAAAAATGCCTTCAGGGGAAGTTAGAAAAATATCTTTGGATGCCCTGGCAACAATTGGAGTATTAGGAAATGAAGATATGAAGCAAAGGGTGATAGGCAGTGCTGGAAGGTCCCGTCATATGGGTATTAAGCCCACCGTCCGCGGTGTTGCTCAAGATCCGGATTCTCATCCTCATGGTGGAGGAGAAGGGCGTTCTGGTATAGGTAGAAAAACACCTATGACCAAATACGGTAGGCCAGCTGTTGGTAATACCAGAAAAAAGAAAAATAAAACTAGTAAGTATATCTTAAAGAGGAGAAATAGATAATATTATGTCCAGATCAACAAAAAAAGGTCCATATATTGATGCTAAGCTGTTAAAAAAAATAATGGCACAAAAAAATGGTTTACCTAAGAATCCTATTAAGACTTGGGCTAGAAGATCACAAATTCCTCCGGAGTTTGTTGGTCATACTTTCTTAGTTCATCAAGGTAAAAATTTTGTGACAGTATTTATTTCTGAATCAATGGTTGGTCATAGATTAGGTGAGTTTGCGCCAACTAGAGTGTTTAGATCACATGGAAAGGTAACTGAAAAGTCAACGTCAAAGACTTAAAATAACTTATGGAAATACAAACAATACAAAAATATATTCATACCACTCCCCGTAAATTAAGATTAGTGGCTGATATGGTACGAAAGATGGAACCTAATAAAGCTTTGGATATTTTGCGTGTTACTCCGAAAGGAGCTGCTAAAGATTTAGGTAAAGCTTTAGAAACAGTTTTAGCTAATATGCGTCAAGCCGGAGCAGATGTAGATAAATTAAGATTTAAATCAATTGAGATTAATGAAAGTGTTGTCCTGCGCCGTTTCAAAGCTGGTACAAGAGGAAGAGCAAAACCATATAAAAGAAGAATGAGTCATATCAAATTAGTTTTGAGTGATGACCTGCCTGCTCGCCTCGCTGACGCTCCGGCGAAGCGGGCCGGCAAGGCAGGATTAAAAGTTCAGGAAGGAGGCAAGGAGACTGATGGGTAAAAAGATTCATCCAGTTGGTTTTAGAATGGGTATTGGCGCAACATGGAAATCACGCTGGTTTGCTAAAGGTATGAAATATAAAGAGTTTGTTCAGCAAGATATAAAGATTAGAGATCTGTTGATGAAAAAATTAAAACCAGCAGGTATTAATTCTGTAGAGATAGAAAGAGCAGTTAATAAATTAAAGGTGATAATTTTTGTTTCTAGACCTGGAGTTCTGATTGGTAGAGGAGGAAGTGGTTTAACAGAAATAAAAAAATATTTACTGAAGGAATTATCTATTAAAGATGAGAACACTCTAGAGATTGCACCAATGGAGTTAAAAGCTGCGGACCTGTCAGCATATCTGGTTGCCCAATCAGTTGCAGAGCAGCTTGTTAAAAGATTACCAGCCCAAAGAGTAATGAATCAGTCAATAGATAGAGTAATGAGATCCGGAGCAAAGGGAGTAAGAGTTGTTTTATCAGGTAGAATTGGTGGAGCAGAGATTGCCAGACGTGAGTGGAAAGCATCAGGAACTATGCCTTTGCACACTTTGAGAGCAGATATAGATTTTTCTGTTTATCCGGCTTTAACTAAATCTGGATATGTTGGTGTAAAAGTTTGGATTAATAAAGGGGAGTTAGAGATTTAATTAATAATTTACAATTTACAATTAAAATTTATGAAAAGTAATTTTACATTATACATTATACATTTTACATTGGAGCAAAGCGACTAATATGGCACTGCTACAACCAAAAAGAACTAAATATAGAAAAGTTTTTAAAGGTAAAAGAGGTGGGATTGCTACAAGAGGTAATACTCTAGTTTATGGAACATTTGGGTTAAAAGCTATGGAGTGTGGGTGGATTACGGCAAGACAGATTGAGTCAGCCAGGCGGGCAATGACTCATTTCACGCAAAGAGGCGGACGTATTTGGATTAGGATTTTTCCAGCTAAGCCCGTAACTAAGCATCCGGCAGAATCAAGAATGGGATCAGGAAAGGGAGACGTAGTAGGATATGTAGCAGTTGTGAAACCTGGACAATTGCTTTTTGAGATCGGAGCAGTAACAGAAAGTATTGCGGAGGAAGCCTTAAGATTGGCTTCACATAAGTTGCCGCTTGATACGAGGTTTGTAGGGAAAGGCATAAAAATATAGACGTAGACTATAATTTTCGAGGACTCAAATTATGAAAAAAAATGATTTTGTACAAATTAAAGGATTAGATTTAAAAGAACTAGGTTTAAAAGTCAAGACTATTAAAATGGAAATAGCAAATTTAATAGTAGATAAAAATATGAAAAAAATGAAAGATTTGAAAACAATTTTTAAGAAAAGAAAAGATCTGGCGCAAATATTAACTGTTTTAAAGCAGAAACAAGTATTAGGTGAATTAGAAGTTAAAATACAAGGAGTTAAAAAATAAATATGGTAGGACTGGTTGTATCAACAAAATTAAAGAACACGGTTACTGTTTTAGTCAGCAGAGTGGCAAAGCACCTTTTGTACAAGAAAAACTATGTGCGAAGTAAAAAATATTTAGTTGAAGTAAAAACAGAGGTTAAGGTAGGAGATATTGTTGAATTTGAAAGTTGTAGACCAATCTCAAAAAGGATAACCTCAAGAGTTACAAAAGTATTGGGTAAAAATGTAGCAGAGATTGCAGAAGCACAATTAAAGAAAGATGCAGCAGCAGTCATCTCTGAGGTAATGCCAGAACCTGTTTTAGTAAAAGCTCCAAAAGATGAAGAGAAAAAGGTTGTAGCAGATACTCCTACAGATAATCCGAAATCAAAAAAGAAAGGAAAGACAGTGTCTCAAAAGTAAATGGTACAACATAGAACTAGATTAACAGTTGCAGATAATAGCGGAGCAAAAGTGTTACAAGTTATTCAACCATTAGGGGGGTCTGGAAAAAGAAAAGCTACTTTAGGTCAGATAGTGGTGGGAGTTGTGAAAGGCGCTGATTCCAGTGGTCAGGTAAAAAATCATGAAGTTGTAAAAATAGTTATTGTTAGATGCAAAAAAGAGATTAGACGTGATGATGGTTCATACATAAAATTTGACGATAATGCAGGGGTTGTTGTGGATAATGATGGAAATCTAAGATCAACTCGAATATTTGGACCAATTGCCAGAGAAGTTAGGAATGCCGGTTTTAGTAAGATTATTTCACTTGCTCAAGAAGTATGGTAAATATATGAAAATTAAAAAAGGCGATAAAGTAAAAATTTTGCTTGGTAAGGATAGAAACAAAGAAGGTAAAGTTTTGTTTGTTTTAGCAAAGGATAAAAAATTATTCGTTGAAGGAGCGAATTTATATAAAAGACATGTTAAGAAAATGGGGAGTATTGAAGGTAGAATTATTGATATGCCAAAACCTTTAAATATTTCTAATACAGCTCTTATTTGTCCAAACTGTAACAAGGTAACTAGGGTTGGATATCTAAAAACTGCTGATACTAAAGTAAGAGTTTGCAAAAAATGTAAAAAGGAGATCAAATAAATTATGAACAGATTACAGGAAAAATATTTAAATGAAGTACAACAAAAGTTACTAGAAGATCTTAATTTAAAAAATAAGATGGCATTGCCTCGTGTAATTAAAGTGGTTATTAGCATAGGTCTTGGTGAAGCTAAAGATAACGCAGGTGTTTTAGATAAAGCTAAAGCTTATTTATCAGCACTCAGCGCACAAAGACCGGTTATAACTTATGCAAAAAAATCTATAGCAACATTCAAAGTAATAAAAGGTCAACCAATAGGAATGATGGTAACGCTGCGAGGTGTTAGAATGTACGCTTTCTTGGATAAGCTAATAAGTGTTGTTTTGCCTAAGGTCAGAGATTTTAAAGGTATCTCTGCTGAGTCTTTTGATAATAGCGGAAATCTAAATATTGGTTTGAAAGAGCAAACAATTTTTCCCGAAGTAGATTATAAGACTGTTGACAGAACAAGAGGTTTGGCTGTAACAATTACAACAAATGCTAAGGCAAAAGTTCCAGGAAAAAAACTTTTGGAATATTTAGGAGTTCCATTTAGGAATTAATTATGGCAAAGACATCAAATGTTGTTAAGAAAAAATTTAAATATGAAGTTCAAAAGAAAAGTAGATGTTTACGATGTGGAAGGGCAAGGAGTTATATCCGCAAGTTTGGTTTATGTAGACTTTGTTTTAGAGAACTTGCACATCTAGGGTTACTTCCAGGTGTGAAGAAAGCGAGTTGGTAAATATATGGATCCTATAGCAGATGTATTAATTAGAGTTAAAAATGGTTATTCAGTCGGTAAAAAATCAGTGTCAGTAAAATATTCTAAACTGAATTTAAAGCTTATGAAGCTTTTACAAGATGAAGGCTACTTGGAAAAGGTGGAGACACAGAATAGAGAAGTAATAATACTTCTTAAATATAGTGCAAGAAAGCCAGCTATAGTAGGTATAAAAAGAGTGTCAAAGCCATCGAAGCGAGTTTATAAAGGGGCTTCTGATCTACCTAATGTATTGAATGGCTTAGGAATAGCAGTAATATCAACGCCTAAAGGGCTTATGACTGAAAGAGAAGCGAGAAAATTAAAAATAGGAGGAGAAGTTTTAGCCTTTGTCTGGTAAGGATCAAAAAATATGAGTCGTATAGGAAATGCACCAATTTTAATTCCTGTAGGAGTAACTGTTGAAAATCAGGATAGGTTAGTTGTGGTCACAGGTCAAAAAGGAAAATTAGAAATAATTATGGAACCGTTAATTAATATAGAAATTGAAGGACAAAACTTAATTGTTAAAAGAGGGAATGATCAGAAAAAAGCGAAAGCGTTGCATGGTTTAACCAGAAGCCTAATTGCTAATATGATTACCGGGGTAACTGAAGGTTGGACTAAATCTTTAGAACTTGTCGGTGTAGGATTTAGAGCGCAAATTAACGGTAATAAACTAACTTTAAATATTGGATATTCTCATCCTGTGGAGATTGAAGCGCTTGAAGGAGTTACCTTTGAGGTAACAGATAACACAAAAATAAAAGTATCAGGAATAGATAAACAAATGGTGGGTCAGGTTGCAGCAAACTTAAAAAAAGTAAGAGTGCCGGATGTCTATAAAGGTAAAGGAATTAGATACCAGGGTGAATATATCAGAAAGAAGGTTGGTAAGAGTGCTAAAGTAGGAGTTGCCGGAGCAAAGTAGTTAAAATATTATGAATAAAAATATAAGAATTAGAAAACATCAAAAAATTAGAAAGCACTTAAAAGGGACTATTGATCGTCCGAGGCTTGCAGTATTTCGTTCAAATCAGCACATCATTGCTCAGATTATTGATGATACGAAATCTATTACACTCGCATACGCAGGAGATCATAAGATGAGTGGTACAAAATTACAAAAAGCATATAATGTAGGCAAGGCTTTAGCAGAGGTTGCCTTGAAAAATAAAATTACGACAGTTGTATTTGACAGGGGTGGTTTTCTGTATAAAGGAAGAATATCAGAACTTGGTAAAGGTGCTAGAGAGGGAGGGTTAAAATTCTAAGCTTATGAATCAAAATAATAATCAGGGAAATAGAAATAATCAAGGTAACAGAAATGGCCAAGGATTTGAATCAGAATTTTTTGAGCGGGTGGTACAAGTTAACCGTGTTTCAAAAAAGACTAAAGGAGGAGATAAAAGATCTCTTTCAGTACTTGTTGTGGTAGGTGATAGAAAAGGAAAAGTAGGAGTTGGTTTAGGTAAAGCTGCTGAGGTTCAGTCTGCTGTAAGAAAGGCTACCACTTACGCAAAGAAACATTTAATCGAGGTTATGCTTCGTGGCAGAACCATTCCTCATCCTGTTTTGGTAAAGTTTGGTGCTGCAAAAGTCCTGCTAAAACCTGCGCCAGTAGGTACTGGAGTAATCGCCGGAGGAGCTGTTAGGGTGGTGGTCGAAGCAGCAGGTATACATGATATTGTTTCAAAATCTTTAGGAACTGAGAATAAAGCATCAAATGTATATGCAACACTAAGGGCACTTGGCCAATTAAGAGAGGTTAAACAAAAATGAAATTAAATGAATTAGTAAAAATTAGTGATAGACGCAAAAAAAGATTGGGTCGTGGAATTGGTTCTGGTTTAGGAAAAACTTCCGGACGTGGAACTAAAGGACAGAAAGCCCGAGGCAAAATGTCTGTTGGTTTTACCGGGGCAGGGTTGCCTACTTATAAAAAACTACCTTTAAGACGAGGTTTAGGTAATAGAGTAGTTTCGCTAAAGCCTAAAATACTGGATTTAAGTAAGTTAAGTATTTTTAAAACAAATTCAATTATAGATTTGGAAACTCTTTTAGAATCAAAATTGATTACTAAAAAAGATGTTAAGCAAGGGGTAAAGATTTTAGCTTCTAAAACTACAAAGAGTGAATCTATTAAGAAGCTGATTGTAAAATTATCAGTTTCTAAGCAAGCAAAACAAGAAATTGATAAAATGGGCGGAAGGGTGGAGTATGTCTAGCATTTTTGCGCCAATAGTATCAGCTTTTAAGATAAAAGAACTCAGAAGAAAAATTTTAATCACCGTAGCAATAATAATAATATTCAGGATAGCTTCACATATTCCGGTTTCAGGAGTAGATTTCGCTGCACTGCAACAACTTTTTAGCTCAAATCAATTTTTAGGGCTTTTGGATATTTTCTCAGGTGGAACCTTAGCTAATTTTTCTATTATTTCCTTGGGACTTAATCCTTATATCAATGCTTCAATAATATTTCAACTTTTAACAATGATTATTCCAAAACTTGAAGCACTTTCAAAAGAAGGAGAATATGGCAGACAAATGATCAATCAATATACCAGATACCTTTGTGTACCTTTAGCAGTTATGCAATCTATTGGAATGTTTGTTTTGCTGCAGAGTCAGGGAGTGTTACCTGAGACATCCCCCATTCAAGTTGCAGCAATTATTGTAGGAATGTGCGCCGGTACTGTTTTTTTAATGTGGTTGGGAGAACTAATTACTGAGTATGGTATTGGTAATGGCATTAGTCTTTTGATTTTTGCAGGGATAG
>CAYMZB010000098.1:0-4384 GCA_964394845.1 uncultured Gammaproteobacteria bacterium | reverse complement strand
GAATACCTGGAGATATTTATATAGACAAAGGTCCTGTTAAAATATATATTCCCTGGTTATCTTCTCTAGTTATTTCTGTCCTACTTACCCTTCTCTTCAATTTTTTCAGGAAATAAGGTAAAATAGCGCTTAAGCCGCAGTAGCCAAGGTAGTCAAGGCGAGCGCCTGAAGAGCGTTTTATATTTGTGCAACTCAAATCTGCGGCACTTTAGTGCGGGAGTAACTCAGTGGTAGAGTGCCTCGTTGCCAACGAGGATGTCGGGGGTTCAAGTCCCCTCTCCCGCTCCAGACGGGACACTCTGTGTCTCAAAGTGCCGAATGTGTTGATATATCGGCCTAATCTTGGGGTTCTTGTCCATATCTTGTCGTAAAATCACTTCTCCATCTTTTAGCAAATGACGCTTGAGGACGGTAGATGCGTTGAGCAGCCTCTGAGATCATACTTTCCTTTTCAGGTCCGTATACACCTCTTGTAGCTGAAATACTTTTTAATAAACCTTTTAATGTAAATTTTATAACGTGTGAATACCTGACTCTTTCGAATTCCTGACTGCTATCTGGGTTAAAATAGCTTTCATCCTCATTTGGATTATCAATGCCTAACAAAAAAGGTAAGCTAGGACCAAGTGCCGTAGCCAGACGTTGTCTTAGATCTACAAATTCATCGTTTGCAAAACTCATAATAAGAGGTATGTTTTTAGGATTGCGCATATCACCAGTTGCATAGAGCTTTTCAAATTGTTGACCAAGAAATTCTTTACATGCTTCAGTAATCGGAGCAGTGTGATTTAAATCTTTGTACTTTGCCGCTAGATCTTGGTAATGAGCCGAGCGAGTTCTCAGGGTTCCTGAATCTGGATGTTGATCAATAAGCGATAGAACTTCTGATCTAATATCTATAGAGGGATCATCATTTGATGACTCTAAGAGAAATAAAAATCTGTTTGAAGCCTCTTCACGCTCAGGATCATCTTTTGGGTCGATTGGAGGTATTTCGCCAATTATTTCTAGCAATTTAGCATATTTTTCTCTTGGACTTAGTGCTTCAAATTCTTTCCCCCAATCCTTTTCTTGGTGCATCTGCATATTTTAAGATTAAACTGTATAGATGTCAAAAAGCACAATACACATTCATTAACTTTCTGAAATGAGAAAAGATTATATAAAAAATTTCAGAAGAATTTGCGTGTCTCGCTCTAGAGACGAGGCATTGTCATTTTTTAATGTCAACATTTTTCTTAAACTGATCTATTGTTTTATCGCTCCACGGTATATAGAACAAAACAGCTAATATTGGTATTAATATTCCAAATAAGGGATTGTAGTAGCCTACTTGCGTTCCATACAACCATGATAAAATACAACCAATCAGCAGTGGGATGATCGATGAGTAATAAACTATTTTCTTCTTGAAAAAAGTCATAGCCGAGCCTATTGAAAAAGCAATTAACATTGAAGTTAAGATTAAATCACCTTTCTTAATAAGATTAAAATAGTTATTGTTATTGTCATAAATAAAAAAAACCGATAAGATATATAGATACATCAACCTTAAAACCCAAATTCTAAAAGATTTTTTAGCGTTAAGGTAAATAAAAGTAAGAGCTAAATATATTAAAGGGTATATTTTCCCAGGCAAAATATTTTCCATATAACTAACTTATATCATAAATCGTCATTAGTCCGTTAAAAATGTAAGGGGTAATTCAGAATTAGTTTAAAACAATTTGCGTCTCCCGCTCACAGAGATTAGACTGATCCAAGTTAATCCTAAAGAGAGATTTGTGTAGTCTTATTTGTAAAAATACTACCTTTTTGTGTATAATTCGCCAATGATTGAAGTTAAAGCAAATCCAATAATTTTGAAGTTTGCTGGATTAAAGGAAATTCCTGATGAGTCAGTAAGTGGATCTAATTTTGTGCAAAGATTAAGACAAAGAAGAAATCAAATGCAGGCAGGTCTTACTCCTAGAGTAAGAGATTGTTTAAATAATGATACTTTATTAGTTGGACAACTGTATTTAGGTAGCATCGAACTGGTAAGTTTAGTAACAGGCATAAATCAGGGTCATACTGAAATCCCCATAAATTGGTTAGTTTCTGGTTTGCGAATTGCCCCAAACCAAAATGGTGTATTAGATAATTTACAAAAAGATGAATATCATAAATTGCGAAGATTAATACCCACTCCAATTCGTCTTTCAGATGTAGCATATAGATTGGGAGAAGTAGCTAATTGGTCAGTTGAGGCCTATGGAAGAGCAAATGATTTAAACTTTCCGCTTGAGCATGCAAACAGGGGACTTTTAGAACATGCAGGTATTCATTTACTAGCTATGGCTGAATTGGCAGCTGGGCAAATTTGGGTTCAGCCAGAACGCTTTGTGGAAAGATTAAGACGGGTTGAAAGTCATTGCGGGGAAGAAGGGGGTAGGAGCGCATATAGACATCTGGTTCAAGACTATATGACTAGAGGGATATTATCATAGTCAGGTTTAAAGGAGATGGGGAAAAGGCTAAAAAAATGCAGGATTAACTATTAATAGAAAACAGAACCCCCACCTTTTAAAAAGTGGGGGTTTAAGATAATAACCTATCAACCTAAATTACTTTTTCTTATAACCACCAGTTAACATTATATAAGCCTTATATGCTCCTGCCGCTCCTACTACTATATAAACTACCCTGGTTAGCATAGATCCTGCTCCCAATATTGTTTCCACCAAGTTCATATTGAGTAGTCCTACTAATCCCCAATTTAAGGCACCAACTACCAACACCCAACCAACTAGTTGTTTAGTATTCAAATTTATCACCCCCTTCCCTATTCTCATCATACCCATAAAGCTTTTATAAAAGTCAAGTGCAAAATCTGGATCTTTTGAGCTATAATAGTCACCAGTAATGCCGGGTCGTCTAACGGTAGGACCTCTGCCTTTGGAGCAGATGATTTCTAGGTTCGAATCCTAGCCCGGCAGCCGACGTTGACGCCCGGTTTATCAGCATCACGAATAGCTTGATACATCGGGCTAATCCTCTTGTACGAAATGCCCGGATAGCTCCAATTGAACCCGGAGATAAATATCGTACTGAGGAGGCTACGAATAGGACTTAGTTCCTTTGTGGAAGAATAAGTCTCTGCTAGATTTGAGAGCTTCAGTTCTATAAAAGCGATAATTTTGTCTATATCATACTTTCCAAGCAGTTCTTGATCTTTAGCCTCATGAGCTGCGGTTAACTTCTGCTCGATAATACCGTTCTGCTCCTTAAATATCTCATCTGAGTAAGTTCCTGCAAGGTTTTTCTCAACTAAAACCTGTCTTAAAGCTTGTAGTTTATTAATTTCCTCGTCTGAAGCATTACTCTTTTTTCTTACCTTGAGCATTTGTTTGTGGTACGTCTTAAGTAAAGAGTTGCAATAAAGCTTCAATCCCTCTTTGGTTGGTTTAACCTCTTCTAGCACCTCTAATAAACCATCATGTAAATCTTTAACAGGAACAGAAATATAAACACATCTCTTACGGCAAAAATAATAGGCGTACTGGTGATACTTACTCCATCCTCCGGTAAAAGGCGTACCGCATTTATTACAGCAAACCATTCTTCTTAAGGGAAAGTCCGGGTTATCACGAGTATATTTTGGCATTCTTGAGGGGTTATTATTTCTTCCGTCTAAAATCGCCTGTATTTTATAAAATTGTTCTTGAGTAACCATAGGGGTATGTTGACCTTTAACCTCTTCAGGATAGCTTTTAGAGGTGAGTAGACCCATGTAGAATTTGTTTCTGAACATATGATGAACTGTTTGTGCGCCAGCTACAGGCAAACCCCACTCTTTCATAATTAATTGCATTTCCTTTAAGCTTTTAGTTCCAGTAGCCATTAAATCCCATGCCTTTTTGTAAAGGTCAAAGGATTTAGGGTCTTTCAAGGCAAATCCACCTTGATTGATATAACCAAGAGGAGTGTGGTTAGTAACTAGACCCATCAAAAACCTCGCTCTCATGCCGTTTTTGGTTCGCTCCGACCTTACATCATTATCATGTTGGGCAAAACTTGCTAATACCGTTTCTAGAAGTTTTTCGGTGGGTGAGTTTCCTGTAGGTTCTGAGGCTGAAATAATAGATATGCCCATTCCAAAAAGTCTTTGTCTTAGAGCAAGAAAGTCAGAAGTTTGGCGCGACAATCTATCCAAGCGGTAAACAAACATAGCCCTTATTTCTTTTTTATTCTTTCTACAATAATCCAGCATCTTCAAAAGCTCTGGTCTACCAAGAATGGTCTTTGCCGATTTACCCTCTTCTCTAAATACTTCAGCAATTTCATATCCTTTATACTTTGCATCTCTTCTACAAATTTCCTCTTGAGTTTTTAATGAAAAATT
>CAYMZB010000097.1:0-2836 GCA_964394845.1 uncultured Gammaproteobacteria bacterium | reverse complement strand
AATTTTAAATTCTCTTCATTTTCAGTTTCAAGTTTATGGAAATTCCCCTTATTTCTAGAGGAATACCAGCTAAAGTATTTATATTAGGTACGTATATTGCCATATAGGCTGCTGATTGCGTTTTGATATTCGCAAACTCCGGCCAAGCTAAGTTTAAACTACGTTCATGTAAACTGAACGTAGTAAACCTTCTTAGCACAAATTGTCAACCACGTTCATGAAACTAGTTATAGTAAACTGAACGTGGTCAACTTTTCTTTTTCCCTACAATAGCTTCAAATTCATCTGACTCAAGAGTTTCTTTTTCAAGCAATGCTTTAGCCACTTTATCCAATTTTAATTTATGCTTTTTGAGTAAAGCCTGCGCCTCTTTATAACAGTTATCCATAATTCTTCTAATTTCTGCATCAACAGCATCATGAAGCTTTGGTGAAAGTTCTGACCCTTCCTCCATCCCTCTCCAAACACCAAAACTTGCCCGCGGGTTGACGTTAATTGGGCCCAAAGAAGACATACCGTATTGAGTCACCATACTCTTTGCAATATTGGTTGCCACCTCAATATCTGAGGCTGCCCCGGTTGAAATATCATTAAAAATTAATTCTTCTGATGCCTGGCCGCCTAAAGCTGCTGTAATTTGTTCCATGAGTCTGGATCTGCTTTCATTTGACCGATCCTCTGTTGGAGGAAAAAGCGTGTGTCCGCCGGACATTCCCCGGGAAACAATTGAAATTCTATGCACCGGATCAACATTGGGTAGAAAATGACCGACAATTGCATGCCCTGCTTCATGATAAGCTGCTAATTTACGGTCATTTTCTGACTGCATTCTTTTCCGCTGAGGTCCTAACTTTTCTTTGGTAGCTGCTTCTTCCAAATCCTTATTGTCTATTGCAGTTTTTCCCTCCCTGGCTGCTAAAATTGCTGCTTCATTTAACATATTTGCCAAATCAGCGCCGGAAAACCCAACAGTCCTGCGGGCCAACTTCTCTGTTGAGACATCTTTGGTAAAAGGCTTACCTTTCATATGAAGATCAATTATGGCTTTTCTCTCAACCAGGTCTGGAAATGATAAAACCACTCTCCGGTCAAATCTGCCTGGTCTGATTAATGCAGCATCCAAAAGATCTGGTCTGTTGGTTGCGGCAATTACAATTACGTGATCATTAGGTGTAAATCCATCCATCTCAACTAAGATTTGATTTAAAGTTTGCTCTCTTTCGTCATGACCACCGGAAAATCCCATACCACGCTGTCTGCCAATTGATTCAATTTCATCTACAAAAATAATGGCCGGACCTGCTTTTTTAGCCTGGGCAAACATATCTCTTACTCTGGCTGCTCCAACACCTACCAACATTTCCATAAATTCTGATCCGGCAATTGAGAAAAATGGTACTCCTGCTTCTCCTGCAACAGCTCTTGAGATTAAAGTTTTACCGCAACCAGGAGGCCCTACCAAAAGCACACCTTTAGGAATTTTAGCGCCTAAGGCTTTAAATTTATCCGGAGTTTTTAAAAACTCTACTACTTCTGATAATTCCCTTTTTGCCTCTTCCGCTCCTGCCACATCTGAAAATTTAATTTGAGGAGAGTCTTTACTAAAAAGCCTGGCTTTAGATTGGCCAAAAGAAAAAATTCCCTGGCCTGCTTCCCTGGCATTTCTAAAAAGAAGAAACATCAAACCAACCAGGATCAGAATTGGCAAAACAGCAGATAAAATCCCGATCCAGGCTTGTTGGATTGACAAGTCTCTGACTTCAATAGTAACTGTTTTAGGGTCTACGCCTGATGATTCCAATATTTTATAGATCGATTCTCCTGCTTCTTTATGAGAAGTGATTTTTTGATCAGAACCTTTAACCGAAGCTGTAACCTTATCCCCTTCTAAAGAGATTTTTTGAATTTTTCCATCTTTTGTGTCATTAACAATTTGTGAAATTGGGACTTCATTACCAGAAGAAGCAGCAGGACCGCCTGAAACCTGGTAGAAAAATATTAAAGCAGCCAGAGCAATTAAAACATAGACAATAAAACCCTTTAGGATTGGAAAAACCTTTTTATTAAGATTAAGCTTTTTTTTACCGTTTGCCATAGGGCAAAATTGTAACACAGATGAGCTTGCAAAAAAACTGTGAAGTCACAATCTATTTAACTTTTGTGCCAGGAGAAACTTCTTTTGGCACTGTTAGAAACACAGGGCCATCTTGGGAATCTGCTGCCAGCATCATGCCTTGTGATTCTATTCCCATCATTGTTCGAGGTTCCAGGTTGACCACTACCACTACCTGTTTTCCTATTAAGCTCTTAGCTTTATACCATTTCTTAATGCCAGCCAAAATCTGTCTAGGAATCTCCTCTCCTAAATCAACCATTAATTTAATTAACTTTTCACTACCCTCAACCTCTTCTGCTTCTAAAATGGTTCCTATCTTTAACTCTAATTTAGAAAAATCTTCAAAAGAAATCATTTATCTACTATCTAAAATAATCCAGCTTCATGGCTTTTTTGACTTCTGATAAAGTTTTTTGGGCTTCCAGTCGGGCTTTTTCAGTCCCCTCTTTGAGAATCTGTTCGACAAGCTCAGTATCTTGTTCATATTGAGCTCGTTTTTTTCTTATCGGATCAAGAAAATTATTTAAAACTTTCACCAGGTACTTTTTTACCTCAATATCTCCTACCTGGCCTTTTGTGTATTGCTCTTTATACTTTGCTATTTGTTCTTTGTCCTTTTCTATACCAAAAGCATCCAGATAAACAAATACCGGATTATTTTCGACATTCCCCTGCTCATCCCCGTGCACCCGATTCGGGTCCGTATACATCCCCATCACC
>CAYMZB010000096.1:0-10908 GCA_964394845.1 uncultured Gammaproteobacteria bacterium | reverse complement strand
AGCGGGTAAAAATTATAAGCTGTCACTTAAGGCTCCTTACTCCCTGCGGAAAACCGTTTCATTTACAGCGGGAGATGGTACTACCAACATCTCTAATTTTGTTTTGCCAGTTGGGGATATTTTCCCGGTTGATGGCGGAGACGGCAACATTAATTCTTTTGATAAGTCTCTACTAAATAGCCAGTGGATTATTTCTGCAGATGCAACAGGCAGGTCCGGAGATTTTAATCTGGATGGCAGGGTTAACTCCTTTGATTGGGCCTGTATGAGGTATGATTTTGGTCGATCGGATGATTCTGAACCTACCCCCGGAGGTCTGCCGGCTTCCTCTTCCGGTTCCAGTCCAAGTCCAAGCGCGAGTGGTTCTTCCGCAAACTTGCAAAAAAATGTTAGGGATACTAAACGAAAAGCTGATTTACAAGTTATACAGAACGCTTTAGAACAGTATCGGACTGATAATAATCACTACCCTACTGCGAAACTTTCAGGTCAGTCAATCAGCTTGGGTTCGAAAGTCTATCTTGATAAAGTTCCTTCAGATCCACTAAATCCCGATAATGATCTTTATGGTTGGGTATACAGGTATGAACCTAATCCAGTGTCTTATAATGAGTCATTCAAATCTGATTGTAATAATACAGATAAATTTTGTGATCGATACATAATTTGTGCTTTTTTTGAATCTAATCCACCGGAAAATTCTCCAGCCATGTGTAGTAGTGGAGGATGGTTAAACTGCAAGGCAGGATCACCGTGCAGCGGTGGTGTTGCCGTCATCCCATCTCCTTCACCTAGCCCAAGTCCCAGCCCCAGCCCATCTCCGTCGCCGTGATGCTGGCCACAACTAGTTTACATAGTTGTGCGGGACTGGTAAAAAGTTGGCAGTTGTAGTACAAATAAATTATGGATGATTTAAATTCACAAATGAATAATCAGCAAAAAGCCAAAAGTGTTTTTTCTGGGCCTAAAATTGTTTTTATAATTTTGGGAGTGATTATTTTTGGAGAGCTAATATACGCTGTTAGATCCTTAACTGTTACTTCTTCTCCTGGGACTCTGCCTATATTTCAACCTAGTCCTCAAAGCCAAAACTCTGTGGGAAAAATCTCTTTAACGGTTTCCAAATCTGATTTTAGTGTAAACGAAACAGTGCCTGTTTCCGTAATAATAGATACAGCTTCCAATACTGTTAGCGGTGCTGATTTGATAATTCACTATGATCCTAAGGTTTTAGATGCTACTGCAGGAGGTGTGCTTAAAGGAAAGATTTTTGATGAATACCCATTTGTATCTGTAGATCCCAAAAAAGGATTAATTTCTATTTCAGGAATTAGTAATTTAAAAAACAGCTTTAAGGGTAAAGGAGAATTTGCTTTGCTAAACTTAAGAGCAAAGGCAGTTGGAAAAACATCTTTATTAATTGATTTTAAGAAAGGTTCAACTACAAATTCTAATCTAGTAGATGCTGCAACATCAAAAAATATATTAGAACAAGTTGATAACTTAGAGTTAAATATCCAATGAAAAAGCTTTTAATCTACCTGCTCTTTTTTAGCTTTTCTTTTTTAGCTTCGCCTGCTGCAACCTTTGCCCAATCAAGTCAAACAGCGACTTTATCGCTAGATCCATCAAGCGGTACTTTTAATCCGGGTTGTAATTTTTCTCTAAATGTTAAACTTGATACAGGTGAAGTTCAAACAGACGGGACAGATGCTATTCTTAGGTATGATACATCCAGACTAACTGCTACTACTATAAATAATGGGACAATTTATCCTGACTATCCTGGTAATAATATTGATTCCTCTGCTGGTAAGATTACTATTTCAGGTCTTGCTTCTGTTTCTACTCCCTTTTTAGGCAAAGGTACCTTAGCTACTATAAATTTCACAGTTGTGCCAACTGCATCAACTGGAGTAACACAAATTACTTTTGAATTTGACCCGAGAGATAAGGGTAACACTAAAGATTCTAATGTTGTGCAAAGAGGAACAGTTGTAGACGTATTAAACTCAGTAGTTAATGGGAGTTATGTAATAGGTAGTGCCGGCAATTGTACCAGTATCTCTACTTCTGGGTCTGCACCTGTGGTAATCTTACCAGGAACAGGCGGTCAAGGTCAGGGAGCTGTATCTAGTCCATCATCACAACAGCAGGTCATTTACAAGACTCTTCCCCCTGCCGGTTCTGAGCAATTTACATTTACCCTGGCTATAGTAGGTTCGCTGTTAGCTGTATTGGGAGTCTTGGGACTTGCTTTGTTGTAAGTTTATGAAATATCATGAATCTTTCTGCCCTGGTTACTGACTTCTTAGAATATTTAAAGTTTGAACGTAACGCCTCCCGATTAACTATTAAAAATTACGGCCATTATCTTAAAAGATTTTTAGAATTTACCCGCCTAGATACAAACCAAACCAACAGCTTAGATCCCAAAGATATAGATCTAATTCTAGTTAACAAATATAAGCTTTATTTATCAAACTATTTAGACCCAAAAACAAAAAAACCTCTAAAAAAAATTACTCAAAATTACTTTTACATAGCACTTAGGGCGTTTTTACGATATTTAGCAATAATTAATATTGTTACTCTTCTTCCTGAACAAGTAGAGCTGGGTGAAAGTGATCCTGGACCTTTAAAAATTCTGGATGATACAGAGCTTAAGTCTTTACTCCAAGCTCCTGATACCACCAAAAAAGACGGAATAAGAGATCGGTGTATCTTGGAAACACTTTTCTCCACAGGGCTTCGTGTTTCAGAACTTACTTCTTTAAATAAAGATATAATTAATTTAACAAGAAGAGAGTTTGGAGTTATGGTAAAAGGAAGTAAAGAGCGTATGGTATTTATTTCAGATTCAGCTGCAAATTGGCTGGAAAAATATTTATCTCTAAGGAATGACAGCTTTGCACCATTATTCATCCGTTTTCAAGGTAAGGTAGATTCTACTAATAATGGTGAGGCAATGAGATTAACATCCCGGTCAATTGAGCGGATTGCAGAAAAGTATGTTAAAAGATTAGGCCTTTCTGTTAAAGCTACTCCCCATACTCTCCGCCATTGTCATGCACTTAAAATTAAGATTGACAAGCAAAGATTAGTCTTGTAGTATTACTTAAATCCTGCTTTCTTTTGTATGTCCAAAATAGACCTCGCCATTCCGAGTTTAGGAAACAAGTTTGTTAATTTAAGAGATTCAATTCCAGGGGATTCTTATAACTGGAGTTGGGTGAGACCGCTGTCCCAAGTAAATTACCTAGCCATCCACCACACAGCTGGTCCTGATACTCAAAGCCCTGTAGAAATTGCAAATTATCACATTAATAATAATGGTTGGGGTGGTATTGGCTACCATTTTTTAATTGCAAAAGACGGAAATGTCTTTTATGTTGGAGATATTTCTACAGCCAGGGCTAACGTGGCAAATCTAAACGAGCAAGTTTTGGGAATTTGTATTATTGGTAATTTTACGCAAGGTAGAGTTCCCAGCAACGAGCAATTAGATAGCGCTCACAAATTGTGTGATTTTTTTATTAATAATTATCCTGATTTATCGAATGTCACTTCTTGGGATAAAGTCCGGGGTCACAAAGAACTGCCTGGTCAATCAACTGCTTGTCCCGGGGATAATTGGCCATCATGGAGAATCCAAATTGTGGAAGGCATAAGTACTACTTCAGAACCCAGTACAGAAGTTATTTTTAATCCTTCTCCTGTTCCTGTTTCTGATCGAGGTGCTCAAATCACAGAACTCTATAGAACTGTCTTAGGTAGAGATCCAGATATGGGAGGCTTGCAAGCATATACTAATGGGCCTATGAGTATAGAGGAAATCTTAAAAGCTATGGTTAGTTCCCAGGAGCATCAAAATTTAATCAGGCTTGCAAAAAAAGCACCGGGGTTAGAATCCCAAATAGACAATCTGCAAACTTCTCTTTCATCAATTAATCAGCAGGTAATTAATTTACAGGAAACAGTACTGGAAAAAGATAGAGAAATTCAAGATCTGAAAAATCGTTTTAGAGAGAGTCCGCCTATAGTGATTTCTCCTCCACCTTCAACACTACCTCCAGTGCAACCCGCACCTAAAGTAGATACTACCGTGACTCTGGTTGGCGCTTTATTTAACCTTTATAAATTCATTTTCCCGCCCAGGAGTATAAATTAATGGAAAATTTAGTTTCACCGCTGGCTGTTATTTTTGCATTTTCAACTTTAAACGAGTCAATTATAGAATATTTTTTTGGCAGTGTTACGGTTTTAAGGCCTTATCTTCCCATATTGGCATTGGCTATTGCCGTATTTTTAACATTCACCTATCAAATAAATATTTTTAGTTCGCTCCTCGGAATTCAAAGCAATAATCCGTTTTTAGATTTTCTTTTATCAGGGTTTATAATTTCCAGGGGCTCAAACTTTATTAATGACTTTGTCAGAAAAATTTTAGGAAGTAAGTAACTGGTTCTTATACCTGTTCAGGTTCTGTTAGTGTTATATCGTTTATTAGCGCTTGTGTGAGTGCTTTTCTATTTTCCCCTACAGCAACATAGCCATGTCCGTATAGATTAATTACAATTTTGGTTTGCAATAGTTTAGGGTGTAGTTTTAGAAATTTAGATATTATTGGATTCGAGCTCTGCCTTTGTTAGGTTATCTTCCAGTTTTTGTGTTTTACTCCACCAAATTTTTTCAATCTCAGATACCCAGGAACCCTCATAAAAAATAGCTGCTCCATACCATCCACTACATTCTCCGCTACCTTCTCTTTTAATGATGTATTCTCCGCTTTTGCCGGAATATTGTGTAGATCCTTTAGGGTAGTAACAATAAGTATGGGCTTTTGCGTTAGGGTCACTATTATCTGATGAATGCGATAAAATAGTGCCAAACCTGGAACGAAGTTCCGGGGAGCTTCCTACCGCACTATTTTTATATAAAAAAAATTGGTAAGAAAGATAATACCAGCTGACCAAAAAAAGCAGTAAAAGGAGCTTGCTGTTTTTCATAGTGCTAATATTAACAGAAATACCAAGATATATCAACTATAGGCTTTCAAGAGGTTTGCCAGCCATACCATATCTTAATAAATCTAAAACAAATCCCCCGATCTGAATAGGCCAGGTTAAAATTACTACGTAAAATCCCGGAGAAAGAAAGGATATAAAAGGCCAGTGGTAGTACAGAGCAAAAGCTATAGCGAACAAAAGTCCAATCATAAAATAACCAACGGCTATAGTTGATATTAGTTTTGATCCTTTATTCACTATTCCTTCTTCTCCTCCACAAAATCATGAGCTTTACTATCAACTACGATTTCTTTTGATGATACAACTGTAGCTGCTGCTACCTTCTCACCTGGCCTGATTCGCATTAAGATTACTCCCTGGGTTTGACGTTGAAGAGTTGGGACTTGCTTTAAATCCAATTTTATAAGCTGTCCTTTGTTTGATGTTAAAACAAGAATATCCATGTTTTCATCTATAGCTTGAGCGGTCACAATAAGTCCTGTTTTTTGAGTCACCTGGGCTGCTTTTACGCCTTGTCCTCCCCTGCCCTGTTTAGACCATGAGGAGAATTTAGTTTTTTTACCTAAACCATTTTCCATAATAACCAAAAGTTCTGCATCATTTTTAACAATATTTAAGGAAACAACTTCTTCATCTTTAGATAATCTAATACCTCTTACACCGGAAGTGTCTCTGTGAGTTGGTTTGACTTGCTCTTCTGAAAAACGGATGGATTTTCCGCCTCTTGAAACAATAATTAAGTCATCTTTTCCCGAAGTTGGACAAACCCAACCAAGCTTATCTGTCGAATCTAGCTTTATAGCAACCAGTCCATTTTTTCGGATATTAGCATACTCTTCTAAACCGGTTTTTTTAACTGTTCCTTTTTTGGTACACATAAAGAAGTATTTGGCATTTTCACCTTTTTGACGGGTTGTCAAAACTGCAGTTACCTTTTCTTCCTGCTCTATATTTATTAAATTAACTATAGCCTGTCCTTTAGATGATCTTTGTGTTTCCGGAATTTCCCAAACTTTCACCTGGAAAACTCTTCCCTTATCTGTAAAAAATAAAATGCTGTCATGGGTTTGAGTATAAAAAATATGTGATACAGCATCTGTTTCTTTAGTGGAAATTCCCAATTTTCCTTTGCCTCCTCGTTGTTGGGTTCTAAATGAATGTGGAGATTGGCGCTTTATATAGCCTCCTTCTGTGATTGTAGCAATAGTTACCTCATTTGTTACCAAATCTTCTTCATTAAATTCTCCAATTTTTTGTTTATATACTCTGGTTCTGCGCTCGTCTGCATATTTTTCTTTAATTCTTGTCAGATCTTCTTTTATAGCCTTGAGAATTTTTTCAGGATGTGCAAGCAAGTCTTCTAAGTAAGCAATTGTTTCTCTGACCATTTTTAACTCATCTTCGATTTTCTGAATTTCCAGGGCTGCTAAACGTCTAAGCTGCATATCCAAAATAGCAATGGCTTGAATTTCTGTTAGTTTGAATTTACTAATTAAATTAAGTTTAGCTTCCTCGCTATCTTTACTTTTTTTGATTGTTTCAATAACAGTATCAATATTATCAACTGCAATTTTTAACCCTTCTAAAATATGTTCTCTCATCTTTGCTTCTGCCAGTTCAAACTCGGAACGTTTCCTTAAAATAACTTGTCTGTGATAAACAAACTCCTCTAAAATACGCTTTAGAGTTAGTAAATGAGGTACACCGTCAGACAAAGCAACTAAATTAACATTGAAAACTGACTGCATAGCAGTATATTTATATAGACTGTTTAAAATAGATTGAGGTTTAGCATCTCTTTTTAAATCAAAAACAATCCTGACCATCTGCTTTCTATCAGATTCATCCCGTAAATCTGCGATTCCTTCTAACTTTTTATCTTTAACTAAATCTGCTATACGGGCAATAAGAGTGGATTTATTAACCTGATAAGGCAACTCTGAAACAATAATTTGCATTTTACCCGCTCCGCCTGCGGAGCGAGGCGAGCCCTGAGAGGTTTCATCTATCTCGGCTTTTGCTCTCATTACAATTCTTCCTTTTCCGGTTGCGTAAGCCGCGGTAATTTCTGTTTGATCATAAATTGAGGCGCCGGTTGGGAAATCAGGGCCTTTAATAAACTGCATTAAGTCTTCAACATTGGCATCAGATTGAAATACATTGTCGCTTCTGCTTTGGGGAGAACCTGCAGTGATCTCCTCTTCTGTTTGTTTTGGGTGATCTATCATGTACACTAATGCATTACAAACTTCACCCAGGTTATGTGGTGGAATTTGGGTTGCCATACCAACAGCAATGCCGGATGCTCCGTTTAATAAAAGATTAGGGGTTACAGATGGCAAAAGAACTGGTTCTTTAGTAGTTCCCGAGTAATTATCTATAAAATCTACTGTATTTTTATTTATGTCTCTAAGCAGTTCATCAGCAATAGCAGCCAATCTTGCCTCTGTATAACGCATGGCCGCCGGTGAATCTCCGTCAATTGATCCAAAATTTCCTTGTCCATCAACTAACATATATCTCATGGAAAAATTCTGAGCCATCCGGACCATAGCTTCATATATGGGAGCATCGCCATGAGGATGAAGATTTTTCATGACTTCACCGACTACGGCAGCGCTTTTTTGATATCTTGAGGTATGATGCAAATTTTGTTCATGCATGGCATAAACAATTCGTCTTTGGACTGGTTTTAGGCCATCCCGCACATCCGGAAGAGCGCGGGAAACGATTACCGACATGGCATAATCCAAATAGGACTTCTGCATTTCTTCAATAATTGGCGCTGGTTGTATCTTACCTATATTACTCATGTAGGGGTATTAAAAACGAGCTGGTAGCTCTTTCATAATTATACCTTTTTTAGCTTGCCTAAAGCAATGGGAAGGTAGTTTATAGCCCTCTTAACTTTTTTCTAGCAAGCTCTATTGCTTGGTTTATCTTATAGGAAACAGGATTAATAACTAAATCCCTGGCATGTAAATATTCAATGTCTTTTCCGCCAAATCCCCTTTTAAAAATCGAGACTCCGAAAAACCTATGATTAATTTCTCCTTCCGGCGCCACGCCCCAAAGATTATAGCGAGAAAGTCCTTGTTTCTTTGCTGACTTAATAACCTCCCACTGGATTAAATAAGCGCCGGGATGCTTTCTTCCTTCCAGAGTGCTTGCGCCATAGTGGTAATCAGCTTCCTTGTTGTAAAATATTATGAAAGCCTGGGCCAGCTTTTTTGTACCCAGAAAAGCCGTAAATAGTTCAACTTGGTTGTCTTGAGTAAAAACAGAAAATTGTTCTTTTAAAAATCTTTTATCAAATTCTACAAAGCCCTGTCTTTTTGCTGTTTGCTTTTGTAAATCATAAAACTCATCAATATCATTTGGGTCTTTGCTGGTGATAATTTTAATTCCTAATTTCATAGCCTGTCTTATTTCATAACGGGTTGTTTTCCTCATTTCTAAAAGCAGTTGTTCCTCGGATTTAGTTAAGTCTATTTGGCGGGTTAGCTCTGCATGTAAGTGCATAGGCGCTTTTTTAAATCCTAAGGTTTTATATAGTTTGCTATTTTCTTCTTTTTCCAAAATCTGTGGCCTGACCCTTACAAAAGCACATTTTTCTTCACGGGCGATTTTTTCTACAGTATCTTTAAATAATTTAATTTGGTTTGAATCTTCCCAATTTATTAAAGGTCCGCCGGCAACTGTTAAATAAGTTGCCCGTTTTGCTTTTTCTACAATACAAAGCATTACTCCTGTTAGTTTCTCTCCTTTATAGAAACCAATCCGTCTGATAGTTTTTCCTAAATTTTTATGAAACTTTCCCCAATTAAAGCTCTGCAAAAAATTGGCCTCAGGATAAGTTAAAAGAAACTCTTCCCAAATTTTTTTTTCAGTAATTTCTTCTACTTTATCCATAGGTTAAGAAGTTGTGAAATAATCCTTGCATCTTTTTCTGATACATTTATATGAGTTGGTAAATTTAATATTTCTGCTGATGCTAACTCTGAATTTGGACATTGATGATTGTAATCAGTTTGAGTTAAATATTTTTTTGGCGCAATAGGAGCATCATACCAAATATCAGACACAAAGATGTTATTTCTTTTTAAGTTTGAAATTAAACCCTGTCTATTATTTACAAAAATGGGAAATCGTAAATTTGAAGATAAATTTATAGAATCTAAAATTTTTGGCGCCGTGATTTTTGGATTAATATTTTTAGCATAAATATTGGCAATTTTTTTCCGGTGATCTAAATTATTTTTCAGATCCGCAAACGCCGAGTTAGTAAGATTACAGTACCAATTTGGAAGGTTGTGGACTCTATCATCCATTTTATCCATTGGTGTTGATAAAAGCTTTAAGCTTTTACAGATTTGATTGAGGATCTTTCCCAATATAATTTCATATGTATTTCGAGTCACACAAGTAAGTAGCGGATAAAATCTATCAATAAATTGTTTTTTTGCAGGGATATTTTTAAGGCTTATATTCTGCGCACCTTTTGTTATCAGCGCTCCGCCGGATATACCATCTATAATCTTGTCCTGGCTAAAAGATAAAACTATTAAGTCTCCTACTGATCCTGCTTCTAAACCACTGGCATACATAGTCCCAACCGAGTGAGCTAAATCTTCAATTAAAATTATTTTTTTTTCCTTGCAGATTTTATCAATATGTTCTATCCGGGAGGGATAGCCTAAAGTATTTTGAATAATTACTGCCTTTATTTTAGAGTTTTTATCCAAATGCTTTTTTAGTTCTAAGGGTGAAAAGTTTAGGTCCCCTTTTTCTATATCCAAATATTCAACATTTAATTTAGCTTTCTTAATTGCTTCATAAACAGCAAAGCAGGTAAAACCATTTATAGCTATAAAACTACCCTCAGGTAAATTTAGAGAATTTAGTCCTAACTCCAGAGCTTCCCGGCCCTTATATACCAGTGTTGCCTTACCCTTGTATTTATTTTCCAGTAAAGTTTTAAGCCCCATTGAATTTTTTACAGAGTTTGAAAATAGTGATTTGAAAACAAATCCTAAATTATAATTTGAGCCTAAAGAATTAAATATACTCATATATTTTTGTTACTACCTCAGCAGTATTGGTAAATTGCGGTGAGTGTCTTGCATTTTTAATAATTATTAGTTTTGAATTTTTAATTAATTTATGCATTAACAAAGAGTCTTTTGTAGGTGTGATTTTATCAAACTCCCCCCAAATAATAAGCGTGGGAGTAATTATTTCAGTTAAGCAAGCAGATATATCAGATGTAATTAAATTTACCATAGTTTCCCGGACTATTGGTGAAGCGTTTTTATAATCTTCTTCTCTTGTGAATTTATACAATGCTTTTCTTAAAGTTCCGGAGTTGGTTATTTTTTTGCCGAATTTTGCAATTGCTTTAAAAAGCATTCTTTTCAGACGAATTAGTAAGTCATTGTGATAAATACCTGCACTATCAATTAAGATTAATTTAGATATTTTATTAGGGTATTTTGCAGCAAAGGCAAGTGATATTCGTCCTCCATTGGAATGTCCAATTAATATAATTTTATCTTTTTGTTTATCTACTACCCTTTTTAACCACTCTACGTAATTATCCAAATTCCAAACTAGCTCTAATTTTTCTGTTAATCCTGGAATCTTTAATAATTCTACAGATGAATTTTCTTCTTTCATTAAATCAATAAAATTTTTCCATTTTTCAGTCGAATAAGCCCATCCATGTAAAATTAATATTTTATTCATAACCCCCATTTTTTCCTTCTCTCCTCCCATACTTTTTCTCTTCTGCATAATTTTTTAATATCCTCTTTGTTTATAAGCAAATGCTCAATAATCCCTTCTAAAAATCTTGCTCCTTTAAATAATAATACTTCCT
>CAYMZB010000095.1:0-4586 GCA_964394845.1 uncultured Gammaproteobacteria bacterium | reverse complement strand
TTCGATTGCAAAAGCATCAGATCCGGCGCCAGATCCATATGAACACATAAAAATTTTATCACCTGCTTTTGCAATATCTAAGGTTGCAGCCAGACCTATCATTGATGAGGCAGAGTAAGGGTTGCCAATTTGTTCAACAATAAATCCGGGGGCTAATTGAGAAGCTGAAAATCCTAGTTTTTTAGCTGCTTCTTTGGGGAATTTGGCATTTGGCATATGAAAAACAGCATAGTCAAAGTCCTCGGGAGACATCTTAACCATTTTTAGCATTTTTGTAGATGCTCCTATTACATGGGCAAAGTAAGCAGGCAAGCCTGTAAACCTTCCGCCATGTGATGGGAATTTTTCATTATCTCTTCTCCAAAAGTCAGCAGTATCAGATGAGTAGGAAGTAAAGTCTACTATGTTGGCTATCGCATTGGTTTTACCTAGAATAAAGGCAGCTGAGGCAGAGCTGGCTGTATATTCTAAAACATCAGATGGTCTTGATTGCGCAACATCAGATCCTATTGCCAAAACAAACTTGGTTTTGTTTTGAGAAACCAATCCTGATAGCAGTTGAATTCCGGCTGTACCTGCTTTACAGGCAAATTCTAAATCTACAGCTAGATAATCATTACCCATGCCTAAAATTTCAGCCACAGTTGTTGAGGAGGGTTTAACAGCATAAGGGTGAGATTCTGAACCAATTGTAATGCCTCCAATTAAAGCAGGGTTAATTGATCCGTTAACTAAGGCTTTTTGACTTGCTTCTATTGATAAAGTTATAGCATCCTCGTCATACGAGGCAACAGCTTTCTCAAAAACTCCTAAAGACTTTTCAATTTCTGCAATTTCTTTGCCCCAGGTATGAGCAATTTGAGATGGTTTAATCCTAAAGTGGGGTATGTATGCCCCGTATGCAACAATGCCTATCATAAATTTATAATTCAAAAATCAAAATTCAAAATTTCAAGTTAAAATTTAAAAGTTTTCGAAGAAAACATCAATACTTTTTACTTTTAACTTTTGAGTTTTGACTTCTTCCTAGTCTCTGGTGTGCTTTTGCCAAACTGCCTTCTGATAAACTGGCAATTAAAGAAAGCTCGCCGGCAAGGACAGCAGCTCCAATGACCATGGAATATTCTAGCACACTGGATACATTCATAATCCCCAGAGCTTCTTTTTGAGTAGGTAAATGTGTGCCTCCTCCAACCGTGCCTACAACCAAAGACGGAAGATAAATGGAAAAATATAAATCACCATTTTCTAAAACTTCGGCAGTAGTTACTCCTAAACTTCCTTCCACCACATGGGCAGGATCCTGACCAGTGGCTATAAAAATGGCTGAAATAATATTGGCGAAGTGCGCATTAAAACCTAAAGAACCGCTCATAATAGAACCAAGCAGGCATTTTCTATAGACTAATTCAGCAATTTCTTCAGGAGTGGTTTTTAAAATCTTCTTTACCAGGTTTTTATTTAAGATAGCTTCTGCCCAAACTCTTTTGCCTCTTCCTGATATGAAATTTAACCAAGCAGGCTTTTTATCAATATCAAAGTTTCCGGCTAAAGACACACATACGGCTTTGGTTTCTTGCTCAATTAGTGGTACCAGCGCTTCTGCGGCAATGGTAGCCATATTCATGCCCATAGCTTCTTCCGTATCAAAATAGAACCTAACAAACAGATTTCTGCCTACTGCGGCGGACTCGACTTTTAGAAGTGTCAAATGATGAGAAGTTCTTTGGGAGATTTGAGATAGCAGGAGAAAATTTTTACTGATCCAGTTTTTAGTTTCGTTGGAATGTTTGATCCCGGTTGTTTGAAATACCGGGCCCCGTGTGATTCCTACGTTTTCTACGAATACATTAGCGCCCCCGCTTTCTGAAACTGCTTTAGCGCCCCGGGAAACAGATGCCACAAGAGCTCCTTCGGTAGTTGCTAAAGGGATGAAATAATTTTTCTCCTTTTCGTCATTGCGAGGAGCGTGCAAAACACCTCGAAGGTGGGCTCTGACTCCTTCGAGGTGGATTAACAATGGCCCTGCAATTCCCAGCGGAATCTGAGTGGCTCCAATCAGATTCTCTATGTTTCTGCCCACAGCCTTATCTTCCACAAAAGTAAAATTGCCGATATTATCTAAGCTAATATTTAATTCTTTTTCTAAAAATTCGCGTCTTTTTTGGGCAGAGGGAAAGTTACGCAAAGAAAGATTGCTTTTCATGAAAGCCAATTCTACCGTTATTTACCTCAAAACTCAATTTCCACATTCTCTTGTACTAGTTCTATGCTCAATCATGGGTGTTTACTGAGTAATTCAGTCACTGCTAATAAGCGTTGCTGTTCAATAAATGAGGGTGTATAGAAAGGAGGAAACTTTCCATCTCTTTCTATTCTCATGAGTCCATAACCACTCATAAGTATATTCGCTTCGAATGAAGAATGTTGAAATTGCTGCAAATGTAGGCAGGAGAACACAAGCCTAAATCCATCAGTCTCCCTAAGTAGTTGTAGATCAACTTGATATGTTCTTAGTGTTCCAGCATCAATTAACAATGATGGACGTGCATAAATTTTGTATAGAGGAAACTCATATAAGAATTCTCTATTATCTCCCTCAGGTTCATTTTTCCTGTTTCCTTTTGTTAGAGCATATATTTGAGGAGAAGTGAAATGTTTCCATCTCCCTTCTAATCTGGATTTAACAGGGTCGTGAGTTGGAGGTTGTATCTCTAGATGAGGTCTAGACCAGGGTAATCTTAATCGTCCTCTGGGTTTGTCTTCTACTGGTTTTACAGATTCAGGTGTTTGGTATGGCTGAGGATCAAAAATAAGCCCTTCAATTGCATCTATATATTGAAGTGCTTGATTTCCTGTAACGCTTATTAAGTTTCTTTCAGCATCTGCCATATTATTTTAGAAACGTCTCCCATTTTATACCTTGAATGTCCAGATGTCAACTATGGGATTAATGTTAAGCGAAATTTGAAAGGTGGAGCATTGATTTATATAGACTTTTAGTCAAGTATTACAATATCCTCACCTTCATCATTTTCTCTTGGGAAAACTTCCGGCCAAGAAGCTTTTAGCTGGTTTAGATTTCTACAAGCCATCAACTTTCTTGTGATTCTATCATTTGGTATTTTAGGATAAGTATGTGTCATATTATAGACTAGGCTATTAATGGTATTCACCATACTTTCAAAGTCTTGCGTTGCTATCTCTCTTACACCTTGACTTGCTAGTTGTTCAATCAGATATGGAACAATAAAAGGCGGGTGTAAAGTAAGTCCTGAAAATCTTGAATCTGAATCAGAAAATGATCCGACAATAGCTATAAGTTCTGATAAAGTAACGCCATCTTGAACTCTCAGACTTATTAAGGGATCAACTGCATGAGTAAGTTCATGCTGAAAACGTTCTCTATAAATTGCACGAGAGGGTCTGGTTGGACTCGGCATTAGGACTATATTTGAATCAATAGACTCTAAAGTGCTTATCTGACCCCGGGATATAAACTCCATGGGCATACGAGTTGTCTCCCCTCCCGCGTCGTCAGTAATTGCTGAAAATAATCCTTGGTAATCTCCTCCAAAAATAAGAACCGGAACAGGAAATTTATTTCCTGTAATATTAACTACTGCGGAGTTACTGATTATCCAGTGAACATCAGGTAAAGGAATTTCTCTTCTTATTCTATACTTTGTTCTAACCGTTGCATGAACTATATTACCGATCTGTCTTCGGTCATTATCACGTTGTAAGATTTCAGGCAATTCAACAGTATGAAATTGATACCAAGTCAGCAACCTTGAGTCTTGCTGTAAAATAGCCTGATATTCGGCTTTGGCTACTTGTTCTATCATACATGAAGTATACCTAATGTATGACCAAAGTGCAAACTATAGGGTCTGTGTAGCTGCGATTCCGCCTTAATTAAAAACGAAATTTCAACTTTTAATAACTTGTCATTGCGAGGAGCCTGATATTTAACTGCTTTTCTAAAAATTGACGTCTTTTTTCACTTGACGAGAAATCACGTAAAGATGTTTTTTTATTCATGAGGCTCAATTCTACCATTAATCAGCTAATCAAGCCATAAAGATGCACGCGAAGTTTTAATATGGTAAATTTAGTCAATGAATTTTAAAGATTATTTAGAGGTAAATGCTAAAAAAATAAATCAAGAGCTTGATGAAATTCTATCCCAGTTTCTTAGTGATGCAAAAAAAACAAATCCAAAACTTTTACCATTTGCCAAAAGCTTTGTTAAATCTTGTAAAGGTGGAAAAAGAATTAGGGGAGTGTTAGTAAAATTAGGATATGAGCTTGCAAATCAGATATCAGATATCAGAAATCAGAAATCAGAAATATATAAGGTTGCTGTTGCATTTGAGATTTTACATACGGCTCTTTTAATCCACGATGACATAATTGATAAAAGTCTTATTAGGCGGGGAAAGCCTTCTTTATATGCCTTTTTAGGTAATAACCATTATGGAATTTCTCAAGCCATAAGTTTAGGTGATATAGGGTTATATTTACCAATAAGAATTATTACTGAAACTAAATTTACAGATGAAGTTAAAATAAAAGCATTAAAT
>CAYMZB010000094.1:0-8407 GCA_964394845.1 uncultured Gammaproteobacteria bacterium | reverse complement strand
CCCCGCACCGTCTGGTGCAGGGTTTAGCGAAAGCCAAGCAGAGCAAAGCCTGAGCGATTGGCGATGCAATGCGGTTGGAATTTAGGTTAAGGTTGGGAACAAGATTAAGGTTGGTGCCGGGGGAGGGAGTCGAACCCACATGATCTTTTGGATCAAAGGTTTTTGAGACCTTCGCGTCTGCCATTCCGCCACCCCGGCTCGTCGAAGCTCAGAGCTTCAACTTTCACTGGCTTCTCCTCTCAAAACACCAAAGGTGTTTTGGTAAAAAGATTTTAGCATAGAATGGAGTTTGGTGGTACGGTTCCAATACGGATCTACTAGACAAAGCAAAGTGATTCAGGTATAAATCAGGTATGAAAAATGCACATAGATTAGCGCTACACACCAGACCAGAGCGTTATAGAATCATGCTTAGGCCTGATCTGGAGGCTTTTACATTTTACGGTGAAGAAACTATCTATTTAACTTTGGATAAGCCTTCTAAACAGATAACTCTTCATTCGATTGATCTGGAAATAGATTCTGCTGAGTTTATTCATGGTAACAAAGAGACTTGGGCCGGTAAAATTTCTTATGACACAAAAGCTGAAACTGCTACCTTTACTTTTCCAAAAGCAATTCAGACAGGCAAAGGGGAATTAAAACTTATTTTCAGGGGAATTTTGAATGATAAGATGAGGGGATTTTATCGAAGCCAATATGAAGTTTTGGGGGAAAGTAAATTTCTAGCAACAACTCAGTTTGAATCCACAGATGCCAGGAGAGCTTTTCCATGTTTTGATGAACCCTCTCAAAAAGCCATTTTTGATGTAACTTTGATGGTTCCTGCACACCTAACAGCTATCTCTAACACCATAGAATCAAGCCTTAAAGAGCATGAATCAGGCTTAAAAGTTGTGGAGTTTGCCCCAACCCCAAAAATGTCCACTTATCTGCTGGCATTTATTGTGGGAGATTTTGAATATATTGAAGGTTTTTGCGGAAAGACTCTGGTAAGAGTTTTTACTACTCCGGGGAAAAAACATCAGGCAAAATTTGCTTTAGACACGGCAATAAAATGCCTTAAGTTTTATAACAACTATTTTGATATTCCTTACCCTTTGCCTGTGTTGGATTTGATAGCAATCCCTGATTTTTCAGCCGGGGCAATGGAAAATTGGGGAGCGGTCACTTACAGGGAATCAACTCTTTTGGTTGATGAAGAGCGTACTTCAACAGGCAATAAACAATGGGTGGCTTTGGTGATTGCTCATGAGTTAGCCCATCAATGGTTTGGCAATTTAGTGACAATGGAGTGGTGGACTCATCTTTGGCTGAGCGAAGGCTTTGCTTCGTTTATTGAATACCTGGCAATAGACCATATTTTTCCCGAGTGGGATATCTGGACCCAGTTTGTGGCTATGGAGACGGGTGAAGCTTTGTCACTGGATTCTTTAAAAAATACACATCCGATTGAGGTAAAAGTTGGCCACCCTTCAGAGATATCTGAGATTTTTGACAAAGTCAGCTATTCAAAAGGAGCATCAGTTCTCCGCATGCTCTGGAAGTATTTAGGGGAAAAGAATTTCCAAAAAGGATTACAGCATTATCTTAAAAAGCATTCATACGCAAATGCCACTACAGAGGATTTATGGGAAGCTTTGGAAGAAGTTTCCGGTAAACCAGTGAATAAGTTAATGACCGATTGGATTTCTAAACCAGGGCATCCTTTAATAAGGGTACAGGAGATAGGCGACAGTGGACAGTTAAAATTGACACAAACCAGATTTTACTCCAGCCCAATTTCTAAGAAAGAATCAAAAAATAGGACAGTGTGGGATATCCCAATTAGGCTACAGGTTTTCGACTCCGAGGTCGCTCAGGCTCGAGGAGCTACAGGTTACAGCGAGCAGTTGCTGATGGATAAAAAAGTTATAAATATTGATAAACCAAAAGATGATGGGTGGATTAAATTAAACTCAAATGAGGCTAGCTTTTTTAGAACAGACTACCCACATAAGTATTTAAAAAAGTTAGAAGCAGCTATAAAAAATAATAAATTGGCTGCTCAGGATAGATTAGGTTTAATAAGAGATACTTTTGGTTTAGCGCAATCCGGAGATTCTCCAACCACCTTAGCATTAGAACTTGTTCTAAGTTATGTTAATGAAGAGGACTACACTGTTTGGGCTGAAATTACTGGATACATAAGTCAGGTAGATAGCTTGCTTGCTTTTGAATCTTTTTACCCTAATTTTAAAAGTTATGGTAGAGCAGTCTATAGAGAGATCGCAAATAAAATAGGTTGGGAAAAGAGGAAGGCAGAGAAGCACACAGATGGGTTATTAAGAGGGTTGGTTATAAATAAATTAGGTTCTTTTGAAGATAAGCCCACCATAGAAAAAGCTTACCAATTGTTCAAAACAGGTAAGATTGACCCGGATTTAAGAGGTGTTGTTTATAACTTGGTGGCAGAAAATGGCTATCTTAAAGAATTTGATGCTTTAATAAAAATGTATAAAGAGGAAGATAACCAGCAGGAAAAAGAAAGAATAGGCAGGTCTTTAGGGAAGTTCAAAAACCAAACCTTGCTTAAAAAAACTTTAGAATTTGCTATTTCCAAAACAGTAAGGTTCCAGAATAGTTTACAGATTATAGCCTCTGTTTGGGGTAATCCAGGTGGCAGGTATTTAGCCTGGGAATTTGTGAAAAAGAATTGGCAGATGTTAAAAGAAAGGTATGCCGGAGGACATTATTTTACCAGGGTTTTACAGCCGGCAGGAGAATTTACCCGCAAAGCTGATGCCAAAGATATTGAAGAATTTATAGCCAAAAACCCTGCACCTGAGGCAAGAAGAACAATTGCTCAAGTTTTAGAGCAGATTTATTCTAATGCAGAGTGGCTTGCAAGGGACAGGAAGAATATGGTAAATTTCTTAAAAGATTATGCTTAATGTAACAGAACTTAGAAATGGGACTTTTTATAAAGAAGGCCAGGATATTCTGCTGGTTTTAACATATGAACATGTTAAGACAGGCAGAGGGTCCGGGAATATAAAAGTTAAAGTCAGAAATATCAGAACTGGTTCGGTGGTGGAAAAATCTTTTATCACCGGGGCCAGGGTAGATGAGGCAGATGTAGAAAAGAAAAAAGCCCAGTTTCTCTATAGAGAAGGGGAAACTTTTAACTTTATGGATCCTGTAAGCTTTGAACAGTTTTCTATTCCTGCTGGTGTTTTAGGTAACCAGGACAAATACTTAAAAGAGGGGTTGGAAGTAATATTAATTGTTTGCGAAGGGCAAGCTCTGGGATTAGAGCTGCCGATGAGCTTAACCTATACCATATCAGAAACCGGGCCCGGCGAAAAAGGCAATTCTGTTTCCAATGTTTTTAAAGAGGCAGTTTTAGATAATGGTTTGGTAGTTAAAGTACCTATGTTTATAGGAATTGGGGAAAAAATCAAAGTAGATACCAGATCTGGAGAGTATATTGAGAGAGTAAAGTAGTATAATCAAAAGTATGGGTAAAAAAATTACTAAAGCTATTATCCCTGCTGCAGGGTTTGGCACCAGATTCCTTCCTCAAACCAAGGCCATGCCCAAAGAGATGCTCCCTATTGTAGACAAGCCGGTTATTCAATATGTGGTAGAGGAGATAGTGAGTTCCGGGATAGAAAACATCATAATTGTGACAGGCGCTACCAAAAGAGCAATTGAAGATCACTTTGATGTTCCAAACGAAGATTTAGTGCAAAATTTGGTTAACGGCCAAAAAACCAAAGCTTTAGAACAAATCAAACATATTTCAGATATGGCCAACTTTATCTATGTCCGCCAAAAAGGTCCTTATGGTAATGGTACGCCAATCCTATCCGCAGAATCAGTTATAGAGGATGAACCGTTTGCAGTAGTTTGGGGAGATGAATTTATTCTAGCAGAACCTCCCAGGCTTAAACAAATGATAGCCGTTCATGAGAAATATGGCGGGATTGTGATTTCCGGTGTGAGGATCAAAAAAAAGGAAGACCTAAGACGTTATGGCATTGCTGACATAGAACCGGTAGAAGGGAATGTTTATAAGATTAAAAGGATTGTGGAAAAGCCGGAGCCGGACGAAGCTCCTTCAGATATTGCCATGATTGGAGCCTATATTTTACCTCCAGAAATCTTTTCTGTCTTAAAAAGAGTCCAACCTGGAAAAAGTGGGGAAATTTGGCTGGTTGATGCCATTAATTTGCTTAAAGATGAGGGTATGCCTATGTATGCTGTAGAGATTGAAAATGGCAAATATTATGATACCGGCAATAAATTAGAATATATGAAAACTGTGGTGGATTTAGCCATGGGACATCCTGAGATAGGTGAAGAGTTTACGCAGTTTCTTAAAGGTTTAATGAAGAATCCGCAAAGTTAAAACCAGGCCGCTGACAGTGGCAATTTGTGTCAAAATTCCCCAGGGCAGCTTGGCTTTTCTATTGGTTATAGACCCAAAATTATAAAATAATGAAAATGGAAAAAACTTCCAATTAAATAGCCAATAAGGAGCTTGCAATAAATCCCAGGATTCAGAAATAAGTATGGCTAAAAAAAGATAAAGGTGGTTGGTAGTATTCCCAAAGATAAGAAAAGTTAAAACTACTCCAAGGATTAGATCTGCAAAAGATTGGAAAAAAAGCAGAGCTTTATTCTTTTTCTTCCAGCCTAATCCAAAATCCCAATGTGGAACCATGTCTGCAATGGGATGGGAAATGGCAACCAAGGGTATTCCTATAGTCGGATCTGGAATAGCGGTGGTAATCGCTCCTGCGATTAATGCATGTGCTGTAGCTGTCATCTATCAAATTAGTATAACAGACTTTGTCAATTTGATTCAAATATCTTATTATGTTAGCGTATCTGGTATGCTACCAGTGCTTTTTACCTTTGCCGGAAAATCTGTTTCATCGTTTGGGATATTTTTAGCTCTCGGCTTTTTAGTTGGGGTGTTTTTAACCTGGAGGCTTGCCCGGGCTTGGGATTTTGATGAGGAAAAGATTTTAGATTTGATTCTACTTGCTTTTTTGGGAGGGCTGATTGTTTCAAGGCTGTATTTTGTATCGGAGAATATAGAACTTTTTTCACCAAATTTACTTAGGATATTCCTTGTTAGTAAATATCCTGGTTTTTCCTTTTGGGGAGCAATTTTAGGAGGATGGCTGACTTTATATTTTGTGGCTCGGATAAGAAAACAAGACTTTTGGCAGATAGGGGATATTGCGGCAGTTGGATTTTTGGGAGGGTTAATTTTAGCTGATTTAGGCTGTTTTTTGGGTAGCTGTAATGTAGGAATACAGAGTAACCTATTTTTTGCCGTTAATATGGTAGGGGTTGTAGGAAAAAGATTACCTACCCAAACAATTGAGGCAGGACTTCTTTTCCTGGCGCTTTTAAGTATTTGGTCAACTGCAATACATTTCCATCAAAGGGGGAAAATACTTAGTTTGACTTTAATCTATATAGGTATTATCAAATTTTTAATGGGACCTTTAAGTCAAGCACAGGGTGAGGGTATATTTTTATCACTGGTTCTATTCTGTTTAGGGATGACTATTCTTTACAAAGTTACTAAAAGAAATCCAATATCAGATGTAAAAGAGTTTTTCCGTTTTCTATTCAAATTAATATCTGATCCCTTGACTAGGCAGTCAGCTTTGACTAAACTTAATAAGTATTTCTTTAATCAGAAAGCATCAGTATCCTGGAAGGCGCGTAATTTAAAAAGGTTATTAAGGAGATTTCATGTTAGACTTTCCTACAAAAACAATTAACTATATTAAAAATCTTTTGCTTAGGCAACAAAAGCAAGTTGAGGAGAATTTAAAAGAGGTAGAAGAAGATGATCCTGCTAAATCTGAATCTCTTGCTGAAAGTAGTGAACCTGGTACAGATTCATATATAGCAGATAGTCACACCAGGACATTAGCGTTAGAACAAGAGCTCAAAAAAACTAATACCAGTATTAAAACTGCATTATCTAAAATAACAAAAGGTACTTATGGCAAATGTGAAAAGTGTAATAAACAAATTGAGATAGGTAGGCTTCTTGCTATGCCCACAGCCCAATATTGCGTTTATTGTTCCAAGAAAATCTCTAAAAAAAGATAATTCTCTATAGTCTTCCAGGTGCGGTATTTTTGTGGTACAATCATAATTCAAAATAAATGACCTACAGAATTGCAGTCTTAGGAGACTTTAACCCCTAATAATGGATTTTTTTTCTGAATCTGGTTTTGATCCTGATTTGGCAGTTAAGTTTATGGAAGATATGGCTTTAAAATTAAATGTCAAACTCCGCAGCACATTTCATGAAAGAGTTAAGATATTTGAGCTGGTAGATAAGAAGAATCAACTGAATATCTGCCAATAATGCATAAACCTTTGACTTTAGTCCGGCTTAAAAGTTTTTACAAAGAAATGACAAAGAAACTAGGAATGAAAGTGGTAAAAAATAAATTATCTAATGAAGTTCTTGGTTTCTTAAATAAGTAATTATGCCTATGATTAAAGCTGTAATTTTTGATTTAGATAATACACTTTGCAATACCACTGATGTTATTAAAGATGCCTTAAGAAGTACTTTTATAAGACACCTCATGCATTTCCCGGGTAAAAATATTGACGATTTGGTTTCAATTAATATTCAGACATTTGAGAGTTTAATTGCTGATCCCAATATCCCTATTTCTTCAGCAACCATCTTAGTGTGGTTTGCGGTGTTTGAAAAATTGAAAATGAAGCCTTCCTTAAAGATTATTTTGCGAATAATAGAACATGTACGCAAAGAGGTAAATAAACGAATTCAGTTAATAGATGGAGTATTGGAAGTGATGAGTTATCTAAAGTCAAAAGATCTCAAAATTGGTGTATTAAGCAACGGCATATTTGTGGATCAAGCAAGCAAATTGATAAAACTGAAAGTTGATAATTTTGTAGATTATTTAGTGACTTCAGATATGTATGCCACCGACAAACCTGATCCAAAAATATTTAAATATTTACTAAACAAAATGAGTGTTTCGCCAAATCAAACACTTATGATCGGAGATGATTTGCTCGCAGATATCAAAGGGAGTCATGATATTGGTATAAGAACTATATATCTAATAGATGGTGAGTCGCGCAATGTTTACACTAAACTTGTAAAACCAGATTACATAGAAAACAACTACAGAGATATATTACGATTAGTAGTAAAATTGACCGCGAATCAAAAATAATATTCTTAAATAGCTATTACACAGGAGGTATTCCTGATTTATTTTTTACCATTGGTTTGTCTCTTTTAACTTTTGGTGTTTCGATCTATTCCCTGGAATATCTAAAGAACAAATCATAACATGAATAGATTATCTAATATTGTTTCCTGCGCCTGCTTAAAGGATGCTAATTTTTTTTCTTCATTTATTAAATATCCATATTCTTTTTTAGGGTCAAATGTTTTTATATAAGATCGTATCAAATTTCTATTGATTTCAAGATGAAATTGCATTCCAAAAACATGATTCCTATATTGAAAGATCTGTGTTTGACAATTATTTGATCTTGCTAGGATGGATATCTTCTTATTGGTTGCAATTTCCATCGAATGCCACTCAAAAACAGGTACCCTATCAAAGTCTATGCCTCTTATGAGAACAGAATTTTTTAAAATCATTATCGGATAAAATCCGATTTCCGGCTTTTTTGCTTTTGCTATTGTTTCTCCTAATACATCTGCAATAAGTTGACTACCCATGCACGTTCCAAGAATTACTTTTTTTTGAAATAAAAAATCTCTGATGACTGATTTTGCGTATGATAAAAATGGGTAACGATGGGATTCGTATGTGTCTTTGGGAGAAGGTAAGACGATCAGATGAGTATAGAAATCCGTTGGAATATAAATAGAAGATTTAAAAATCCGGAAAATGTCGTAGCTTATTTTTTTCCTCTTAAGATAATTTTGAATAAAACCAGGCTCTTCTGTTGCATCCAGTTGAAGTATCAGAATCTTTCTCATTCAGTAATTGTTTTTTGGAATAAAAGGGAATAGCTACGTGCTTTTGATTTAATTAGCATAAACCTCTAAAATAGTGACCTTGTAAGTATTATTTTCCACCTTATACTCAATCTGTTCTCCTTTAGTATGACCAAGCAAAGCTTTACCCAGAGGTGCCTCTTTGTTTACTAAAAACTCATCAGATGATTTAGAAGAAGGATTTTCAAAGATTCTAATAAGTAATTCATCGCCATTTAAAAAACGGATCTTGATTAATTTATTCAGATCAACAGCTGAGTCTTGTGACATTTTGATCAGACTATCATATTCTTTGAACTTTTTTACCATGACAAGTCTGTCAGGAAAGTTGACAAGTACTTGTGGTAGAATGCGCACGTATGTCAGGAGAGT
>CAYMZB010000093.1:0-4139 GCA_964394845.1 uncultured Gammaproteobacteria bacterium | reverse complement strand
TTCTATATTCCTTCCGTATCTAAAACAGGTTTAAAGCATTTTGAGAAATTATCCAAAAGGTTAATATTTGAATTAGATTTGCAAAAAGGATCTTTAGTAGTAGATGTGGGCGGGAATGATGGGAGTTTTTTAACTTTCTTTAAGAAAAAAGGGATGAAAGTATTAAATATTGATCCTGCTAAGAATATCAAAGTAAAAGTAGATACTACCCGGGATTATTTTACTCCTGAGATAGCTCGGAATATTGTTTTTAAATATGGTCAAGCTAAATTAATTACAGCTACTAATGTCTTTGCTCATGTAAATAATCTTCAAGAATTCTTAAAAGGCTTAGATATTCTCCTGGATAAAGATGGAGTATTCTTTGCTCAGTTTCCTGATGCCAGAAATTTACTGGAAGAAAACCAATTTGATACCATTTATCATGAGCATCTAAGCTATTTTACTTATGAACCGCTTTATCATCTATTTGCCAATACCCCTTTTGAGCTTTGGCAGATAACTTCTGATAATATTCATGGAGGATCAATGCAGATTTGGGTGAGGAGAAGGCCAAAGTTACTCGAGAATTTTATTAAAAATGTAACTATTATTAGAAGAGAATTACAAGAATATCTGAACAATGAAAAACAGACAGGAAAACATATAATAGGTTTTGGAGCAGCAGCTAAAGGAACAGTATTATTAAATTATTGTGGACTGGATAATTCTATTATCGACTATATTGTTGACGGCACTCCATACAAGCTCGGTAAATTTGTTCCTGGAGTTAATATTCCAATTATTGGTGAGGAAGCATTTGTAAAAGAGCTTCAAGGAAGAAGACCGCCAATGATTGTCTTAATTTTAGCATGGAACTTTAGGGAAGAGATTATTACAAAAGTAACTAAAATGTATAAGCAAGTTAAATTAAAACCAATTTTTGTTATTCCTATCCCTAGAGTGGAGATTATCAGCTAAAGCAGAACACCTCGGGTGTAAACCCGAGGATGAATGCTTTAAATAACACAGCTTTAGCTGTGAAGCTGAGAAGATACCACGGGCGTCAGCCCGTGGAGCTTCATAAATAGATAAAATACTATGAAAAAATCTTTAGCTACCTTAATTGATGAACTTAGCGTGACTAATATAAAAATCTTTATGTTAGTAGATAAGATTCAAAAGAATAAACATACAAAAAAAGATGCTAAGAAAGCACAGGATTTGAATATTTACAGAGGTAAATTGATGAATGCAATAAATGAATTTTTTGATGAACAGCAAAATATAAAAATATGAGCGGAGCTCTAACTACGTTATGAGAATTAATAAGTGCCGGATTTGTAATAATAACAAACTAGTTCAAATAGGCTCTATAGGTAATATTGCTATATCAAATTTTACTAAAACTCCCAAGCAAGGTAGCACATATCCATTGGAACTTATTTACTGTAAGAATTGTAAGTTACTTCAACTTGCCCATAATACTCCGAGGCGCTTACTGTATAAAAATTACTGGTATAAGTCTCATATTAACCAGGTAATAGTAGAAAATCTAAAAGAAATAGCGAAAGATTGCAAAGGGGTCCACATTGATATTGCAGCAAACGACGGAACACTCCTGGAACACTCTAAAGCTAAAATAAAGATCGCTGTTGATCCGTCTAATATTAAACCTGACGGTTTTACCTGGATACAAGATTACTGGGAAAATGTGAGTACTCAACCGGCAGATACAATAACAGCAATTGCTTGTCTGTATGATTTGCCCAACCCTAATAAGTTTATGAGAAATATAACGGCGCATCTTAAAACTAATGGAGTTTTTATTGCCCAGCTTATGACGCTGCAGCCTTTTATTGAAAATAATGATGTTGGCAATATTTGCCACGAACATCTGCTTTACTTTTCTTATAAATCGTTAGTCTTGCTTTTCGAGCAAAATGGGCTTGAAATTTACAAAGTGCAGGAGAATGGAATTAACGGCGGGAGCTACCGCATTTTTGCTAGGCACAAGCAAAAGGGGTCTATTAAATTTAAAGAAAAAGAATATACTACAAACGACCTGAAAAATTTTTTCCTGGAAATTAAGCAAAATAGAGAGAATATGATTAGTTTTCTAAAAGGTAAATCTATATATGGTTATGGTGCTTCGACCAAAGCAAATACTATTTTGCAGTACTATCACATAAACGATGGAATGATAAAAGGAATTGTAGATATAAACCCGGATAAAAAAGGGCTCTATACTATAGGGACTAAAATACCTATAATCGATAGGATTCCTGCTGATTGTAAATACTTATGGGTATTCCCTTATGGATTTATAAATTATTTTAAAGAGAAAGAACATGAGTTTAAAGGTAAATGGATAACAGCAATTCCTAAATTTAAAATTATATGAATCTACCCACGACCTAACTAACGGGGTATCTTCTCTCGATCGGACTTCGTCCGATTCTAGAAAACCCGCGACTTCCCAGTCGGGGTTTTATCGAGATGAAGTTAAATATTGGTTCGAGACTTACCCGAATGAACTAAAAGCGGTAATTAACTTTAAATTATTCTGCGGTCTGCAGGGTTAAGAGAAGCTTTTTTTGTTAGATAATAGAAAACAGTTCCCTTTACTTCCCCGCTTCTATAATTAAAAGCAGATTCACCAGTTGAAGTCGGCATTGCATAAACTAAGGCCTTGGTTCCGGGAGGAGTCATCTGATATTCTTCTGCCATTCTCATGCCTCTTATTCCCTGAACATTAATTGGCACAATATACGAGTCACCATCTTTTAGGTATTTACCTAAATATTTTTTTGTTTCTCTTATTTGACCAACAGTATTTTCAATGCCCTCAGGTCCTAGAAAATCAACACACTCCTTAGGAATAAATATATTTTTTTGATTAAGGACAGTTTCTATTGCTTTTACTTCGTCTTCCCGTCCTGAGTACACAAGGCGAATCCCTGATTTTGTTACCGCTTGTTTTGCTTTTTCTCTTAGCTTGTTTAGTTCAGGATTATCGCTAGTAAGAACATGCTGATTTAAGAATAGCAAAAGTTCTTCTTCCGGCCAGTTCTCTTTTATTCCTGCAAGCACAATTGCAAGTATAGCTGCTTGATCAGACCTGACACGATCTGCTCCTATCATGGCTGGTTCTTTTTTAAATCTATCCTCTTTAGTTAAATGATAATAATCTCCGGGAGCAGAAAAATCGACAATTCTTGTAACACTTGGGGCGACTTCTCTTAATTTTTCTAAACGCTCCTTCGCACTTTGCCTTGAAATTTTTTCATACAACATCATTTCTGAAAGGCAATCGTCAACAAGCTGAGGAATTCCGATACCAAGCTCCTCATCTGTCTTTCCATTATAATCTTTATTCGCTTTAGCTTTAGGAATCTCATCATGATTTACGCTTTCTAAAATTGAGCTTGCAGAAGGGATACCATCTGGGGCAAATGGCTCAAATGGCAGACTCCGTGCATCGGGTATTTGTCCTATTCTATCTCTAGTTATCCCAACTGGTTCGGTATCAGTCATATGGTGATTATACTTCAAAACAAAAGTCTGAAAAATATCATATAGCTATGAAGCCATGATATAAATCTTTAAAAAATTACTGGATTGCTTTTTGTGCGCTTATAGGTTAAATATATACTGTCATGGCGAGCCACGATTTAAGCATACTAATACCTTCAAGAAACGAAATGTTTTTGGCCCGGACAATAGAAGATATCTTAGCTAATATTGAAGCGGATACCGAGATTATTGCTGTTTTAGATGGTGGTTTGGCGGATCCCCCTATTCCCCAGCATGAAAGAGTAAATATTATTTATGTTCCTGAGTCAATAGGACAACGGGCAGCAACTAATATTGCGTGTAAACTATCAAAAGCTAAATATGTGATGAAGATAGACGCTCATTGTGCTTTTGATAAAGGGTTTGACCGTAAAATGATTGAAGCGTTTAAGGAGGCCGGGGATGATGTGACAATGGTGCCTATAATGCGGAATCTCTGGGCTTTTTCGTGGAAATGCTTTAAATGCGGTTGGAAAAAGTATCAAGGCCCAACTCCTCTTAAATGTGAGCATTGTGGTGATACAGAAAACATAAAAAGAAAGATGATGTGGGTGGGTAAAGAGAAACCTCAGAGTAAATCATAT
>CAYMZB010000092.1:0-7529 GCA_964394845.1 uncultured Gammaproteobacteria bacterium | reverse complement strand
AAAACGGTTCGAGTTTGTTCTACAGGGGGACGTGTCTCACCTTCTATAAATGTCATAACAGTATATTAATAATAAAACAAATGCTTTATTTTGTCAACAGCTTGAACGAGCAGGGCACATCGGTAACACTTCTAAATCTATGGCTAAAAAAGAATTTATTGAAAAATTTATTGCACGGCTAAATTTTGTTGGTAGTGCAACTGAGCAAGAAATGGTCCAAATAGCTTCACAAACTAATGAGAAAGCTCAGAAGTCATAACTGAAGTGTATGAATGAAGTAAACATGATAAAATCTAAAAACAAGGCTCGTTCGAACAGAAAAGTGTTACCGATGTATCTCAGCCTACTCAATTAGAAAGGTTTCAAGTTTTTATTTTTTAGATCATCCCAGGATGATCTTTTCAAAAGCTGTAATTGGAATGCCAATAATTTAGCTTCCTCTGAACTATCATTAAATAGGTTTTGGAGTACGCCTGAAATCCCCTCACCCGCTCCAAGAGGTATTTAGATTGTCTCAACAATCTAAACGTTGTATTTATAATTAGTAGTTGAATTCTTAATTAGATAGAAGTATAATATTAACAAGAAAGCTGGTAAGTGTGTCTAACGACCGCTAACCAGTTTTTTATGGGAATTTAACGAATGGATTTATATCCTTGTATAAACTGATTTTCTTTGGATTTTTAGCATTAGCTATATTAAATAACCTCTTTTGCATTGAATTATAAAGTACCATATCTAAAGGATCCATCTCTTCAATTTCTATCTCTCCTTTTTCAAGTTGAGCGTTAATTTTTCCACAAATACCAAACAAATCCGCCATTTGTTCTTCAGGATCGTTATTAATTTTAGTAACGAAGCTTACAGTTGTTAAATGTTGTTTTACACTCTCCGAATTAATAGATAAATGATCAAGCCCATGAGCTATATAATGAAAAAAGCTTTTATACAAATGAATATCTTGTTCTGTGGAACTTGCCTCAGCGTGGATATGACCAATAGCACCCTTAGCAATTAAAAACTTAATCAAGTTACCTATTAAGGATCTATAACACCTCTCATATACAGTTGAGTTAACCCAGCTTACTTTACTAGCTTTCTCTTTATCGACAACTACAAATAATAGATAAAAAGGAGTTTTCTTGAGTAATTTTTCCAGATCATCCGCAAAGTCCTTAATTCTCTCTTCTGTCTTTAACTTTCTTTTAAGCTTGACGCTATGCAGTATAAAAGACTTATCGTGAAAATATTTTAGCTTTAGTTTATCCAGTTCCTCTTTAAGGGTTCTTCTGCCACCTTCACTAATTACCAAGCCACACATAGTGTAATATTTAGACTGTTTATATGTCTTTACATCAGCCCATCCTGATTCATCAATAAAAATATAATAATGTTCAGTCATTTATTAGAAAGATTATATACATTTTTTATCTGTAAAGGTAGTTACTATCTCCTAAATGGTTTCTAAGCATTTCTAACTGATAACCCAGTAATTTAGCTTCCTCAGAATTATCATTAAAGTAGGTTTGAAGTCCGACTCTAATACCGTTTCCCGCTCTCGTCTTTCGCTAAAGCTACAGACGATTTATGTACTACGTCTATATATTGCAAAGTTCAAAATCTAATATCCTCTATTACGGTTACACCATAGATTTAAGAAAAAGATTCAAGGAGCATAATAGTGGAAAATCAAATTTTACAAAGGGTCATATACCATGGAAATTAATTTGGTATTCAGCATTCGATAATATAAAAAAAGCAAAAGATTTTGAACTTTATCTTAAGTCAGGATCTGGTAAAGCCTTCGTATACAAAAGACTAGTAGATGTAGCTTTAAGTAAAGACGTCAGTGTGCATAAATAGGCGCTCTGGAGTCTTGACGAAGGACACCCTCACCCGCTCACCATGTTTCAAAGTCTTATGCCCATACGAACTGAAATTTTAGAACAGCTATATACCAGTAAGGGAATCATTCCGCTTAGTCATCATGAGGGGGTGGAGAAGCATTCGGGATCGTGTACGCAAAGTTGCCTGAAAGACTTCCAGTAATATTAAGAATTTGCTATCCAGTAGATTTAAGGTATCATTAAACAAATGTTAAATTTGAGGAACTTACCCAAAAAATATCTGGTTTGCATAGCAGTTCTAATTATCTTTGCAGTTATATTTGCAATAAATTTGCAAAAGCCTCAGAAACCTTCGAAATCACAACTAGAATCTTTTACTGCTTATGATGCAGACAAAGAAAAATATGAATGGGAAATTACAGAAATAGCTTCCGGGCTAAAAGTACCCTGGGATATGGTTCTTGCTCCAAACAAAGATATTTTTATTACGGAAAGGGCAGGTACAGTGAAAATTTTAACTAAAGAAGGTAAGATTAAAACAATTGCTTCTTTGCCGGCAGTTGCATCCATAGGTGAAAGCGGTTTAACAGGCCTTGCCCTTCATCCGGATTTTGAGAAAAATAAATATATTTATCTTTATTATACTTTTAGAGAAGGAGGAGCTATTTATAACAGGGTATCAAGGTTTACCTATCAAGAAAGTCAACTTAAGGATGAGAAGATTATTTTAGATAAACTGCCCGGAGGAGTAATCCATAACGGAGGCAGGTTAAAATTTGGGCCGGATAAAAAACTTTGGGTTCTAACCGGTGATGCTGCAAAGAGTGAACTGGCCCAAAACCTGGATTCTTTGGGTGGTAAGGTTTTAAGAATGAATGAAGACGGTACTGTCCCTTTAGATAACCCAACTGGCGGATCCCTGGTTTATTCCTTAGGCCACAGAAACCCTCAGGGGCTTGATTTTCACCCTTTGACAGAAGAGCTGATTGTGACAGAGCATGGTGAGACAGCCCATGATGAGATTAATTTAATTAGGGCAAGCGCAAATTATGGATGGCCTATTGTAAAAGAATGCTTTTCAGAAGATTCTTCCTATACCTCTCCTATCCTTTGCAGTGAGCAGGAAACCTATGCCCCATCCGGTAGCGCATTTATCGGCTCAAAAAACTGGAGGCTTAGAAATTCATTATTTTTTGCCGGGCTCCGCGGAAATCTTTTGGAAAGAATTGAGGTTATAAACGGTAAAGTAGAGCAACGGGAAACTGTCATCAAAGGTACATATGGCAGGTTAAGAGGGGTTTTGGCTGACCAAAAACTTGGAATACTTTATGTGTCCACCTCCAATCTGGATGGAAGAGGTAACCCTCAAAACGGAGATGATAGAATCCTAAAAATAACTCCCAAGCTGGTTAATTAATCAGAGGACTCATTGTATATTTTGAGACAAGCGCCAATTAAGGTTGATAACACGCTCGCCAATTATGACATCGCGTTTAGTATTAGCAGAAAACAACAGTTTAATGGTATCTTTAAAAGTTACCCAGGACAAAATACCTTCTTTGAAAGACTTAAAAGCAGGAGGATTTTTTATTTCAGCATAAAATACATAATTAACTTTACCCCGGGAACTCTGAAAGTAGTCGTAGATTGGATAAATATTTTTCGTTTTAAGATTTAAGTTTAATGACTTATTTATGACCCGTTGAAAAGTTCCCTCTGCATCTTCTCCTTCATTGTTTTCCCCTCCTAACAAAGACCATAAAGGAAAATCACCATTCTGTTCTGATTGAAGCAAGAGAATTTGATGAGACTTTGAATTATAAAGAAATCCGCTTGCATAAAATGATTTATGCATGGATACATTATATCACAAAGTCCTGGTTTAGTGTGGGAAGATATTATTGTTATGGATACGAAAAGAGTAAGACATCAATGGTCCTTAAAGTAACTTAAGATCCTGATCAACAGAGGTAAAATCACTATCTATTCCGTTGTTTACATTAATACTATTCAAATCCAAGTCCAGATTCGCTTTCGGTGTAGGTAAAGGGGTTCGTGAAACACTAGTTTGGGTCTTTAAAGCCGGTTGTTGTTTACTCAAGAATATGAAAATTCCTCCAACAGCCAGGATTACTCCAACAAGTCCTATTACAAACCAGATAATCATTTTGTTCGAATCACCCGGGATTTCCGGTTCACTTGGGTCTAGCGGTTGAGGCGGCAGAGAGGGGATGGTATTATTGTTGTTCACTGGTTGTTCCCTCCTTCTTGGATTCTGTGCCGACTGGCACGGGGTTTGATTTGGCAGTTCGTATGGCATTTGCAACTGATTGCTTTGCATCTATGACTGCTTTTCTGAGAGTCAAAAGGTCATTGTGCAGCCTATCCCTTTGGGTCTTAGCGTCTGTTTTAATTCTGCTTTCAGAAGTTACTGTAATTGTATAATCTTTTTCTGCCTGGGTGGAAACAGCAGCGCTTGCTGTGGCTATTGTAGCTCTTGCGCTGGCAACCGCCTCTTTGGCAAGAGCAGGATCTTTAATGTCAGGTTTACCCTGATTTACTCTATCTTCCAGTTTATTTAAAAGAATGGTCATTTGATCCAGGTGTTTCTGCATTTGCCCGGTTTGTCTGGCATTGATCCTGTTTAAATTTTCATTAATCCTGGCAGCGGCTGTGGCTTTTTTCTTATCCCTGAATGTTTGCAGTTTGGTTTGTAAAGAAGCTTCCCTGGAGGCTTGTTTTTCCCGCATCATTGTGATTCTATTTTCCACTTTCTTTTGTTTAGTTTCTACTCTTTTCTCATTCCCCTCTCTGGTAGCAGATAGATTTAGGGCAAACGCAGGAGAAACAATAAATAACAAGAAAGCTATTACGATTGCGGAGACTTTTAAGGTAGTAGCTTTGGGCATTGTTTTCTACTTTATCAAAACCCAATCCATCTGTCAACTATTGTACTTTTAAGAGAAGGAAGAAATATAATCGGTTATGAAGGAGGTGAAGAATTTATGACAAAATTATTTGTGGGTGGATTACAATACTCAAAAACTAATCAAGACCTTCAAGCCATGTTTGAAGCTTTTGGACAAGTACAATCAGCTCAAGTAATAACAGATAAATATACCGGACAGAGCAAAGGGTTTGGATTTGTTGAAATTGTAAATTGTTTTATATCGTTCACTAACAGGGTAATCAACTGCCGGGCTCATTAGGAGTCTGGAAAGTGTTATTAGATAATAGCTCTAGGCCAACTTTGATATAGAAAGCTATCTTGTAATTTATGACCCAAAATGTTAATTTTAGTGTATGAACTAGGATGATTTTAAAAAACTGTTAGATGAATCTCTAAAACCAATAAAAGAAGATCTAAGTGGAGTTAAAGAAGAACTAGGAGGGATTAAAGAAACTCTAGAGGATCATACCAAAAGATTAGAAGCATTAGCTGGTGATGTACATGATCTCCAAGATCAAACAAAAGCTATTTGGGATAAAGTAGGGATGGGACATAATAGAAATAAAAGGGAAATAGATGAAATTAAAACTCATTTAAGAATGCCTATAATGCCTGATACTCCTCAAGTTTAGATTATAACTTTACCCAAATTTAATTCATAACTACCATTAGGAAGTAGAGCTGTATATACTTGTATTAAGATGTTTAATCTTGCTCTACTGGTTATAGTTTTTGTACTAATTACATGTATATTAATTTTTGGAGCCTTCAGAACTTGGAAAATTCAAAATAGCCCTTATCGAAAACTTTTTTTAAGCGGTAGAATTCCAAATCCTAAGCCGGATGGATTTTATAAAGGCTCTATAGAAGGTCTAAAAACTTCATGGCAAGGCAAGAAATTTGATGTAAGTTTCTCCACAGGTGTAAATTTATTCAATAATAAAGAAATATATCCTTTTAAAACTTACGTAGGCAAAGGGTTACAAGATAATAAACAGAATGTTTTAAGAATTGATTACAATATTTCTAAAAATCCATTCTGGCTAAGATTTATTTTGGACGAAATTGTGGAAATAGAACCAAATCAGTACCTTGGCAAAGTTCATTTGAAAATAATTCCAAGGCTTCCGTTTTCTTTAGGGTATTTCAGGTTGAAAAAATAATTTAGCTTCTTCTGACAACATAAACTATATTCTTCAGTACGCCCAGAGGGATTCGAACCCCCGACCTATTCGTTAGAACCGAATTGCTCTATCCGCTGAGCTATGGGCGCAAACAATGATAATTTTAACAAATCTGGAGTTTAAAAGTAAGTTACACTCTAGCGCCTTTTGGAGCGCCTCCCCTGTTAAGGCGTGGACACTTTTCCAGAATAATTCTAGCACGGCCAAGAACAATTATTCCTTCTGGAGATTCAGCATCTTTTTCGAGTTCTTCCTTGATAGCGCTTTGCAATTTTTGTTCATCTGGCCAAACTCTGCCGCTGCGACCATACCTAACCTGCGCTGATAATCCACACTTGTCACAGCCGTAACAAAGACTAACCGGGTCAGCATAAAATAGGGCCATATTTATACCACCTTTTTTAATAGATATTTCCGGCCCTAGATATTTTAATCCACACACTTCAGGGTTATTAGCCATATATGAGGCAGTATTTTAACATAAACTATATAGTCTGTAGGTAAACGATTAACTTCTTTAAGCCTTCTTCCAAATCTACCTTAGGTTCCCAATCCAGCATCCTTTTGGCTTTGGAGATATTTGGTTGGCGTCTTAAAGGATCATCCTGCGGCAACTTTTTTGAAAAACTTACTTCAGAGCTGCTACCGGTTATACGTTTTAATTTTTCCGCTAACTCCAGTATCGTAAATTCATTGGGATTGCCTAAATTAAAAACCTCGCCGGCGGTATTGTCCTTATTCATTGCAGCTATCATCCCATCAACCAAATCGTCAACATAGCAAAATGACCGAGTTTGCTGTCCATCGCCAAACACCAGAAACGGTTTGTCTCTCAACGCCGCTAAAGCAAATTCCATCACCACCCTACCATCATCAAGAGCCATCCTCGGACCATAAGTGTTGAAAATGCGAATTATCCGACCATCTAACTGTTTTGACCTGACAAAGGCTGACACAATAGTTTCGCCAAATCTTTTAGACTCATCATAAACTGACCTCGGACCAGTGGTTGAAACATTACCACGATAGGTTTCAGTCTGGGGATGCTCAAGCGGATCACCATAACTTTCCGAGGTTGAAGCAAACAATAATTTAGCACCTAACTTAACTGCCAACTCTGCCATATTCCAAGTGCCAGTAGTATTTACCAGCATAGTTTCGAATGCCAAAGCATGGTAGCTTTTTGCACTATCTTGGTTGGGTGAAGCCGGTGAAGCTAAATGATAGATCTGGTCAGCAGTAATAACTTTGGGCAACTTATTTATGACATCAAACTGTAAAAACTCAAAATTCTGATCTGGTTTTAGATGCTCGATATTGGCCAACGTCCCTGTCAGCAGGTTATCGATGCAAACTACCTGATTGTCGGATTGCAAAAGCTTATCGCAGAGATATGAGCCGAGAAAACCGGCCCCGCCAGTAACAATTATCCGCATATTTTGATAATACCATAACGTATGTCAGAATAAATGGTAAAATAGCTCAGTGTCTCATATAACCCGTATTTTGTTGTTTCTTTTGGCGAGCCTTGCCCTCGGCTGGTCGCCT
>CAYMZB010000091.1:0-21509 GCA_964394845.1 uncultured Gammaproteobacteria bacterium | reverse complement strand
CTGGATAATTTTGTCTGTAATTGCCGGAATTGCAATAATACTTTTTTCCTTCCTGCCTCTTCTTACTACTTTAAATAATTAGTGCTAAAATTTAGGGTATGCATTTAAAGACTTCTCTTACAGAGGTTACCGGTATTGGGCCGGGAACACTTTGGAAGTTAAAAAAACTTGGAATAGAAACAGTAGAAAATTTAATTTATAATTTTCCCTTTAGGTATGATGATTTTTCAGAGACTGTCTCTATAAAAGATGCACAAATCAACCAGGTTGTAACTTGCATTGGCGAAATATGGTCAATTAAAAATATCTATACAAGATCCAGAAAAATTTTAACCCAAGCTATCTTTAATGACGGCACCTCACCCATAACCTTGACCTGGTTTAATCAAGGCTGGCTTACTAAACAAATCCAAACAGGAGATAAACTGCAAATCTCCGGTAAACTGACTAAATATAAAAATAAATTATCAATAATGGTCCCAAGATGGGAGAAAACTACAAGCTCTACAAATAACAATAAAACTCTACACACCGGAAGGTTAGTTCCAATTTATTCTGAAACAGAAGGATTATCCTCCAAATGGCTAAGAGCTAAGATCTCCAGTCTAATACCGGAAATTTCAACTCAAATCAATGATCCGCTGCCGGATTCAATTAGAAACAATATGTTAACCCTTGCAGCATCTATAACTCAAATCCATTTCCCTGATAGTTGGCAGATGGCTGAAAAAGCAAGAGAAAGATTAGGTTTTGACGAACTTTTTTTTGTTTCCCTGGCTTCACAAAAAACCAGACTTGAATGGAATAAAAAGCCTTTGGTCAAGCCTTTAAAAATTAATCCAAAGAGTCTTAAGAAATTTATTGAAAGTCTTCCTTTCAAATTAACTGAGGCTCAAGCAAGAGCTTTAAAAGAAGTATTAAATGATTTAAGCAAAAAACAACCTATGAATAGGTTAGTACAGGGAGAAGTGGGCGCCGGCAAAACAGTAGTAGCAGCTGCAGTTGCATATCTTGTTTTTCAAAACAAACTAAGAACACTTTTTATGGCGCCAACTGAAATTTTGGCATTCCAACATTTTCAGACACTTTCTAAATTACTAAAGCCTTACAGAATAAAAATCGGCATTTATACAGGAAGCAGAAAAAAAGTGGAAGAGTCTGACATAGTTATTGGTACCCATGCGGTTTTATCAAAAAAATTAAATACAGAAAATGTTGGGTTAATTATTGTGGACGAACAACAAAGGTTTGGGGTAAAACAGCGAAGTGAACTTAGAAGCAAAGCAAAACTGCCTCATTTTTTAACAATGACTGCCACACCAATACCCAGAACAGTTGCATTAACCGTATACGGTGATTTGGATTTATCAATTATTGATGAACTCCCTAAAGAGAGATTACAAATTAAAACCCATGTTGTTCCCCAAAAAAAGAGAGCAGATGCTTATAAATTTATAGCAGAAAAAATCAAAAAAGGAGAACAGGCATATATTATTACCCCATTAATTGAGCAGTCAGAAACAATGAAGTCAGCAAAAGCTGCCACACTGGAATTTGAAAGATTACAAAAGCAAGTCTTTCCTAAACTTAAACTGGGGCTTTTACACGGCAGGTTAAAAAGCAAGGAAAAAATGGAAGTAATGGAAAAATTTAAAAACAAGCAAATAGATATTTTAGTTTCAACCTCAGTAGTAGAAGTCGGTGTTGATGTTTCCAATGCCACAATTATGCTTATAGAATCCTCTGAACGGTTTGGCCTTTCCCAGTTACACCAACTAAGGGGGAGAGTTGGAAGAGGGTCTAAACAATCTTATTGTTTACTCTTTAGTGAAAACCCAAGCAAAGAAAATGTTTCAAGATTGAAGAATTTAGAAACTATTGATAATGGTTTAAAACTAGCTGAACTGGATTTAAAAATCAGAGGAGGAGGGGAAATTTTTGGCAGTAAACAGTCAGGCAGATTTGAATTTAAAATAGCTTCATTTTCTGATTTAACTGCTGTCCTGAAAACAAAAGAGGCTGCTGGAAAGCTACTACAAGATGACCCCACTCTTGACAAATACCCTGCTTTAAAGGCAAAATTGGATGATCTGAGTGCAAATGCAATGCCGGACTAGAAAACTTATATGGCTGGAGAACCAAAAAGAAGACATAGTAGTGGTAGAAAAAACACTAGGCGGAGTGCTATTAAATTAGCTGTTAATTTAGTAGTTTGTAAAAATTGTGGGAAACCTACTCTCTCCCATATGGTTTGTGTAAGCTGTGGCTTCTACGGTGATAAAAATATCTCGGGAGCTAAAAAGGTAGAAGTAACAAAAGCTTAATCCCAATAATTAATATACGACATGAAGCTAAAAAGTGACCCAAGGCATGTTAACCGTATAAAGTTGATGAAGACCTTGTTTTCCTGGAACTTTGTAAATTCAAAAAAACCTCCAAAAGATATTTCAGAGATTGTTAAAAGCCTGACTGAAATTGACAAAACAATTAGTGACTCTGCAAAGAGTCGGCCAATTACTGGTATTAATAGAATTGATTTAGCTATCTTGCGTTTAGCAGTATTTGAGTTAATAATAAGAAAAGAGACACCTGCCAAAGTAATTATTGATGAAGCTGTTGAGTTGGGAAAAGAGTTTGGTTCTGACTCGTCAAGCAGCTTCATTAATGGAGCTTTGGGTCAAATAGTTAAAATGAAAGGAGTAAAAATTTAATGCCAACCTCATCAGATATTATAAAAGCCATAGCAGAACATTTAGGCCTAAACCCTGAGGACCTAGAAAGACATGCGAATTTGCGTGAAGAACTAGGGCTCGGCCCTATTGAATTAAATGATTTAATATCAAATCTATCTAAAAAATTTAATATTACTTTTGAGCCAGGAGATCTAAAGAACCTCCAAAAAGTAGAAGATTTAGTAGTCTTAGTAGAGGATAATTTGTTAGATTAAAAATGTAATGCAAACGCAAGAATTTGATAAATTACTTAAAGAGTTAGATATAAGTTTTAAAGATCCCAAAATCCTAGAGCAGGCTTTTTATCACAGGTCTTATTTAAATGAAGTTAAATTAGATATTAAATCCAACGAACGATTAGAGTTTTTGGGAGATTCTGTTTTATCTTTAGTTATATCAACTTACCTTTTTTTTGAAAGACTACAGGACGCTGAAGGAGATTTAACAAACTTAAGAGCTTATATTGTAAAAACTAATTCATTATCTCAAGCAGCAGAAAAACTTAATTTAGGCAGGCTCTTACACCTTTCTAAAGGTGAGGAGTTAGGAGGAGGGAGGGAGAATTCACAGCTTTTAGCAAATACATATGAGGCTTTACTCGGAGCAGTATATTTAGATCAGGGAATAGATGCTGTTTCAAAAGTTATTGAGAAAACGTTGCTTCCTCTTTTTTCAGCCGAAGTTAAATCAGGTCCTCCGAAAGATGCCAAATCCAGCTTACAGGAAATTGCTCAGGAAAAGCTTAAGGAATCACCTCATTATAAAATATTGGAAACAACCGGCCCGGATCATGCTAAACTATTTACTGTAGCAGTCTATTTAAAAGGCAGGCAATACGTCAAAGGGGACGGAGCAAGTAAACAGATAGCAGAAGAGTTAGCAGCAACAGAAGCTTTAAAGAGATTGACCACGTTCAGTTTACTACGTTCACTTAAACATGAACGTAGTTTACATGAACGTGGTTGACTTAATCTACTCGCATACTCTATAATCCCATGCATACAACAAATATATTATGATAAAAATTCGTTTGATGAGAATCGGCGCTAAGAAAAGACCATTTTATAGAGTGGTCGTAGTAGATGAACAAGCCAAGAGAACTGGCGGATACATAGAGCTTTTAGGCACTTACAATCCTTTAACTAATCCAAAAGATATAAAATTAAAACAAGACAGGATTGATCACTGGATCAAACAAGGTGCTCAGCCAAGTACTGGATACCTCCGAATTATTGGTAAAGCGCCACAAAGATTACCTCAAAAACCTAAGAAAGCGGTAAAAATAGCCCCGGAAAAAGCAGAACCATCTGAAAAAGTAGAACAAACTAAAGAAGAAGAGAAAACAGATGAAAGACCTTCTTAATTTTATTATCACCAGTCTGGTTACTAAACCAGAAGCCATTAAAATTGATGAACAACTGGAAGATGGGAATATGAACCTAAACCTAATTGTTGACCCATCAGATATGGGTTTAATAATCGGCAAGAACGGTCAGACTATTAGAGCCATTCGGAAACTCTTAACAGTCAGGGCTATTGCTGAAAATGTGAGAGTGAACTTACAATTAGTAGAACCAGCAGGTAAAACCAAGGCTCAGGAAAACGCTTGAGTTTTTAATGAAAATTTCTATTATTACTCTTTTTCCGGAAGTCTTTGACCCAATATTAAATTCCAGTATCCTTAAAAGAGCTCAAAATAAAGGTAAAATTAGTTTTGAATTTATAAATCTCCGTAACTATGGCGCCGGAAAACATCAAGTAGTTGATGGTAAACCTTACGGCGGGGGAGCAGGGATGGTTTTAAAAGCCGATATTTTGGCAAAAGCAGTAAGAGAACTAAAACCTAAAACCTATAACCTGAAAACTATCTTAATGTCAGCTTCAGGAATTCCATATAAACAATCCAGAGCCAGAGAATTTTCCAAATTAGATCATCTAATCATTATCTGCGGGCATTATGAAGGAGTTGACCAGCGTTTTATAGATCAATATATTGACGAGGAAATCTCAATTGGGGATTATGTACTAACTGGCGGCGAAATCCCTTCAATGGTCATTGCAGACTCTGTAGTTAGATTAATCCCGGGCGTCCTTAAAAAGCCTGAAGCTATAATTAATGAGTCTTTTACAGAAAAGTTACTTGAAGGTCCCCAATACACCCGTCCCGAAGATTTTAAAGGGAAAAAAGTTCCTGCTATCCTCCTTTCAGGAAACCACAGTGAGATTGCCAAATGGCGGAAAGAAAAATCCCTGGAAAAAACCAAAAAAATGCGCCCAGATCTACTCACTCAAAAGGATTAGATTTACCGCGAGGACCAAGTAAAGTTTTTTGTTGATTAATAGAACTCCCCCCTGAAACACTTGCAAGTTTTGCCAGTATTTCCTCATCTTTTTGTGATAACTCAGGAAGAGAAGAATCAATACTCCCAAATCCACTAGGCGCTGTTGCATATAAAATATTAATAATAAGAGATATTGTTGCCTGTGAGCTTTTTTCGTTAGAAGTTTCAATACTGCTTACTCTCATAAGTCTTGGTGAATTTTCTATACTGTTAATTAAAGCAGACAACGCACTGCTTGAACCCAAGATATCTAATTTAATGCCATAGCTTTGCGTATTGGCAGAACCGGCAGCGAGTGATATTGAAAGAGCATTAAAACCCCCTTGTGAAATCAAATTTTGCAATAAACCCATAGCAGAGATAAAGTCTTCCTCTGTTGGGTAAGAGCCCAAGACAAAATTCACCTTTTGATCTAAATCAGCCGCAGTAAAGCTTTCTAAAACTCTAGATTTGCCTTCTAGAAATTTTGATTTATTGGCAGTTTCATCTACAAATTTATTATTAGCTATAAGTTTAGTTATTTGAGGATATATTACAAGAACAATTAGTATAAGAGAGGATATCGCAACAATTGCCGGAAAAATAAAGAGCTTATATTCACGGTAAAAATCAAGTATTTCTGCTTTTTTCATTTTTTCTATATCTTTGATTTAATCTTCATACTTAATCTATAAATCCCATCCCTGCCTCGATTTATACCTTCCAAAGAAACCTGAGAAATTTTATCTTGATTACTTTCCTCAGTTGTTAAATTAGTAATTAAACTATCTAGAGAATTCCCATCAGGCGCTATAGCTAAAATTAATACTTCTCCTGTTTTCTCAACCGAAATATAGCTTACAGAAACAGTTGCAGGAAGAAGGGCAGTAATTAATTTATACATTTCGGTCTGTTTGGAAGGAACACCAAAATATTGGTTTATAGTGGTTAATCTATTTTTTAACAATAACAATGAAGCCTGGGTATTTTTCAGATCAGAAATCTTTTGCTCTGATGCAGTTAACTTATTTTGAACTTGGGTGATATTTTGACTTTGCAGAATTCTTAAAAAAACCGTTAAAGATGCCAGGAAAATCATCAGTAAAAGAGTAGCAACGCCAATAGCCTGAATTTTATAGAATTTGGCTTCTTTCAGTGACTGAGCCCCATATTCCGGTGGAAGCAAGTTTATTGCAATTTTGGCCATATTATTCTTCTCTTAATGCAAGTCCTACAGCAACAGAATATGAAGAAGCATCTTGAGATAATTTGGAAATTAAAGATTTATCTTTAACAATAGAATACCAGGGGTCAGCTTCCTGAACTTCTAAGGCTAAATTATTGGCAAAATAAACAACGAGTCCCGGCATTTTCGCTCCGCCTCCGGAAAGAACAACCCTCTTAATAGGGTTTTGTGGGTATTTTGATTCAAAGGCCTGCATTACTCTTTTTGATTCTCCAACAATAATATCTGCAATAGGTTTTAAAGCGTCATATACTTTTCCTTCCAATTGCTCTTTATTCATACCGTAAATTTTTTTATATTCCTCAGCCTGTGGAATTTCAAAATTAAAATGCTGAGCTAATGATCTGGTTAAAGCAATACCGCCGGTAGAAATAGAACGGGTAAGCCAAATTAACCCTTTTGAAGTTACTGCAAAATCAGTTGTAATTGCGCCAAGTTGCACAATTAAAGTACTGGGAGAAAATACATTACTACCAACCAAAGAGCGGGTAATCGCTATAGTATCTGTTTCTAACACTTTAGGCCTAATACCAGCCATTGTCAAAACCCTAATATGCTTGGAGACAGCATTCTTAGGGGATGCCACTACTAAAACTACTGTTTTTGTTTCTTTAGCCTTATTATCAGATCTAAATAATACCTGCCAGTTTAAATTAACATCTGCAAGAGGCATCGGGATAAATTCTTCAGCTGCATAGCGGATTGCAGAAGATAATTCACTATCTGTTAAAAAAGGCAAATCATCAATAACCCTGGTAAAAACTTTTGACTCCGGAAGCGCTGTAATAACTTCCTTTTCTTCTATCCTGGTAGCCGAAAGTAATTTTTTGATGGCGCTTCCTACTGCCTCTAAATCAGTATCTACATCAGACAACATGCCTGGCAAAGGAGAAGCTATGAAACCAAGCGAAATAAGCTTTGAAGCATCCTTATCCCGGGCAAGAGAAACCACTTTTATAGATGAAAAACCAATATCTAAACCAACAGTAATTTTCGCCATATGTAGTTTTCTAATTGTCAATTTTCCATTGTCAATTGTCAATTGTCACTTTACCTGGTATGTTCCTTTAAGCAAAGAATAAGATCCGCTTGGGCCGGAGGTAAACAAGGTACTGGATAATCCTGTTTCATAATCAATGGTTGAATTATTAACCAGTCTAATTCCCCAGGCTGTCAGTTCTTTAAAGGTATTATTATTGCCTGGTTCAATAATGCCGTTACCTGCATAAAACACTCCGGTATTCCCATTGTTTTTAACTTTGATTGCCGGAATGCCGTTTGTTCGGGAATCATAATTCGACAACACCATCAAAAGAGAAGACCCTGCGCCAGTACCTTCAAAACGGTTAGCGTTATCCATCTCTACTTTCCCGTCAACTATGATGACTCCGGAGGTTGAACCGTATGAAGAATCGAGTTTAAAGGTATTTTTATTATCAACGTTAAGGTTACCGGTAATCCAGACCGGACTTTTGACTGTGACTACGCATTTTTTAGTCGGGTCCAGGATAAAATTACCTGCAATTTTACCTGCATTAAGGGTGGCTACGCAATCAGTAATATTACCGTTTATCACACCCGCAGCTGCTGCCTGCTGCTTCCAGTCAGCTACATTAGCATCGGAAATTGGAAAAACTTTTGGCGGAGGATCGGCTGAACTAGAATGCTTTGTACCTGCAACAGTTGAAGAAATAATTGTTTGAAAATAAGCATCTTTGCCAATAGTCAGTTTTTCAATTGTATTGGCATGGACATCCCCGTCAACCCTAAGACTCTTAGTTGCCCTGATAGACGTTGGAGCTCCGCCCATAAAGGTTTTAAAACTTAAATCACCGCTTATAACGTTCCAGGCGGGATTTCCAGTACTCCAATTGGGAGACCACTTCAATGAACCTCGGTTATAACTTTGAGCCAAGTCATTTTGCCAGGACCAGTAATTATTCGTGTCCAAGGAAGTATCAATCATCAGCCAGTAAGCAATATCTTTAGTTAGAGCGGGCAGGGAGGAAAAAGTGACGTCTATCCATCCGTAATTGCCTCCTGCCAGGTTTGAATACAATGTACCGGTTGTTAAAACAGCATTTTTATCAGGTTTGCCGCCTGAATCCTGCAATACCCTAAATATCACATCAGCAGGGTTGCCAAACTTCTTTATTTTTACCGATACTTTATTTAAAGCCCCGCTTTCCCCGGGCTTAAAACTTTGCGCTACGTCTAACCGCGTTTCTCCGTTGACTAACTTACCGAATAAAAAGTCAGCGCAATTTGAAGCATCGCAATCTGTTGCCTGATCTGCGCTGGGTTGGGGACCGCCGGCCACCCAGGCATCACCGGTAATTTGATTATCATCATCAGAGGTAACATTGCCATTGGAAAAAACTGTTCCATAAACTATATTATGTTTCCCCAGCTCAAGACCTCCTTCTCCCACCTGTATCCCGTAATTAAAAGCTGCGCCAACTCCTCTGGAAGCAGTAATCTTAATTGTTCTTTTAACTCTTGCTTGAGTTTTATTTGGTATATACCCTGTTGCTTGAATAACCTTGGTAGCCGCGTCTACCGACGTAATATTAACAGAATATGATCCCGTACCAAGAACAGTTTCAGGCTCGCCATTGTAGTTTCCGCCGGTAATATTAAGTGAAGTTATGGCCTTATCCACCCCTGCCTCAGCTAAGGCTGTTGCTTGTTCAGCTTGGTAAGAATAAATGGCATTTTGAAAGTAAACTTGTGATCCGCCAATTATAAAAAGTACAGTAAAGAGTACTACCCCTAGAGCTATAAACACTAAAGGCAGCATTTGTCCGTCTTCATTTTTCCACGAATTTGATATCCTCATTATTTAATCATTTCTTAAATTCGCTTCTGAAGTTGCGGTAATAATCTCATAGTTTGTGCCGTTTTTTTGTTTTAAAGTAATAGTCATCCTGACCTTAGCAGCTGCATCAGGAACAACCTCCACAGGCGGATTTACAGAGTTAAGGTATTGAATCTGCAAACTATCTAAAGAGGTAGAAAATATTTGATCTTGTGCTTTGCGGGTGCTTACAGGATCTGGAAAAACTTTAAAACGTAGTTTGGTTTGATCCTGGAAAAAAATAAAATAATCAAAAGTATTGGGAATAATATTACCGGATTGATCAAGGGATGGAACTTTTAGTATTATTTGTGATAGTCCTGAGGTATAGGTTTTAGAACCTATTGTAAAAGAGGGAGTAACTGCGCTTGATTCTTTAATATTTTTACGAACCTGGGCTAATGCATCATTAGTATTCAATCCTATGCTTACCTTTGAAGACTGCTTATAAGATAATCCTGAACTATTAACTATAATTGCAATTAATAAACCACCAACCACCACTGCAATTGACATTGATATAAGCAGTTCAACTAAAGTTAAACCTTTGGAATTCATTGGTTAAGGCCTTTTTCACCAATCATAGTTTTTAGAGTTATAGTTTGTGGTTTGTTATTATCTTTCCAACTGATTGTAGTTGACACTTGCTTAATATGCTCTCCACTTGTACAGATTAAAGGATCACAATCTTCTACTATCACCACTCCACTGCCCTCCGGAAGCAAGCTTAACCTGGAATCCACGACAAGACTATTATCATTAACTAAATTAGCATACTGTATCATTCTCTTATCTTCAATTTGTTTAGAAGCTATTTCTCTTGCCAAACTTGAATGCTTACTTTTGTTTACCAAATTCATAGCACTAGGTAAGTTAGCCATCAAAACAACAATTATCCCAACCATTACAATTACTAACAGAGATTCAATAAGTGAAGAACCTGACTCAAGTTTGATTTTCATTTACCTATAGTACCTGCAGAAAAAATCGCATAATCAAAATAAGGGGGGACTACTTTATCCAGTCTAAAGACCTGAACTTTTCTCTGAGTTCCTCCGGAAATTCCAGTAGCTGTATAAATTCTGGCCTGTGCAGGTAGTGAACCAGAAGAAACAGGTGCAAGAGCTACGGGGTGACTGATAGATGAGTATAAAAGTCTGATCCTGGCTAATATCGGTTTTGCTGGAGTTGAATAACTATAACCACTAACAGAAACTTTACAATCAAATGTGCTACTCGCAGTATTGGCATTTGTCAGTACTGTATGATTGTGATTACAAGTTGCAGCTGCAAAACTGTTAGTCGTAGTCCTGCTTGTATCTGCATCAAAAAACTTTTTTGTAGAAACATACTTAACTCCATCCCAACTGATAACTGTCACCTCTATAGCTGGCTTATCAGCTGTATTCGGTGTACCAAAATACAGATCAAAACTGGATTTATTATAAACTTCAGCAAGTGTACTAGGATCAGCCAGCCAGACTTGGGTCATTTCTTCTTTGCCTATTAGAGGGTATTCTAAGGCTTGACCAGTCGCAGGTACTTCATTTTTATCCACTCCTTGAATAATTGCGTTATTACCCAAAGTAACAGGAGAAGAAATAGCTGTATCAGCCTGGATAGCTTTCTCTATCCCTGCTTCTGCTGCAGAAAAAGCCCGGGAGGATTGTTCAACCTTGGAAGAGGTAGAAATATCAGATAATGAGCGTTGAATTACTGATAATCCAATAGCCAAAGCAACTGTCATTACTAAAATTAATATTATAATAACCTGGCCTTCTTGTTTATAATGCATAGATTTTATCTTACCTCAGTTGTATTGTTGTTTGAAAGCGTACAGGGTCAATCTGACCAGCCACAGATTGAGATACACCCACTCCGGTCGTTATATCAAACTGTATTGTCACTTGATCCATAAAACCGGCAGATCTATTTCTTGCAAACAACCCATTAACTACTGAAACACCTGATTGGATATTGGTATCAGTTAGAATAGTAGGTGCACTTAAAGGATCAGTTAAAGGGCACACACGGCTGACAAATTCTGAATCTGTTTCTTCTCTGTCTGGAAACACACCTGCAACAAGTTGCTTAGCAGGGCTGTCTTGGTAAATCAGTCCATTAGCAATAGAGGAGAGAGAAGGATCTGTAAATCTGTAACGTGTGTAAACACCATTTTTTACTACTACCAATGATTTATACTGAATATTTGTAGATGGACAAACTACATTGTCTGCATTCCTGATAGTTTTATCCATATTTTCCAGAACTGATTGGCCATTTTGTTTTATCGCAGAAAGTATTTGTGATTTATTACTGCCGCGCAAAGTATTAGTAAAAATCATTACCAAAATTACTCCTGTAACAGCAGTTATAGCCATCACCACCAGCATTTCAATCAGAGTAAAACCACGTTCAGTTCTCATGAACGTGGTAAAACCATTTGATTTTTGATTCATAATTCTTATAGCTTTCTTAATATTGTTGTCAATTTTGATTCATGCTTTCCTGCAAAATCAGTCCATCTAACAATAACTGTAACTGTTTTTTGGTTAGATCCTGCATCTTCTATGACAATTTGTCTTTGGAAATTTGGCGGAATGGATTCCAACGTAGTATCGGTTCCACCCGACAGTACACCACTTGCATTAAAATAAAAATAACAGTTTGTAGGACAAATAAGGGAAACAGGAGGCCATAAATCATTAAATTTGGTGGCATAAGTAGCAGGAGGACCAGGTAAAATAGTATAATCCACCTGACCATCTCTATCCCGTAAGGTTCTTACCTTTTCCATCCCTTCCTGGGCTAATTTTGTGGCCTGGGCAGAATTTTTGGCAAAACTAGCGTTTCTTAAAGAAAAAATAGTAGCCAAAACCAAAGCTGTCACTACTAAAATCCCCACAACCGAGGCCACAATTACTTCTATCAAAGATTGACCATTTTGATTATTGCGCATAAATCCTGCCTCCTTTCTCAATAACTAAAGATTTAGTAGATCCTGTTTTAATATTTTTTAGAGTGATCTCCAGTGCAGGCCAACCTTGCAATAGCACCTCTCCGTTTAGTGGAACAAAAGCTATTACATTTGTCCGAATTTGACCATCAATACAACTATTATCATTAAGTTTACATATTTTTAGTATTGTAATGTTTGCGCTTAGTCTTAATGTTTTTTTTATAGATATCAAACGTGAAGGTTGTTCCGCACATGTCAATTGCATGGTTGTTGTATTAGGAAATTCAACCTGCCACAAAGCACCATATTGGGTATTACATTTTACATTAGCAGTCGCATTTGTTTGAGCTAGCCGGAGTTGGCTTTGAATATCTAAAACAGCATTTTTTAATTTCTGGTCTTCCCCAAAAGATCCATAATTGGAAAGAGTATAAGTTCCCGCTAAAGCCATAATAGCTACAACCACTAATAGCTCAACCAGGGTAAAACCACGTTCATGTAAACTACGTTCGTGTAAACCGAATCGTAGTAAACTGAACGTGGTAAAACCTAAGGCAGAAAATTTCATCTCATTCCATTGTAAATTGTAAATTGTAAATTGTAAATTAGTATTATGGAGGGGACACTCCACCGTTACACCATCCATTTGCTTCGCTTGAACATTTCATAGTACATTCACTAGGCTTTAACGTTGGTGTAACCTCAAATAAGGCGCATAACACATAACTGGATGTCGTAAGTTCAAATCGGTATATCCGACTATTTGCCGTTATTGGATCATTCGGAACAATATTGATATATGTTTTATTGCCGGTCGGATCTTTGAAAGGACAACCACTTATTAAATGACCATTATCAGAACAAGAGCCACCAGATATAGGGTAGGATCCTTGATCTGAATGGTATTGTTCCAAAGCAGATTGTATAGTCCTTAAGTCAGAATGTCTTTTGGCATCCCGTCCCTGTTTTAAAACAGCTGAATAAGCAATCATTCCTATAGCAGACAGTATGGCAATAATACTGATGGTGATAAGCAGCTCTATAAGGGTAAAGCCATGCACCGACTGGTGCGTGGTAAACCCACGGGATTTAAACATTAACTCTATTTTGTCACAGTTTATACAGTATTACAATTCCCTGGGCTTTACTTCCAACAGCAGATTGTTTGCCAGTGAGACAAAATAACTCTTCATCTCATCTTTGTTAAAAGGAACAAGCATCTTGGGAAAATTTTTAAGATTTTTTACCTCCAGCAACATGTGGGCAAGATAAAATTCGGAAAGACCCAGATCTTTCTTTTTAGCATCTTGAAATAGTTTCTGAAAAGTAAATAGTTTTTTCTGAAGAATAAAATAAAGATCAATGAAGTCTTTTGCCTCGGTTCTGCCAAAAATTGCTGTAATTTTATTGCTGCCAATGTTTTCTATAGAATCTACTCTTATATTTCCAAAAAACTTAATATTACCAAAGTGAACCTTTTGATCTTTAACAAGATCAATTTTAAGCTCCTCATTTTTACCTGTTAGGAAAAATTTGTGATATCCTTCTGTTGCAACACGATGATCCAAAGATAAACGAGCACCCGTTGTAATAGCGCTAAATATTTGCCTTACAGGCTCAATCTCAATAGTTTCAAAGGTGAAAAGGTCAAGATCAATACTCTCGCGATGATTGAAGTAAAATCCAGAAAGTGCGGTACCGCCGGTGAGGAAATAGGATGCTCCGACAGGTTGGGCAAAAAAGCTTTGAAGAACTTCCTCTTGAAGTTTAGTGAGAATCTTTTTCATATTTATCCCACAAAGAAAGGGTGTAGCTCCAAATCTGTTTAAGCTTTGAACGAAGGTGAAGATATGGGAAGAAATCTTTTACTTGCTTGGGTGTTATATATTTCCATATAGAATTAAAAGGAAGATTTTCCAGCATTCTTCCTATAATCCATGCTTTTTCCTCTTTTGTGCCTTTTGATAATTTTTGCAAGAGCTGATGTTCGGTAAATTTATAATCCCAAAATGCTTGTTTGATAGATACTTGCTGCATAAATTAAGTATACGACAAAGTGACTAAAACTACAAACCCGTTGACTGCTTACCTTGCCAGAATAAAGCCGAAATCAATCTAAACTAAGGACGAATAATGATGGTATAAAGCGGCGAGTAAAAATCCGGTCGTAACGCGTAATAACCACTTTGAATAGAACCTCCTGAGTAAGAATTATAATAACCATTTATAGTACCCAAAGCAGTATTTCCCCCAGCGGTTTCACAACTTATTGGACCAGTACCAATACTTATCCTTATATCGCTACACTTTGCATATAAAGGCTGTTCTACGGGAGGTAAGGGTGCAGAGCCTGATTGAGCAATAACTGCACACACCTGAGAAGCCTGATTATTAAATGCCGGGCAAGGAGATGCCTGAGAGGTTGGTGGTAGAATAGGTGCAGGGATTGGTGTAACAGGGGATGGTGTAGGGGTTGCTGCTGCTACAAACTTACCCTGAGATGATTGCTTACAATACTTAGTACTCTCTTTTTCTAAAGTAACACATACTTGAAAACCAGTGTGATCGCTATCAGTCCAAGTAATGTCCTCATAATTTCCTGTTTCAGGCTTTTGAGGTAAGGCATTTGCAGTAAAATAGCCAGCTTGTAAATCAACTGGATATTTCCCGGTTTCAGGATTAAACTTATTTTCTAAAGCTTTAGTTATAGACTCTACATCAGCTTTCCTTTTAGCATCCCTGGCGTTTACAGATATACTCCCAAAAGCAGTAATACCTATGGCAGATAAGATAGCTATTATTGCTACTACTACTAATAGTTCAATGAGGGTAAAGCCACGCAACTTAGACATTTTAAGGATTTGTAGTTCTGGCTACGGCACTTATTGTATTTGTAGATCCTGGTCCCTCAAACTGTTTATAGACAGTCACTGTCCCAGCTACATTTCCACCTGAGGCTGCGCTATAATAGTTACCATTATAAATTGGTGTACTACTACCAGGACTACCACCGGCACAACTAATATTAGTCGGTGGACAGAAATATACTGTCGTCGTCCCCACCGGCACTCCAGTTGCATTACAAATAGTACCGGAAGTTATAGTTGTAGGACAATTCGAAGAAGCACCTGCTCCAGTAGTTATACCCAAGGCAGAGGATTGGCAATAACAAGTAGCGCTTGTATCTGTACAAACGGTAAGTGCTTGATTAGTTTCTAATCTGGCACAAACAGTAAAAGAACTGGTATCAGCAGTACTAAGAAGACCGTCGTATGTCCCTCCCTCCGGTGGAATAGGCTTTTTCTTAGCAGTAAAATCAGTATCAATTAATACCGGGTATTTACCCGTTGCCCAGTTATAATTTTTTTCATAAGCTTTAGCTATAGCCTCTATATCAGCTTTCCTTTTAGCATCCCTGGCGTTTGCTGAGATTCTGCCAAAAGCAGTAATACCTATGGCAGATAAAATAGCTATGATGGTTACTACTACTAAGAGTTCAATTAAAGTGAATCCTTGAATACTACTGTAAGTTTTAGGCAGAAATTTTTTCACGGTTGAAGTAGTCACGAATTACTGAATCAGGTTTGATTTGCAGAATACCTTATTACTTCTTTCCAGTGTAGCACATACTTTCCAACTCTTAATAACAACACCAGCAAGACTACCATCTGTTAAATCGTTAGTATTACCGCTAACCGAAGAAACTGTGGAATTTGGAGTACTACCTCCAGCAGCACCAATAGCTGCCCAACCAGCAGGACATGATGTGCTGGTCCAAACTGCTGGATTTGTTGGCGTAACAGTTTGATCAGCTGACTGGCAATATACTAAAGAGCCTGGATCAACTAAACCATTGGGGTAATCTTTTGCCATAAAAGTACTAGTATATTGATAACTTCCTGTCTGAGGATCTCTTGTTGATTCAATATTTTTTGCCAGGGAATCAATCTCAGCTTGTCTTCTGGCATCCCTTGCAGAACCTTGAGCCCCATTGAAAACACCTAATCCAACAACAGCTAAAATACCGATAATGGCTATTACTACCATCAGTTCAATTAAAGTAAAACCACGTTCAGTTCTCATGAATGTGGTAAAACAGGAAGAAGCTTTAGAGATGGGCAGGTATTTTTTCATTAAATTTTTCTTAGTAATCTATTATTTGCATAACAAAAAAACCTTGTCAATACCCCAATTTAGATTCAAATTTACTGGTTATTAAACCGACAGTAAATTTTGATAGAAGTGCCATCAGCTTTAGTAAAAGCGTTTTCTAAAAGGGCGCAAACACCCCAGGCAGTAGTTCCGCTTACAGGAATACCTGCTACTACCTGAACCCAGTCATTGGATGGACAACTACTGGTACTCCAACCAGTATCAGAAGGAAAAGCGTTGTTAGGATCAGTTTTTAAACAATAAAAAATCCCTTTAGAATCAACTTTTGGCATACCTCTGCCAGGGTCAAATTGAGTATCAGCCAAAGATTGATAACCTCCATTATCGCTCCTGTGCACTTCTAAAGTTTTAGCAATGGTATCAATATCTGATTTTCTTCTGACATCCCTGGCTTTACTTTGAGTATCAGCATAAATAACAATACCAATAGTAGTTAACAACGCAATAATTGCCACTACTACTAATAATTCAATAAGGGTAAAACCACGTTCATGTAAACTACGTTCGTGTAAACTACGTTCATGATTAACTGAACGTAGTAAACCGAATCGTAGTAAACTGAACGTGGTAAAACCAAAAGACTTTTTCATTGAACATTGTGTTTACAAAAGACTTCATCGTTTGTTTCCATATGAGCACAAACCCGCCAAGAGGAAGCATTAGGAGTAGGAAAGTCGGTAGTACTAACATTACTCCAAGAAGCACCCGTACAACCGGCTACGCCTAACGTGACAGGACAAACAGTAGTATTAGAACCCCAATCTGCATTAGTAAGATCTGAAGAAGTTCCGATTTCACAACCACAGTAGTTTCCACCCTTAGGATCAGCTGGTTTAGAGTTTTTCTCAAACCATGCAGGTAACAACTTTTGGTAGCCACTATCTGTTTTATGAATTTCTAAGGTTTTGGCAATTGAAGTAATGTCAAGTTTTCTCTGACCATCACGGGCCTTACCTTGTGCCTTACTAAAAAGGGCTAAGCCCAAAGCTGACATAATACCAATAATAGAGATTACTACCAACAACTCAATAAGAGTAAAGCCTAAATTCTTTTTCATAAGTATTTTCAAATACGACTGGTATAATTAATACTAACACCTATTGAGATTGCTGTGTCAATAATCTAATTTTCTCTATTTTCCAAATAATTCAAGAAATGTTTCTCTATCCATACCTGCTTGTTTCAGAATTGAATGAAAAGTTCCAGGGGCTAACGGTTTATTATGTGCCGCGATAGTAATTTTTCTGCCGTTTTCATGAGTAAGTCTTATATGAGAACCCACCTGTCTGGTAATTGAAAACCCCTGTTTGATAAAAAAGCCAACAAGCGCTTTTGGCTTTATCTGAGGCAATTTGGTCATGAATAAGCAATGTTTGCTCCAACAGGAAGAATTACTTCCGACTTTGTAACTAACGCATCTTTTGTCTGAACGGGAATTTCTGACCCTTCCATCGCCAAAGACTCTATATGGAATTGAATAAGTGATTGTATTGCTGTTTGAGCTTTTTCTACTGTATCTGCTTCTGTGGCAATACCAAGTAGAGGGACAAATGCTGTATAACATGTTTTCTGCGTCCCTGTTCTCTTTTCTTTTTCAATAATAATCGTGTAGTTTGCAATCTGCTGTTTCATATTTTGATTATAGCATACAAATCTATCATTTTACTCATAATTTCATATACTTAAATGCAAATACCAATTTAAAATTTGATTTCCCCAAAATAAAGAAATCAAACTGCCTAATACTAAAAACGGGCCAAAGGGGATAGACTGACCAAAGTGTTTCTTCCCGATAATTATTAGTCCTATTGAAAACACAGCTCCTAATATAAATCCAGTTAATATTGCTAACAGGCTTTGGGGAAAACCCAACATCAATCCAATAAAAGTCCCTAATTTAACATCCCCTCCACCCATTCCTTTTCCTTTAGTAATAATTATAAGGGACATAAAAAAGCCTCCTATTAAAATAGCCGTCAGCAGGGAATATAGAAAAGGTTGAACAATTATTAAGGCATGTCTTGGGAAATATTCACTGTTTGGCCAAAGCAACAACTTCCCAATTGCAGTATTGGCCAGCGAATAATATAGATATCCTATTTTACTAACTGTCAAAAGCAGGATAGCAACTAACCCTATTAAAATAGAAGGCAAAATTATCCTGTCAGGGATAAACATCTCACGAAGATCAGTAATAAACAAAATAGCTAAAACAACTATAAAAAAAGTTTTTAAAATTAGATCCCCAAAGAGAATTAAGAATTGAAAATTGATTGTAAATTGCCCGCCCTGAGCAAAGCCGAAGGGTAAATTGTTAAGGCTTTGATAAAACAAATAACCAACTACTAAACCTAGTGTCAGTTCAACAGCCGGGTATTGCAACCCTATCTTTTTTTTACAATACCTACAATGGCCTTTCAGTAAGATAAAAGAGAGAATTGGGAAAAGGTCATACCAACGTAATTTCTTTTTGCAATACGTACAGCATGACCTTCCCCAAAATGATTGTTCAGTCAGACTCCGATCAGCCAATACTAAACAAAAACTTCCTAACACCGATCCTAATAAAAAACCTATTAATCCCACCTTAGTAAGTACAACTCCCCCCTGACGGAGAAATTAATTTCAAACTAGATCCTACCTCATAAAGTGCTGTATCATCTCCACCATCACCTACCATCTTAGGTTTATATTGCACTGATTCTAAAGCTGTAGATACTTCCCATGCATCATTGTTTGCACAATAAGTAAAGTGAAAAGCAGTATCATTAACTTGGTCAGTAGGTAAAGTTGCAACTGATATGCTCTTTTGTGAAGAAAGATCAGTTTTCACCCATCCGCTACCGTCAGATGCTCTTGTTCCGGTATTAGAAGACCCATTACATGGATATGTGCCTTGAGCTTTACAAAGTACCGCCGCAACACCTGAATTTGTTGATTCTTGAACTGCAACATTAATGGCATTTGTAAGACTTGCCAAATCAGCTAATCTTTGTGCATCTCTACCACGCCTTGTTACCTCCAAAGGATTAATTACTAACACTACAACCGCTGCCAAAATTGCAATAATTGCGATTACTACCAAAAGTTCAACTAAAGTAAAACCACGTTCAGTTCTCATGAACGTGGTAAATCCTGCTTTATTTTGAACCTGACCCCGATTTAATCGGGACTGAGCAGATTTATTCATTTTTTTCACCTCCTTTTTATTCTTAATACATTGTACTCATAGCATTATATCTTTAGTCAAGTATTAGAACGAAGTTGTTAATTTGTATATAGGAAGTATTATTGAAAGAACCAAAAACCCTACACCTACCCCCAATATAATTAAAACAATTGGCTCTATTGCTACAGTCAAATTTTTAACTAAATGATCAGATTCAGATTCAAAATAATCAGCCAACTTAAAAAATATTTCATCAACTTTACCAGTCTCCTCACCAACTCTTACCATTTGTCCTACTATTTTTGGGAAAACTTCTGCAGTAAGAAGAGAAGAAAATGATAAACCTTTTTCTACTCCGGCATATGCATCTTTTAATGCTTTTTTAAAAACCGGATTATTAGTAAGATCAGAAACAATACCAATTGCCTCCAAAAGAGGAATACCAGCTGATGTCAAAAGCCCAAAAGTTCTGTTGAAATTAGTCAAAGTGGCGTTAATAACAATCTTTCCAACTAAAGGTGTCTTTAGAACTAACCTTCCCAGAAAATAATTACCCTCAGGTGTTTTATTCCATTTGTTTATTCCAACAATTGTTGCAACAATAGCGGTTATGCCAAGCCACCAAAAATTGATAAATAGGTTAGACGTTGTAATTAATATTTTTGTAGGAAGCGGGAGTTCAATTGTAGACTGTGAATAAAGAGTAGTGAGTTTAGGAATAACAAATACCATCATAATGATGATAACCACAACCATCATGCTTAAAACTACAACCGGATATACCATTGCTCCCTTTATTTTTGCCTGAAATTCCCGGTCTTTTTCCAATCCATCTGCCATTTGTAAAAGCACCTGGTCAAGTTTACCGGAACTTTCTCCGCTTTTGATTAGATTTATATAAAGATGTGGAAATATATCCGGATGCTTATCCAGAGCATGAGCAAAAGTAAGCCCGCCTTTTATATCCTGAGAGATTTCTTCTAAGGCTTTCTTCAGGGTTTTATTGCTTTGCTGTTCCTCCAAAATATCTACGGAGTCAGATAAAACTAAACCGCTTGAAACCATAGTTGCTAATTGTCTTGTAACAAGAACCAATTCTGTAAAACTTACCCTGTTTAAAAATTTGGTTAAGAAATTATTAGATGCAGAATTTTTAGAATTTAAGGAAATAACTATTAACCCTTTTTTTCGTAAAATTGAGGCAGCAGAATGCGGATCCGAAGATTCGATACTCCCGGCATGATTTATTCCCTGGCTATCTTTTGCTTTATATAGAAATTCAGCCATTATCTTAAAAACTTTGCCAAGAGTCCTGGACGTAGAGAAAATTGAGCTGCCATATCAGACGATATCTTGCTTAGTTTAACTAAATCTGCAAGAGACCTTTCCAGTATTTGCATCCCGCCTTCGGCAGAAGTCTCAATTACATTGTCAATTAAATATGATTTTCCCTCCCTAATAATATTTCTTACAGCAGAATTAGCAAATAAAACTTCACTGGCCAAAGTCCTGCCAGGTTCAATTGTCGGGACCAAACGTATGGATAAAATAGCCTCCAAAGTAGCAGCCAGCTGTAATCTGATTTGTGGCTGTTGAATCTCCGGAAATACATCAATAACTCTGTCAATTGATTGAGCTGCAGAATTAGTATGCAGCGTTGCAAAAACCAAATGACCTGTTTCAGCGACCGTAATAGTGGTGGAAATTGTTTCTAAATCTCTCATTTCTCCCACCATAATCACATCCGGATTTTGACGAAAAGTAGCTCTCAAAGCATTGGTAAAACTAAGCGTGTCCTCGCCAATTTCTCTCTGGTCAACAATCGACCTATCATCTTCATAAACATACTCAATTGGGTCTTCAATTGTAATTACATGAACGGACTTAGTGTGGTTTATTTCGTCTATCATTGCGGCTAAAGTAGTGGATTTGCCCTGGCCGGAAGCCCCCGTAACTAAAACTAATCCTTGTGACTTGCTCGTAAATTCATGCAAAACAGGCGGCATATTTAACTCCTCTATGGTTCTAATTTTATAAAAAATAAGACGCATA
>CAYMZB010000090.1:0-8732 GCA_964394845.1 uncultured Gammaproteobacteria bacterium | reverse complement strand
TTGGTCCTTTTTTAAATGTTCATCCAATCTCAAAACCCGAATCATAATATATAAAATCAGGGCGATAATTATGAAGTTGATCAGGGTATTAACCACATTTCCCCACATAAATTGAGCTTTGCCAACGGTAATAGAGGCTTTATCTAAATTTCCTTCAGTACCAACAAAGATACCAAGTAAAGGGTTGATCAGATCATTAACAATTGAATTTACCAGATTAGAAATCTGAGTACCTAATATAAATCCCACAGCCAGCCCCACAACTCCCTGATTTTTAATAAAGGCAATAAAATCTTTCATTTTTAAAACAATAATCCAGTAGCCAAAAAATAAATTCCAATTAAAGATAATACTAGAGAAATTTGCCAAAGAAGCTTGCGTTCCATTAGTAAACTAATTGAGGAAAGAGCAATGGCAATTTCAAAAAGAGTCCCGGCGTTAGCCAGATGACCTGTTTTTCGAAAATATTCCTCTGATTTTTGATCAGATACTTTTGATTTTTCCTCTAATGATTCTGCCTTTTGCTGAAATTCTCCTGTGTTCTTGCTCAGAATATAATCAGCCAAGTAGTGATTCCACTCTTTATTAGCTTGGTTTTGATACAAAATAGAGTTATTTTTTTCAACTAAAATTAAACTGGAATATGTAGCTGATTGAAAAGAGGCAATTGCAGCTAAAACTGCAATAACTACACTGGAGGCTGCAATATAATAATGCCACATTGGTCCACTTTTGGGAGGGACTTTTAATTGAGCCATATTTTCAGTATGGACTGGTCATTAAATAAATACAACCGCGACTTGAACAAACAAATTTTTATCAATATACTAAATTTAAGTGCAAAAATTCTTCAAATTTTTAGTATCAGTAGTTGGTTGTGAATTAGTTGGAATAACTGCCACTCCTTTTACCCTATCTGCAATACCAACCTGGTATCAAACTTTAAACAAACCATTTTTTTCTCCTCCAAATTGGGTTTTCGGTCCTGTTTGGATCATCCTGTATTTTTTAATGGGACTTGCAGTCTATTTAATTTGGACAAGTAAAACAAAAAATCAGAAACTAAGACAAGTTGGGTTAAAATATTTTTCAATTCAGCTAGGTTTAAACTTCTTATGGTCAATACTCTTTTTTGGGCTTCATTCACCAATACTGGGAATGATAGATATAATAATTCTCTGGATTTTAATCTTATTAACAATAATAAAGTTCTATAAAATCTCAAAAACTGCTTCTTATCTTTTAATCCCTTACCTTCTGTGGGTCAGCTTTGCTAGTCTACTAAATTTGTCCATAATCCTACTTAATCCCTAATTTAACTTCAAAGCTGGCACTAGTTGACTATGTACAAACTTTTTACTCGCATTTTAATTCAACAGGTTTTCTCCCAGCCAGTATATAGATTTTTAATTGAACTTTTTTATTTTCTAAATTTTGAATTGTTCCATTCTCAGTATCAATCCTTAAGCTACAAAGAAATTGTTCTAGGTCACTTTGAGGGGTAAAGATTAAATCAATATAATTGCCCTGATCTAAGTTGAGGAAAAGGTAAACTCTTTTTATAGATAGTTCTGTTGAATAATATGTCCAAATTTGATTTACTGCCTCTTTAACTTCCTCTATTATCTTTTTCTCTAAAGTAGGATGTACTTCTGCTGATAGGAATCTCCCCTTTCCGGTCCTGAGCTCCTCACTAACAACTTTATACTCATCATCTGAAAATCTAATAGTTTTCACTTCCGACAACCCATATAGGATATTTCCATTAACCAAAATTTTTAAATCCGGTGTTAGTCCCTGCTCTTTACTGTCATCAATAAATACTACTCTGCCAAAATTGTCATCAGAAAGCATTTTATGCGCCAAAACCTCATTAAGTATCTCTTCAAAATGTGCCCACCCTCTTTCTTCAGAAAGTTTTTTAGTAGTAGTCCCGAGTTTTTTTAAGAGAAAATCTTTATCCTCGTGAGATAAAGTTTGCAATGCTTGCTCGTAATACTGCCAAAATTCCTCCCCAATAAGCAAAACTGGGCTATCTCTAAATGAAGTTCTTATATCATTTGGGTCATTCTCCTTATATTGCCTTGCGAAATTAAACAATACTGGAAATTTCTCAAATGTTAGCTTTATCTGGTTCCTATCCATAATAATTAATTTTTTCTATAACGGCTGCTTCTACCCATTCCTACTCTTTCAATTTTCTTTAAATCCAATAGTTTTGAAAGTGTTTGGCGCACAGTTGCATAGGCTACTTTAGTTTCTTTTGCTATATCTTTTGGTGTAGCCTCATCAACAGTTTGTAAATATTGCCATACTACTGTCTGCTTATTAGATAAAATATCCTCGATATTCTCTCCAGACATTAAACTAATAGCTTCTTTTGATTGAGCAAGGATTATATCTAAAAAGAACTCAAGCCAAGGAGCTATATCTCCAACTCCTTTTTTGAAGGTTTTTTGACTTTTCCGGAGTGCCATATAATATTGTGGTTTTTGGTCTTCAATAAGCTTCTCATGAGAAACATAAGGCATATATAAATAACCTGCTTGAAGTAAGAGTAGATTGGTTAAAATTCTCGACAAACGACCATTCCCATCCTTAAAAGGGTGAATATTTAGGTATTCTACTAAAAAGTTACCCACAATAATTAAAGGGTGAGACTTTTTATTATCTAAAGCATCTTTAGTCCATTCAACCAATTCCAACATATATTTTGGGGTTAAATAGGCCGGAGTAGTATCAAAAATAACTCCGAGTCTCTTACCTTGTTCATCAACCATTTCCACCTTATTATCAGTGGCCTTATATTTGCCTCTGTGATCCCGATCTTTATCAACATATTTTAGAAGCTCTTGATGTAGATGTTTAATAGAACTTTCGGTGAACTTTATGCTATCCCAGGAATCAAAAATGATTTGGAGTAGTTCAAAATAACCCTGGACTTCCTGTTTGTCTCTATCTGCAAATTTTTGCATGGCAATACCCCTCATTAGATCATCCACATCTTCATCTGTAAGTCTTGCTCCTTCAATCCTTGTTGAAGCACCCGTAGAGGTAATTAAAACTGCTCTTTTTAGTCTACCCAACAGTTGGGGATTTAAATTAGCTCCGCCAGTCCACTGACCTTTTAACTCATCAATCTGAGCTATTTTAAGGAATATTTCAGAAGGAAGTTGAGCTAACCTCTTTTCAAACTTGCGATTTTTAACCATAGTTTTATATGTTAATCTAACTATAGCAGATTATAACGGATTATAGCAGATTCTGCAAGTATCACTTCAGGTTGTAATTATTTAAAGAAATCCCTAGCTTGTTTTTTGGTAATCTTTTCTCCTTCTAGTCGCATATCTGAATAAAGTAGCTCTGGCAATAGTTTAGTCATATCAGGTTTCTTACCTTTATTGAGATAACGCTTTTGATAGCGTTTAAATGCTTCAATCAAACTTTTGTCCTTTTGTATTAGCCTGGTTACATTCATAAAGGTATTTTACCACTAAACCCCGGACAATCGGACACACTTTAAAAAAACTTTTAGGCACAAAAATCAACAAATTCAACAGTATAAAAAAAGGAGTGTTGAATATAAAAATGCAACAAATGCAACACCTTAAAAAAGGGAAACTTTTGTTTACTTTTAAACTATCAAAAACACTATTATTAACCATTTTTAGCCTCAAATCTCATAAGAAAATGCAAAAAAAATTTAATCAAAATCAGTATAATAGTACATGGATAAAGAATTTAAAAATGTACATATTGAGAATGACAAACTTAATGCTCCATTTCTCCTGGCAGCCAGTTTCAAAGGTTTAGTTAAATTCCTTGGTAGTCATACTGATAAAGGTGTTTTATATTGGCACTTCTTTCCTCAAGACAAATGTGAATTTCTCCTGGAACAATTTAGGTCCAAAACTGAGCCTCAAATCCCTGCTAAAGACCTTTTTGATGCAATTGATACCTGGTGGAAACAAGTTGCGGAGACAAGGCATGGAGGAAACAGGTATGGAGACATTGAGAAGTAATAAAACATCCAGGCGGTGGTGCTGGCAAGACAAAGACATCTTAAGCCGGATAAGGGAGAACTTTAAAGGCCAAAGGTTAACAACCTCTCTTGCAGTTTATTTATCCTTAACAGAACTGGCGAGCAATAATAGTTCTGACGAATTCACTGCTTATTTTTCTCAAATTGCTAAGCTTTCTGGCAAATCAATACCAACGATTAAAAGTTACTCAAACCAATTTATAAAGATTGGGATCCTGAAAAAGAAAAATAGGAGGGTTGATAACAAGACAAATCTTTCCAATGAATGGTCTCTTTTAACCCCCTCGGTTAATAATAATTATCCGACCTCTACCAGTAATACTTACCAGATCTCGGATCGCAATGATTATCAACTATTAGAAGAAAATGAATTAGAAAAAGATAATCAGAATGAGGTTAAAAGTTTTAAAAAATCTGAAGGATATAAAAAGCTCAGGGAAAAAGTTTCAAGTCTTAGGGGAAGAAAAGCATGGTAAGGCTTACCGAAACAGATCTGAAAGCCTTCCAACAGGCTATCTATAAAGACTATGGTGTACTACTTCCGGAGGAAGTGCTTTATAAAGAGGCTTTTAATTTACTCCAGTTTATTGATGCTTTAATTAAATTTGATAAAGAGGATAAAAACAAAGCTAAACAAACAGTTAATAAGCGAAGCTTGAAAGGAAACTACCTTGCAAGATGAGCTTTCAAGGTTTCCTTATAACAGAAAGGTTCTAAAGGCGTCCCTGCCGCTTTCTTGACGATTATGGAGATACTCGGCACAATAGAAACTAATAAAATGGATGTAAAAATTGAGGAATGTATTGTTATTAACAGGATCTCCTCCCAAAGGCAGGATGAGGGTTACTCCTTGCCGCAACAATCCAAACGGAATAGAGAAATTGCAGAGCGGGATAATAGAAAAGTTGTCAAAGAGTTCGACATTATTGAATCTGCTAAAGCTTCAGATAAACGGGACGATTTTTATGAAGCAGTGGATTACATCAAAAAGCATTCTAGTATTAAGTTCATCTACATTGAGAAAACTGATAGGTTAACCAGAAATTAAAAGGATACAGTTTTAGCTTATGATTTAGTAAATAACTATGATGTCTCATTTATCTTTACTAGAGATAATTTCACCTTAAATAAACAATCTAACTCCCATGCTAAATTCCAATTTGATATTAAAGCTGTTTTAGCTAAGAACTACATAGACAACCTCTCAGATGAAGTCAAAAAAGGCCAACGTGGCATGTTAGAAGAGGGAAAATGGCCAGGGGGAGCCTCACCAACTGGTTATATCAAAGTTGATAAGCTTTTAGTGCCGGATGTTCCAAGAGATCGTTATGTAGTTAAAACCTATGAATTATATGCCTCTGGCTCTCATTCTTTGAGTTCCCTAAAGAAAAAACTAGACGAAGAAGGTTTTAGGTCCCAAAATGGAAAACCTTTAACTAAAAGTAATTACTTTATTATCCTAACTAATCCAATTTATTACGGCTCAATGAGATGGAATAATCAGCTTTATCCCGGAATCCATCAACCCCTGATTGATAAACAGTTGTTTGACCGGGTACAGGATATGTTAAGGAGAACCAAAAAGGGCGAATTGATCCCTGTTTATGCCAAACATAATGTTACTTATAGAGGTTTATTAACCTGTGGTGAGTGTGGTTGCAAGATCACTGCTGATGAGAAGACCAAAACTAACAAAGGCAATGGCTTCGTTCATAGATGGGTTTACTATCACTGCACTCATTATAAACCTTGTGAGCAGAAAGGATCTAAAAGAGAAGACAGTATCGAAACAGACATAATTTCAAACCTTGATGGCTTGCAACTTGGTCCAAATACAGTTGAATGGCTGAAAACTAAGCTTAAAGAAGACCACCAGGACGAAGTTCAGTTCAGGAATAATGCACTCACTAGCCTTAAGCAAAGCCTCGATAGGATTAACAAACGGTTGGATGAAATTTACAATGATAAGCTGGATGGAATAATAGACCCTCCTACCTATTTTAAGAAAAGGCAAGAATTTCTAATAGAAAGAGAAGATATTGAGAAACAGATTAAAAGTCACGGCAAAGCTGATGATATTTATAAGGATTTTGGTTGTTTAGTGCTAGATGTGGCTGAAAGAGCTGGTAAAATCTACGGGGTTCGAAAACCAGAGGAAAAACAGTACCTAGCCAATTTTGTATTTTCGAACCTCTCTTTAATGGACAAAAACCTCCAATTTAGCTTCCATTTGATCTTTCAAGCTATCAAAAAGTACCAAAAAGACAAAGACGAGCTGCGGGACAAGGATTCGGACCTTGATAGACACATCCAAAGTGTGTCGTCCTGCCGTTAGACGATCCCGCAAGGTTTGATTATTCTAACAAAAATTAGGCTCGGAGGGAAGTCGGGACCGGATTAGTACGATTGTGGGTTATTGTCGATGTTCTGATTATAGAGGTCCTGGGGAACGATATTTTGCTGGTTGTAGTAATTGCGGCCCTGATTTTGTGTACTATTTTTTGCCTTGTTCATATTTGATGAAAAGTTCCACAGCATCGCTATCACACCCAAAACGATCAAGACAATTTTAATAGTTTTATGGTTCATTGAAATTCTGAAACTTGGATAGGAATCAGACAAACCAAACCAATAAGCACTTGAAGATAACGACAACCTCATACTATCTCTGGCCAACTCATAGGTACTTTCTGGATAACGACCTTTAAACAGTACTGGCACAAACGATCCAAAAACCCCTAATCCGGCAGCATTTGAAATCACCGAGGAATAAATCGCATACGGAGTTAAAATTATGGCTTTAGCTATTCCCGAAAGTACTGGGATCGCCCAGGCCCGGCTTGGAGACTCCGGCATTGGCATGTCGATAGAAATCAAATCATCGTCATTGGCTAAACTAAAGCCGGGGTAGCGGTTAGTTAAGCCCTGAAAAAACAGGGTTACTTTAGTAGTGTATCGCATCACACCCAGAGAATATTTATAGGAAGGTTGCCAATATTTACCAGTAAACAAGACGACAAAGGAATTAATTAGATTCAACACAAAGACAGTTAACATTAACACAAGCACCCAAAACCAGACCGGTATTAACATCACCATTTTAACGAAAATTCCCAACACAGGTACTGCATAAAACCGGTTTGGATTATGAATATGTTTGACCTCTAATTTCGGGTAATTACCAGATGCCTCTGAGCCTACCATAACTTAAGCCTAGCTAAACATGAACTGAATGTCAAGAACAACCAGCTAATTTGCTTATTGACCCATAGTAATGTATAATGAGTCTCATAGTATGTTAAATACTGCCATTTCAACATTACTGACTCTCCCCTTTATCGCCCTGAACGCTTACTCCGCCAATATTGAGGGAAATGAGCCTAAGGTCCTCTCCAGCCATACAATCTCGCTGGAAAACCGTTACGCTGCGGAGTCCGTTAATGATGTCTTTAAAGACAATATCTTACTTAACTTAGCCTATATGAACGACAAGGTTAAAGACCCGACAAATATTGATTGGGCCAAAATCCGTCAACCATTCGCCTATCAGTTCTCGCTCAAACCAAACCAGACTTTTGCCTACCATGACAGTGTCTCGCCTGAGTATCAGGATAAATTTGTCAAATCCACCAACGCCCACTTTAACGCCCAGGAGGGTTTTAAATCTGATGGTTATCTTTACGGAGATGGAGTTTGTCACTTAGCCTCACTGATTTACTGGGCCGCTAAAGATGCAAAACTGAACAGCGTCGCTCCCGCCAACCATGATTTCGCGAATATCCCTGATATTCCCCGGGAATACGGGGTGGCTATATACAACCAAATCGGCCAGTTAAATTCCAACGCCTTGCAAAACCTCTATATTACCAATAACCGTGCCCAGACTATTGACTTCAAATTCGATTATGATGGAAAAGATTTGACAGTGAGTGTCGTCCAGAAAGACTAAAGTTCTCGACTTCGCTCGAACAGTATTATCTTACAAATAGTCTTATCTCAGCGAGCCTTTTTTAACTAGTCTGGCCGAATAAACGATCTCCCTGACCTCGCCGTCTTCGCCTTCGATCTCATTGACACCTGATAACCTGGCATATTCCTGCAGATAATCCGATAGTGAATCCTGATTCTCCTTCAGCTCGGACTTCATAGTTTTGACTTTTTCGCTCAATTCCGCCGCCTGCGGCTGTTTCAAAATCTGAGCCTTGGTAGTCCCCAAAGTTTTGGCCGTCTCTTTCGATTTTTCCGAATGTTCCTTGTAAGTTGGGTTATTTTCGAAGATATCATCCAGCATCTCTTTATGCTTTTTGAGCTCCTCTTGGAGTTTATCGATAGCTGAGATATGATTTTTGATCATCCCCTCCATATTGATCAAGATCTCTCCCCCAGTCTCTTCTTTTATTTTTGGTTCGTCAGCAGTATCGTCCATAAGTTATATATACACAAATATATTTGTATTTTACAAGCCCTAAAATCAGCCCAGTTGCAATTTAGGCACCACTAGTGTAATATAAACACAGTGCTTATGGGTTCTTTGTGCTCTAGTGAGATTTTTCCTTTTCTAGTGACCAGTCCCAAGTAGTAAGCAACTAGAAAAGGTGGTGAGTTAAGTATTACTAAATTATTCGTAGGGTCTTTGCCTTGGGCAACAGACGACCAAAAGTTAGCAGATCTATTTTCCCAATTCGGTGAA
>CAYMZB010000089.1:0-15678 GCA_964394845.1 uncultured Gammaproteobacteria bacterium | reverse complement strand
CTGCAACCCCTATATTTTTTCCCCAGTTATTTATTTTGTACAAGTTTAGTAGTTTGTAAATTCCTGAAACAGATAGCAGAATTAATATCAAACCCCATATTTTTGTTTGTAATGAATTAGCCAAACCAAGAATTGACATTAAAGTTGAAGGAACATGAGAAAAATGCGACCAAAGAAGAGGAACTGTATACTCGCCCATTCCATCTGCTACATCTATTTCTCTCCAGGAAAAAGGGATTAAACTTTGTACAAAGTTTACTGACTGGGTATTTAAGTGAAAATCTGTGGCTACTCTTTCCCCTGGCAACCAAAATTTCCAAAAAACTGACAATATAATTATTAGTAAAAAAACTTTCCATTTCATTTTTATGATTTTAAAGAAATTAAAAATATAACTATAGTTATAAAAAGCAAATAAAAAGCGTAACCGGAAACTCTTAGTGCAGATCCCAAATGATCAGAAAATACTAAAACACTCACTAAACATAAGCAAGCAAGGTAAATTACAAAAAAGAATTTAAAGATTTTTAACATAACCATCTTTAATAAGTTGAGGTAAATAGCCGAAAATTACACTAATAAGTAATACACTAAACCCAACATTACCCAAAATTTTTGATGCTTCAAAAAAATCAAAAAAGTATGTCAAAATCATTAGAATTAAACAAATATTGGCTATGTATAAAATATATCTTCTTAAGGCTGGCATAAAAAAAATGACGGTTGTAATTGCTGCAAGTACAGAAGTGATGATTAACTGATACCAGGATACAATTGCAGACCCATTTTCTAGAAAATAAAAAACAGCAAAAGATAGAATAAAAAAAATGGCTGATTTAAATAGCAGATATAGGTTAACTTTAATTTTTTGAAAGTTGATTTTATAAATTAGTCTTTGCATAAGCTATCAATATTATAACCCAGCCTAATCCTGCCAGAAGTATACCCAAAATAAATAATCTTTCCTGACTAAAATTTAAGGTGAAATCGTAGTCACCAGCTTGCTCAATAAACCATCCGTTAGCGTATGCGTTAGCTACTAAATGTTGACCAGGTAAATAAACCTTACCGTCTTTAGTTAGCTTTAATTCCCAGGCCGGATCAAATGACTCTTTGAATAATAACCATGTGGGCTGCGTTATTTTTAGTCTGCCGGTATATACGTCCGCATCTTTTTGGATAAAGCTCATATTTTCAATAGGAATATTAGTTGATTCAGGCAATTCTCGCCTTAATATTAAAGGATTTGTGAGTGGTCTAACCACTTTAATATTTTTAAAAATAATCTGACTTATCCTCTCATATTGATATCTAAGAATTTTATCTAAACATTTCTTTGGTATATGTGCGTACACGCAACCATTCCAGGGTTCAACCGATAAACGCAGTATTACTTTCGTAGTTGTAGGATTTACATAAAAATTATATTTCTGACTCTCCCAATAATTTATGTACGAATCCTTAGAAAAATCACTATTATAAAAAGAGACTTTTTGTCCTGGTTTTAAAGGATCATTATGGTCTGTGTCTTGAATAATTTGTAAGCTAAATTTATTTCCAGTTTTAAACCAGGAATCAAAATTTAATTGATACCATTTTCCTCCATAAACCGGATTCAGACTAATATCTATATAACTTATCTCGTGCGGTCCGGATGTGATTTCAATCTCACCATTAGATTTTTTAACATCCCCTTTTGTTAAATTCTCTTCTAAATCTGCTAAGTTGAACGAAAGGATAGCATTAAAACTTATTTCATTGAACCCTTCGGGCAAATCAATTTTTCCATAGGATATAAATTCACCCTTGATAGACCCACTCAGTTCCTTAGTCTGATTATTTATCTGAAACTTGCCTGGATTTAGCTTATTTAGATAAATATTCAAAACTTGTTGATGAATCTGCAGTAGCTCATATTTACCGGCAATAGGAATATTAAATTTTGAAATTAGTCGCTCAGCATCAGGTAAATTTCCTTCTTCTGCTATTTCATAATTAGAAACAATGCTTGTATCTTTGACAAAATTAGCCAGTTTGCCACTAACTTCTTCAGCAACCTTTTTTTCTTCGCCGGAAACGCTTTCTTTAATAAGATTAAGAATCCCTATATGACGGGAGAGAATAAAATTAATGGAAATCTCACTTACCCTTTCCCTGCCGCTTGCTCTCAACTTGACATCTTCCTTAATTTCCGGCAATATCCTTTCATATTCCCTAAGCTGCGGAATTATCGATCTGGTTGATCCTTTTTCTTTAAGGAGGTGGCTTTCAACTAATCTCTTACCGGCTAAAGTTATTTTAAAAGAGAATTTGTCAACCGGCATTAAACTAAAGGATTTGGCAATTTCTTTTAATCTTATTAATGGGTAATATAAAGAGTCAGGTAAAATTCTAACGCTTGGCAATTCTTCTAATAATTTATCCTTAATGATTTTTTGTGGTTTATATTTAGAAACAATTTCCGGAGAGATTATTAACTCCGCTTCTTTTTTGAGAAATAGATTTTTTGTATCTGGCTTTAGAGAAGGTGATAACTCAATGTTATCAGTGGACAACCACAAAGGTCTGTGATTATTGTTTTCAGATGTTAATGAAAGGTAATCAGACGAGATATAATATAGTGGGTTATTTATTAAACTTATCTTTGGACTAAAATAAAAATCCTTCAGCTTATATATTGTCAGATCTCCAAATATTATCTTCTTCTCCAAAAAATCCAGCTGATCCAAAACTGTTCCTGTCTCCAGTGGGTTATAAAGTTCTCCCCCTAACCATTCAATATCTCTATGCAATAATATGTATTTAATATTAAATTCCTGGAGCATTTTTAAAATAGCATTCGGATTAGAAGCATAAGGCTTATGAAATATTAGTGACAATTCTGATAGGGCATCTCCAACCTTGGGAGAATCGAAACCTCTGGCTATAGAAGGCAAAGCTGTAAAAAGAGCTGTCGATGGTTCCACCCCATGATAACCATACTCCCATTTATAAATAACATCTTCTGAATTAGGTAGAGGTAGATGAAGAATCCTTCCATCAGGAGAGGCTTCAGCATTTTTAAGATCTTGCTTTATCCACTCATCTGTTTGAGCGTAACTTTTTGGGACCTTAACAAAATTCTGCTTATCCAAATCCCCAAACAATTTACCCCCAAACATGGGCCAGAAAAAAGTCATATGAAAAAAAATAAAAATTACCAAAAGCCCGTAGGTTATATTTCTATTCAGATATTTAAATCCATAATCTAAACAGGTTTTTAATCCCAAGGAAAATAAAACTGCATAAACCAAAGGCAGTAAAATCCCAAGCTTTTCAAAGGGATTTCGAATAACACCTAAAGGGAAGAAATGGGAGAAGCCAAATATATATGGAAAGCTAAAAGGAGGTGCTGCTCCCTTAGCCAGAAAAATAACTATAAGAAACAGTAAACTCCAAATTGCGTAAGGCTTTTGCATTAGACCCCTGAAAAAACCTGTAAAAACAACCAATACAAATAACCAGGATATAATTAAAAAAAATGGACTCTGATATATATTACCCCAGTCCGCCTGCCAATAAAGGTAAAAAGGATTAATGAGTCTTAGTGTATAGGGCAAGAAAGTTGAATTAGAAAGCGAAATTAAGGTTCCTAAGCTATCATCGGTTGAGTGTACTTGTGCAAACAGACCTGGGCTTATCTTAAAGGTAGAAATTAACCACCAACTATTAGTTAAAATCCAAAAAAAACAGCCAATTAAAAAAGCCAGGCCTAATTTAAGAGCCGGTTTTCTCCCTTTCCATGGTATGAATCCCTCCAGTAAAGTTAGGAAAAAAAGTAATGTCCAAATAGCAACTATAAAGGCAATAGTTCCATAAATATAAACACCTAAAAAATTTGTCAGAAGAAACAACAATAGATATTTTGGATTACGATTTCTAATCCATGCAAGCCAGGACATCACAAGGAATGGTAAAAATGCAGCAAAAAACATGGCGTTGTGAATAAAACGGTGCCATACCTGAATCATCATGTAAGGATTAAACAGATAAAATATTCCGGCTGCAATGGCTAAATACCACTTAGATCTACCAAAAATACTTAAGGCAAGTAGGTACATGCCATAACCCATCAAAAAAAGAAGTATAAAAAATAGTGATGCCTGGATGAAAACAGGATTTGCACCCAAACTTTGAAAGATAGATAGTATGTAAAGGGTTGGAACAGATGTTAAACCCTGGGCGACTGGAATACCAGGAGCCAAAAAATCCCACCAAACTTTACTTGCAATGTCCAACATGATCTGAGGATTATATGTTGGCAACCCGGTGTCGCCACCACCATACATAAGCCCAAATCTAAACCAGCAAAATATTAATACTCCCGATAGAAACAGGAAAAATAATATAGAAAAAATATCTTTTCTTTTTACCATAGCAGTTTTGAACTTCTATAATTTCTGTTATAGATATCCAGTAAACTGCCACTAACAAAAACCTCCTTTAGAATTTTCTTGTCGCTAAATTTTCTGGTATTTTGGGTCTTTCGGCGGTTTTTTAGTGTATCAGGCAAATTTTGAAGACTCCACCAAATGCTGTAAAGTGTTGCCAGCAAAGCAGATAAATCTCCTCTTCTTATTAAGACTAAAACTGCCCTTGATAAATTTACAAATAGACTGAGAGGCAAATATCTAATTACATTAATGGTTTCATAATTCTTTACCGTTGATCTAAATGAGTTTTTAGCAAGCTGAAAATAAATATCAAATTTATTAGCACCAATATTGGCTCTTCTATCAATTGATTTAGTATAATGATAAACAATTGACTTATTTGCAAGAACAACCCTGAACCCTGCAATCCAAATTCTCCAAGAAAAATCCAAATCATCTGTGTAGTTATAAAGCAAGCTGTCATAGCCATTAATTTTGTCCACCACTTCTTTTTTCACTGCTAAAGCTGCTGATATTGCAATAATATTCATATTTCCTAACTTAGGTTTTATTTTTTTATATTGCTCCCTTTCATAAAAACCCATGAGCCAAATAGCCTGAGGAATCAGATGTCCACCAGCCATTTGTATTAAATTTCTGTTTTCAAAATCAATTAAAAGCGCCTGAGCCGCACCAATATCTTGATTATTTATTAAAGGCTCTAGTAATTTCTCTAAAGAATCTTTTTTAACCTCAGTGTCATTATCAAGTAAAATGATTATTTCTCCTTTGCATTCAGAGATTGCTCTGTTTCTGCTGGCAGGTACCCCAATATTAACTTTGTTTCTAAGTATCTTAATCCTGGGATCTTTTTTTTTGAATTCTTCAATGATCTCAACACTATTATCAGTTGAGTTATTATCAATAATTATTACTTCATATTTTTTTATTGATGAGTTAAAGAGTGATGTTAAACAAGTCCTCAGGTAATTTTTTCCATTATAGTTGGCAATCACTATAGATATAAAAGGAAGTTTGTTTTTGGTTCTCTTAGCCATTTCTTACTCTCTTTTTATCTTTTATTGCCAAAACTCCGGAACCTAGTATTGGAAAAAAATAGACAAGAGGAGACATCAAATAAGATATTATATTTGAGATCAGTAGCTGAAATGGATTAGCATTTCTTCCAAAGCCATGATGTGACCAGATGGGCCAAAAACCCACACCATAAACTCTATAACCTCGTGAGGTAAAATCCCTGATCGTCCATCCTGATTTATGAAACTGGTGTGGATTATCATCTAAGAACTCATGGGGTTGTTCCATAAATCCCCGGGGAGTTCCTACAATTATTCTTTTGTTTGCCAGGCTTTCCAGTTCATCTAATATTTTCTCCCCCTGACTGCGGCTTACATGCTCGATCACTTGAGAGAAAAAAACAATATCATATTTAGATTTGAAATTCTTATTTTTGATTGTGTTTAATAAATCACCGCGGATCAATTTTCGGTAAGTGTTACGTTTCCCCGCCCCTTCGATGGCTTTTTCATAAATATCTATTCCGGTAATTTGCCAGTCCTCTCCTCTTGAGAGAAATTGCATTAATGACCCATCACCACACCCTAAATCTAACACTGTCTTAGGATTTCCTATTGAAGTTTTCAAAAGCCACATGTATGAAAAGGGTAAACTAAGTTTTAAGAAATCTATTACTTTCATTTTCGTAGAAAAGAGCTTGCTCATTTTAAATTTTGGGAAGAGGTATAAAAATTTTCTTTCTGATAGGGTAAAAATATCCCACTATTGTACCTAAAATTAATTCAAAAAACTTATTAATTTTATTAAATCTAATTGTCTCAACTAAATAATATCCAAGTAAGAGTGGTAAAAATAAACTAAATGCGAAAATATTTCCATGCTTTCTCATAAATAAAACTCTATTCCTTCCAAGCAAATACGCTCTACTTAGTACCCTTGGTCTCCAGATTTTTTCATCATTTGACTGATCGTGATAAGCAACTGCTTTACTCTCATACCAGGTTATAAAACCAGCTTTTTTGGCTCTAAGACAATAGTCAGGATCAAAATAACACATAAACCAATCATCAAACCCTCCTATCTTTTCTACTAATTTATTTCTAAAAAGCATCAATGTTCCTGAATTCTGAACTTCCTTCGAAACTAAAAAATCTTTTTTCGGACCCCAACCGATACTAACCCTACCAGTTATTAAATCAACATTTGCTCCTGCCTGGTTAACCCAATTTTTATAAGATAAATAAAGAATCATTGGAGTAACAATTCCAATTTTTTTATCATCAAAACAATTTACTAAATTTTTTATCATGTCTTTATCAACAACCACATCTGAATCATTAAATAAAATATGGTTTCCTTTTTTTGCGTAGGCAAATCCTAAGTTATAACATCCTGTTTGTCCAATATTTTTCATACCGGCGTCTATCCACTTAACCTGTTTATACCTACGTCTCCCTTCCTTTAACGACCCATCTATGGAACCATTATCAACAACTATTATCTCAATATTTTTATAAGTAGATTTCTTAAGGGAATTCAACAACCGAAATAAGATTTTTTTACAGTTATAGCTTGGTATTACAACACTCACTCCAATATTGGTTTTTGTCATTTAATTTAACTCCTTCATTACTTCTTCAGCGCGGGTCTGAAAAGACCAGTTGATTTGTATCATATCTAAAGCTTCCTGAGCAATATGTTTATATTTTTTATTATCTGAGAGCAAATTAATTATTTCACCTGCAAATCTATCCAAATCTCCGGTTCTTACCTTAACCATACCCTTAGGGTAATAAGATTTATAGGATTTTAAATCAAACCCGATGGCTGGAAGGCCGAAAGCCATTGCCTCAGCAGAAGCCATCCCTCCTGAATCATAAAATGAAGGGTGTAAAACAATTCTGCTTTGCGCAAAAATTTTATATTTTAAAGGACCATCGAAAACATACCCATATAGTTCAATATTTCTTTCTAACTTTTCACTTTTAATTTTTAACTTAGCACTTTTCATTAAAGGGCCATCCCCTATCATCGCTAATCTTGCTTTAGGTTTTTTCTCAACTACCTTTTTCCAAATATCAATTAGTTCTAAAATTCCTTTTTGCGGATGAAATCGTCCCTGAAATACTGCCTCATATTTTTTTTCAGTTTTTTGGTATTTTTTTCTATATTGTTTTATTTTTTCTAAATCCAATGCTCCTAAAACCACCATAATTTTTTGGGATTTTCTCAAATTTAAAAACTTTTTTACTTCCAACGGATTATTTACCAAAATTAAATCAGCGTATTTATTTATTAGGGATTTAATCGGTAATTGGACTAACCAATACAAAAATGAGCTTAGATAGTATTTGTTGACTCTTTTTCCTTCATTAAAACCCTTTAATGGATTGGGTGCACTTTGATACCAGGCAGCTGCCCATTTTATATTTGGATATCTAAGTTTCAGAATAAATGCACTTAAACTATCCATCCAAAACTCTGATGCGCAGTAAACTATAGTTTTTGAATTATCTTCTATTTTTAGAGCAAGTCCCAATCTTATTCCCTCTACAATTCTTATTATGTAACCGACAATAAATCCAAATTTATTCCAGAACTTAAGATTTGATATTTGAAATTTGATATTGGTAATCTGTAATTTGTGCCGTAGGCACATCTGATACCCTTCCTCCCAAACAAATATTTTTACCGGAGAATTTTTGCTCCAGCTTTTTGCAAACTCCATAAAAATTCTATCTCCCCCGGAAATCCCATGACCATGTGCTGCTAAGGCAAAGATATATATATTCTTCATTGCTTTAGAATAATACCCTAAAAAATATCTAAAAACATTGACTTAAAGTAAAATTTTCATTTAAAATCGAGAAAATGAAAACAACAAGTGAAGAAACTGAATATTATGAAAGATTTTGGAAGAAGGAATTGGAAGGGGAAAATATCTTTCACGGCTTACCTGATTGGAGGGAAAGTCTAAAAAAAAGGGTGGGCTTTTATAAAAAAATGATAAAAGGTAGGGTGCTTGATGCTGGCTGTGGGGAAGGTGATTTTTCCCTCCATATTGCAAAGATGGCAGGTGTGAAACAAGTTGATGGTATTGATCTATCGCAAACAATTATAAAAAGCTGTCTAAAAAAAGCCAAGGAAAATAAATTATCAAATAAAGCAAAATTCAAAGTAGGGTCCATAACCAATCTGCCTTTTAAAGATAAGATTTTTGATTCTATCTTTACGTTTGAAATTGTGGAACATATTTTAGATACTGACAAAATGTTCAAAGAGCTTAATAGAGTTTTAAAAAAGGGAGGTCATCTTGGGATAACAACAGTTGATTTTAATTTGCCCAAGATGCTCATTATCGCTTTATTTTATTTTGAAACTTATTTTGATCCAACTACACCCCACATCCGTTTTTTTACCAAAAATACCTTAAAAAAAATGCTGGAAAAAAATGGGTTCAAATTAATTCAGCATGAATGGGATGGAAGTTACTTTAACATAATGCCAAAAGGCCAGGCAGTTATCGCTCAAAAATATAGGGATGTGTAATCTAACTATCGTATTGACTTCTGGTAAAACCTTCTATTAGAATCGGAATGAGATATGAAGGTAGTTATACTTTGTGGAGGTTTGGGCTATAGACTAAAAGAAGAAACAGTATTCAAACCCAAACCCATGGTGTTTATTGGTAACAAACCAATACTTTGGCACATCATGAAAATTTATTCTCATTACGGATTTAATGAATTTATCATTACCTTAGGCTATAAAGGTGACTACATCAAAGATTATTTTCTAAACCAAAAATATTTTACTGACAATTTTACTTTTAATACCAAAAGTGGAACCCTCAAACTTCATAAGATTAAAGAGGCAAAAGATGACTTTAAAATTACCCTGGTAGACACAGGTCTTGATACTTTACCCGGTGAACGCGTCCTCAGAATAAAAGATTTCATTCCAACTACCGATCATGATTTTATGGTGACATATGGGGATGGAGTTTCCAATCTCAATATTGGAGATTTAGTTAAGTTTCACAAAAAACAAGGGCTTATCGGCACAGTCACCGGTGTTCACCCCAGAAGTAAATACGGTCTGCTAACTATTGATAAAAATAAAGTTGTTCAAAAGTTTTCTGAGAAACCAGTACTTAATCAATGGGTTAATGGTGGCTTCATGATTTTTAAAAGAAAATTCTTTTCCTATCTCCGCCCGGGTGAATTTGAACACGAAGCTATCAAAAGACTTATTGACCAAAGGCAACTTTCAGTCTACACACATGATGGTTTCTGGCATTCAATGGATTCTTATCCTGATGTTGATAATTTAAATAAATTATGGAATGAGGATCCACAGTGGAAGGTCTGGCAGCCATGAATTCGGTTGAGACAGAAGACTTAGAATATATCTTAAATGAAGCCCAAGATGAATTTAAAATTTTAAGCGGGCACACAATTCTTTTTACAGGAGCTAACGGCTTTTTAGGTTACTATTTTATTAAATCCATTCTGCTTTGGAATGATGTCCATCCAGATAAAAAAATTATTTTGTTTGCCCTGGATGTTTTTATAGACGGCATACCAAAATGGTTTCCCAAAAGGGATTACCTAAAAATCCTAAAAAAGGATATCGCAAAATTTAAACCCACTATTAATCAACACTTTGACTATATTATCCATGCAGCCTCTATTGCCTCCCCATTTTTTTACAGACAGTTTCCTATAGAAACTATTAATGCCAATGTCTGGGGCCTTTACAATGTTTTGGAATATATGATAAGAAAACAAAAATCAAAAAATAAAGTTAAAGGTCTGCTTTTTTTCTCCTCCAGCGAAATATATGGAGACCCGACAAAGGATAATATCCCAACCTCTGAAACTTACAAGGGCAACGTTTCCTGCACCGGACCAAGAGCCTGTTATGATGAATCAAAAAGATTTGGTGAAACACTTTGTGTCAACTACTCAAGAATTCATAACTTGTCTTTAAAAATTGTCAGACCATTTAATAATTACGGGCCTGGCTTAAAAATTACTGATGGAAGGGTTATCCCGGATTTTGCCAACAGCATCCTGCACAACAAAAATATAATCCTTCTTTCCCAGGGTTCTCCAACCCGCACATTTTGTTACATAACAGATGCCATAGTTGGATATGTAAAAACTTTGATAAAAGGCAGAGCTGCTGAAAGTTATAATATTGGAGTTGAGAATCCTGAAATTTCAATGATTGATCTGGCAAAAAAAATGAGAAAAATTGCTCTCGAACATTTTAATTATTCCGGAAAAATAATCATAAAGAAAAGTCAGGATAAAAATTATTTAACTGACAGTCCAAACAGAAGATGTCCCCAAATCACAAAAGCCAGAAAAGATTTAAAGTATAATCCTAAAATATCACTGGATAAAGGATTAATGCGTTCACTTCTCTGGTATAAGGAAAATTATAAGTGAATATAGCAATCGTAGGCACAGGTTATGTGGGATTAGTTACTGGGATTTCACTGGCAGTCATTGGCCATAAAGTTATCTGTATTGATTCTGATAAAAATAAAGTCTCACTTATCAATAAAGGTCGGTCTCCTTTTTATGAGCCTAGCATAGAAAAATATTTAAAAAAGGTATTAAAAAATAAAAAACTCAGTGCATTAGAAGATCTCGAAAATGCCATTTTAGAATCTGATATCACAATCCTAGCTGTTGGAACCCCAACTATTAATGACAGAATTGATTTATCTTTTATCAAAAAAGCTTCTGTGCAAATTGGCAAAGCTCTGCAAAAAATTAAAAAGTATCATGTTGTGGCAGTTAAATCCACAGTTTTACCAGGTGTAACTGAGGATATTGTTGGTTCAATAATTGAAAAATATTCCGGTAAAAAGCTTGGTCAGTTTGGACTATGTATGAATCCGGAATTTTTGCGTGAAGGCAATGCTCTAGACGATGCTTTACATCCGGATAGGATTGTTATTGGTCAGTACGATTATAAAAGTGGCAGACAGTTTGCCAAAATTTATAAAAAAGTTTCAGCTCCAAAAATTTTTACAGATCTAAAAACTGCTGAACTGATAAAATATGCAGCCAATGCTCTTTTTGCTACCTTAATAAGTTATGCTAATGAAATCTCAAGAATTTCAGAAAACATTGCTAAAGTAGACATAGTTGATGTCTGGAAAGGAGTCCACCTGGACAGAAGGTTGACTTCTATGAATCGCAAAATAAAATTCACGCCAGGCATTTTAAGCTATATTCTCTCAGGTTGTGGTTTTGGGGGAAGTTGTATTCCAAAAGACATCAAAGCTCTTTCAAGCTTTGCAGATGAACTAGGAATAGAGACAAAACTTATTAAAAGTGTCATTGATATCAATACAACTCAACCTTACAGAATTATTCTACATTTAAAAAATGCCCTTGGGGAAAAATTAAAAGGTAAAAAAATTGCTATTTTGGGTCTCTCATTTAAACCAAACACAGATGATATTAGAGAATCAGCTTCTTTCCCAATTATAAAAAAATTGCTCTCAGAAAAAGCATTCGTCACAATTCATGATCCAATTGTTTATAAAAAAAATGTCCCTAAAATACTCGCAGATCTGTCTGTTAAATTAACAGCCACCGTCAAAGAAGCTTTAGAAAAAGCTGATGCTGCAGTTATAGTGACCGCTTGGGATGAATATATAAAATTAACTCCCAAATTCTTCAAAAAATTTATGAAAAACCCTATTGTCATTGATGGCAGAAGAATATATGATAAAAACTCATTTTTAGCTGCTGGAATTATCTATAAAGGAATCGGATTGTGAATTTCACTTACCCTAAACATCATTCTATAAGAAATGGACATCTCCCTTACTGCCAAGTCTGCAACTTTAAAAAACTATACATCATTTTGGATTTAGGAAATCAACCTTTATGTGACAGTTTGCTTACAAAAGAAATGCTCAACCAACCAGAGAAAACTTATCCCCTAAGAATGGTCTGGTGTCCAAGTTGCTCAGGGGTCCAAATAGATTACTGTGTTTCAGGAGAAGAAGTTTATCATCCAGATTATCCTTACAGAACTGGCATCACCAAAGAACTCGCAGAATATCAGGAAAGCATGGCCCTATCACTTATCAAAAAATTTGATTTAAAATCAAATGATTTGGTTATTGATGTTGGTTCAAATGATGGCACTTTACTAAAAGGTTTTAAAAAAGGAGGAGTAAAAATACTTGGTGTTGAACCTACTAATATTGCTAAAATTGCAAATAAAAATGGGATAAAAACAATCCAATCTTTTTTTAATATCAAAACTTCCCAAAAAATTAAAAAAGACTACGGCAAAGCTTCTTTAATTATTACAACCAATACATTTGCTCATATGCAAACCCTTGGGGAATTTATTATGGGAGCTTACAATTTATTAAAGGATGGTGGAGTGTTTATTAATGAAACACATTATTTGCTTGATGTCATAAAAGGTGGCCAGTTTGATACTATCTACCATGAACATTTAAGGACTTACTCCTTAAAATCTTTAATTAAATTATTTTCATTTTATGATTTTACTGTTACTGATGTAACAAGAGGTGATAGATATGGAGGAAATATCAGGGTTTATGCTACAAAAGGCAAAGTCAATGAACTACCCCGCAGCAGAGCTGGCGGGGTATCTGCAGAGGCAGAAAGTTCTTCTCGTGGCTTCATCCCCGGAGCAAGCTCCGAGGTATTCGCACGCAAGAATAAAGTCAGTCCTGAAGTTAAAAAACTTTTAAAATTAGAAAAAGACTTTGGGTTAGATAAATTAGAGACCTACACACGTTTTGCAAACCGTGTCAAAAAAGCGCGCCTACAGTTTATGGATTTTTTAATTAAGACCAATAAATCCGGTAAATCTATTGTTGGCAACTCCTGCCCAGCCCGCTCTTCCACTCTTCTAAACTATTATGGTGTTGATAGTCAGTTACTCCCCTATCTGGCTGAACAACCTACTTCTCTAAAACTAAATATGTACTTAGCAGGCAAACATATTCCTATTGTTAATAATCAAAGGCTTTTAGATGAACAACCAGACTATGTAGTAATCCTGGCCTGGCATTATGCAAAACCTATTATGGAACAGCTTAAAGCCAGGGGTCTAAAATCTGATTTCATCATCCCCTTACCAGATTTTAGAATAGTCAAGAATTCAAAAGTTTAAAAAATTTATTCAGATTCTTTTTGACTAGAATTTCTAAACCCTTCAATGGTTTGTTTGGCAGCTTCAGTAGTGATAATTCTTCCTTTACCTTCTAATTTTAAGTTTGGGTCAACAGTATACTCTACTGCTTGTCCCTTCTGTGGATAAAAAGAATCTCTCATTTCTGCATATGAGGTAGGAAGATTTTTGTGTTTTAAACTCCAATCTAAGGCACAAAGAGGAATCTCCATGACCAACAATGCCAACTGATTCATATTCGTACTCTTTAGCGTCAGCTACTATAAACTCTATTGCTGCTCTTGATCTTTTAACAAGATGGTCTAAGCTTTCCTGATTTTCACTAAAAGGATGATTATATATATCCCTCCTCTTTCTTCCAACTCATCATAGGATTTACCTTCAGCGCTTAGGGGATCAACTTCTCTTAATTCATTAATAATATGTATATCAGGAATTGATAACACTTCCGCTAAAATTCCTGCTGATTGTTGTGCTCTCAAAACTGGACTTACATATAAAGCATCAATAGTTATTCCTTCCTCAGCTATTTTCCCCCCAAGTTACTGAAGTTGTATTCTTCCTAGTTCAACTAAAGGGCATCCAGGCTAGATACCAATTTTCTCCCTTGCTCGTTATGTGGATATAATTGTTAGCCATGGCGCATCAGAAAGACTTTCATATCATGGATTTTATATCTTTACCTCTAAAGCTTCAATCTCTTGCTTTGTTTTAGCTAAAACTGCACTTTCTCTTTGTTGGACTCTCTGTAGTTGCCCATGAGTGAAGTGTTGTGTGGTATCTCGCTCTACTAATTTATTTGTATTAGCAGATGATTGATGTGGTCCGTGAATTGTAAATACTTTTGGATCAAACCCAAATATCCAAGTTACTTCACCATTAGGTTCTTTTTGTGCAGACCAGACTAACGCATAAGCTAAGTCTTTATATGCCCAAAACCTATTAGCAATATGTCCTATTTGGGCTTGCCTTTCATTATCAGTTAATGGACTACCTTTTTTCTGCTCAAGGATAGCTAACTCACGCTCAGTTACAACTTGTTCATCCTTTGCTTCAGCTGCCAGTAATCTAAGTCCAACCTGTACAGCTATTGAAAGACTGGGGTGATTTTTAATATATTGATCAATATTTTGTTGTCTAACCTCTATTGGTAAAACCTGATACCTTTTATTTTCATCTGATTTAGTTACAAATTGGTTTGACTGATCATCAAATTCAACGAAGCATTTTGCCAGTTCATCATATTTTTGTTTTGCCACTCTATCCATTGCTTGTAATATTTTAGGGAGTTCTGGATGGGCAAATCCCATTCGCTCATTTGTCATTCTAAAGCGTTTTCTCCCTCGCTGATCAGTCATTTCCTGGAACATAGTATTAAATGAAGAAAAGGCTGCTCTTAATACAGGTACAACCTCACCAAAAAAAAGTTCTTCACCAAGTTTATAAAGAGCTTCGCCTGTTCTTCCAGTTAACTCTGAGCTTCTCCTAATCTCATCAGTACTTATTGGCTGCATATCTTCTGGAGAGTAGCCAGTTACATGAATGTGGAGATTTAATGGGATGGTTGCAAGCATTGATTTTTCCCCTCTTACTATTTCTCCTCTTGAATGATTGACTCCAAAATCAACTTCAGAAATTCCTTCTTGTTGTAGCGTATTGTATGCCAGAGATTCCGCAAGTTGCAGCGAATTTCCAAGCGCTTCCAAGCTTAAATCAGCAATACCGGGAGTATTATGATGATCCCGTCTGTCCGGAATAACCAGCAAATGAATTCCATGTTCACCAACCCAAGGAGTTGCAACAGCTTTTACATAAATATCCTCTCCTTCTCTTTCAATTCTTGCTAAATAATTATCCCGGGTATCATCCATAAGAGGCAATAGTTTACCCTTAACTTTTTCCCTGGCGACATTTGAGATTCGAGCTACTCTTTGAAAACGCCGTAGATCTGGACGATTAGTTCCCTCAACCATCATAAAATTATATCATATTATAGGATAAGTACCTAATTGGGGAGCAGCTTGGT
>CAYMZB010000088.1:0-16350 GCA_964394845.1 uncultured Gammaproteobacteria bacterium | reverse complement strand
TTTTAACTACCACCCCATTAACCCTTTAACTCTCCAGGCCAACCCTAATCTTGCGCTCGCCTATTAAAGCCAATATACTTACCCCATGGATAAAGTATATAAACAAGAAGAGGTAGAAGCAAAGTGGTATAAGTTTTGGGAAAGCAAAGGGTTTTTTAAAGCAGATCCCAGCTCTTCCAAAACACCCTTTGGAATTTTAATGCCTCCACCAAATGTAACCGGAGCCCTTCATATAGGTCATGCTATGGAACATTCTATAATGGATGCAATTGCCCGCTTTAAAAGAATGCAGGGATTTGACGTCTTACTTTTACCAGGTGTGGATCACGCAGGAATACAATTTGAAGGAACTTTAAATAAACTATTAGAGAAAGAGGGTCTATCTAAGCAAAAATTAGGCAGGGAAGAATGGTTAAAAAGGGCTTGGCAATTCAAGGAAGAATCTTATAATTCTGTGTCTTCTACTTGGAGGGTAATGGGGCTGTCTGCTGATTGGTCTAAAGAAGTCTTTACGCTAGATCCAAAAGTTGCTAAAGCAGTTTTAACAGAATTCCAAACTTTTTGGGAGCAGGGTTTGCTATATAAAGGCGCCTATATTGTAAAGTGGTGCCCTAAAGATCAAACAGCTATTGAAGATGTAGAAATGGATTATGAAGAAAGAAAAGAAAAACTATATTTTGTAAAATACAAAGTTTTAGATACTAAAGAAGACAAATACATTACTATTGCCACAGCCCGTCCAGAAACCATAGCAGCTGATGTAGCTATAGCTGTTTACCCAAACCACCCCAAGTATGCAAACTTAGTAGGTAAAAATGCAGAAAACCCTTTTACTCATACTACTATCCCAATTATTGAAGATAAAGCAGTAGAGAAGGATTTTGGCAGTGGCGCTTTAAAAATTACTCCCGGCCATGACCTCCTGGATTATGAAATAGGCAAAGATCATGGTTTACCCATACTTCATGTAGTTGATAAAACCGGCAGAATTACTAATTTAGATCCTAATTTAGCAGGGCTGAAAATTCTAGAGGCTAGAGAAAAAGCAGTCAAACTACTGGAAGAAAAAGGCCATATTGAGTTGGTTGAGGAATATACCCACTCAGTACCTGTTTGTGAAAGATGTAAAGCAACAATTGAACCTCTTATTTCTGAAGAATGGTTTGTGAAGATGAAACCGCTGAAGGAGAAAGCTTTAAAGCAGATTGGTAAAATTAATTTTGTACCTAAAAATTATCAGAAAATTTTATCCGGCTGGATAAAAGAAGTTCATGATTGGTGTATTTCAAGACCTCTTTGGTGGGGATATAGAATTCCTGTTTGGTACTGCGGTAAGTGTAATCCCACCCATCAGGTAGATAAAGACATGGTTATCTCCCGGGAGGAACCTGGTAAAAACTGTCAAACATGCCACGAGAAACACTGGGTTCAAGATGAAAAACTGCTGGATACCTGGTTTTCTTCCGGTCTTTGGCCTATGGCCACTTTAGGCTGGCCAGATAAAACTGAAGAGTTTAAAAAATATTACCCATGGGATTTTGAAACTTCAGCAGGAGAAATTAAATACCTTTGGATAGCTAGAATGATCATGCTTGGAATTTGGTTTACTAATGAAATCCCTTTTAAGGGTATGTTATTCCATGGAATGATAAGAGACTTGACAGGAAGAAAGTTTTCTAAATCCTTAGGAAATGGGATAGATCCAAATGAGTTAAGAACCGAGTGGGGCACAGATTCAACCAGAATGGCTTTATATAGCTTCTCCGCTCCTGGAAGAGATGGTAAAGCCTCCAAACTTTCTATAGATGAAAGAGCTAAAAACTTTAGAAATTTTGGGACCAAACTCAAGAATATTGGACATTTCATAATAGATTTGAAGCCTGAAAAACCATCATCACAAATTGATAAAAACAACCCGGAAGATAACAGAATTATAAGAGAGCTGAATAAAACTATTAAAGAGGTAACAAAAAATATAGAATCTTTTAATTTACATTTGGCAACAGAGTCTCTTTATGAATTTATCTGGCATGAGTTTGCAGATAAATATATAGAATCTGCCAAGGACAGGAGAGCTGAGGCCCAACCTGTTTTAGAATATGTTGTTAAAACTGCTTTAGAGCTGCTTCATCCATTTATGCCGTTCATCACTGAAGAACTTTGGCAAAAACTGCCTCATAAAGAGGAATCTATAATGGTAACTAAATGGCCAATCTTAGAGGGTAGAATAAAACCCTAACTCTATTGAAACTGTTTGCTGCGTATGACTATAGGCATATTACCATAGTCATTTAGGTTCATCTAGTACGATTACCGCAAAATCACCTTAAAATAGACGCATTGAATAAGGTTTTATTTTGTCTCTTCGGTCTTTGTAGAGTCTTCTTCCGCACGTGTTTGAGTTTCCTTGGCTTCAGCAACTGGTTCCTCTGCCTTTACTTCCCCTTCCTCAACTTTTGCAGCCTCTCCTTCAGGTAAAGCCTCGCCCTCAGTAGTTTCAGCAACAACTGCAGCTGTTTCAGCAGCTTGCTCTTCCATTAACTTCTCCATTTCAGCTGTAACAGCCGGGGCAAGTTTTACAACTATGTCTTCTGCAGAAACACTCACAGTAAGTTTACTTCTATCAAAATTTAGCTGTCCTACAGTGATTGCATCATCAATATTTTTTAAAGCTGTAATGTCAACTTCTATCTTTTCTACCAAATCAGCAGGAAGAGCTTCTACTTCTACCTCGTTTAATGTCTGCAAAACAATGGTTTCACCCAAATGAACAGATTCCGGCTGTTCACCAATTAAAACTAATGGCACCGGCACTTTAACCTTTTGGCTTAAATTAACCTGATAAAAATCAATGTGAATGGGTTGGCCTGAAACAGGATCATATTGCACTCCCCTAACCAAAACCGGCCTGACTTTTTCAGCTCCAATTTTTAAATCAATTAAACCAGTCTCTCCTGCCTCAGCAAAAGTTTTCAGGAAGGTTTTTCCATCAACAGAAACTGATTCAGTCTCCAGTCCCTTGCCAAAAACATGGCCGGGAAGTTGACCATTTTTTCTTAACTTTTTAACTTTTTTGCCCAGGATTTTTCTTTCCTCAGCTTGTAAACTTAATCTATCCATTTTAGTGAGAGTAATTTATCACATTCGGGCTCACCCGACAAGAGTTAATGTGGAAAAACTTACTTTTATTTTTTAAACTCCACCTCAAAGCTCCTGTCAGTAGACAAATCTGTAGAAATGGTTTGCTCTTGCGGGCCAATTATTTGAGCCTGGTTTGAAACTAATCTTACATTAATCGGGTAAGTAATAGACCAGGTAAATGGATCTTTTAAAGTGCCTGCTTGCTTGACTACATCCAATCTATAAATAGCCTTGTTATCAACAAAGTTTAATTTTAAAGGAACCTGGTAGTCCAATATCAAAGTTTTCTTCTCTTTAGGATAAAGCTCCAGCAGGAAAGAATATCCTGATCTTCCGTAATCAATAAAGCTAGAGGTGTCTTTTGTAATATCCTTCTCCCCCCAAAGAGCCCTATTTAACTTTGTTCCCATTGGGAAGTACACTCTCATCCTATTTTTGTATTTGCCTGCCGGAAACGTATCAGAAGGGCTTCTGTTGGTATAAGCAACCTTAAGTCTTTGCTTTATCTCCCCATCTTTACCAATCACGGTTTCCAGCCCGTAACTTCGCTCTATATAATAATTTGCTTTATTCGCTCCTAAATTAGCCTCAACCGGCGCCAGGAAATCCAGCGCTAACCCATTAGTTAAATTAGTGGATCTAGGCAACACTCCTCCCCAATTTTGAGAAATAATGTAGGAAAAAAGTTTTTGATCGTTTAGATAAATAATCATATGTTTTTCTCTCAAAGATCTGTTGAGCGATGTCACAATGCCTGGCCAGTTTTGGTTTGGGAGAAAAAATAATTTATTGAAAAGTCCAGTTGTCAGCGCTGTTAAAAAGCTTTTTTTAGCTTGTGTTCCTGGGAAAAAGTTAATCTCTGCATGGCTGATTGCCCTTTCAAATAAATTATCAGAACTAACTTTTTCATTATAATCAGGTAAATCCAAAGGCCCTAGCGAAGCAAGCAAATCCTCTATGGCTGAGACATCAAGAGCCACAACTCCTTCTACCCGCTCGCTTGTTTCTTTAGTGTAAAACCACTGCACTTGTCTGGCAGAAGTTGGAAAATCAGGTTCCCAATTTGCATCTCTTAAAAAATAATCTTTTTGATTAAGATCCTCTTTAATTTCTTTTGGCGGTTCAACATGCATATTAAGCTGCCCGTCTATGACGTATGTATCATTTACCTCCAGTTTTTTTAATTTACCGGCTTCAAATGACACCTTGGCAAAAGATCCAATAAATCCGCCTGTTGGCCGGAGTTCATTATTATTTTGCAAAAGCACCAGGTAGTCTTTTTTTCCGTCTAAAGCCACAATTTCCGGAAGTAAAACACTCAGCGTCCTAGCTTTTTTTACCAGGCCGGAATATAACGCTAACCGCCCAGACAAAATATCTACACTGGTTTTTAATATTTTGGGTAAATTAGCTTTAAAATCCTGGCTCTTAATCAATACATCAGCTTTTGATAAATCTTCATCAGCTGAGGCAAGGTAAACTCTGCTTAGTAAAAAAGAGTCTGCCGGAGATTCATTTAACTCCCCTGTCACAGATTTTAAACTTTTATATAATGCCTGTATCCCGAGAATAGTATTTTGAGCAGAATCTGCAGAAAGCGTAGCTAAGTTAGCTAATCTTTCTCCCTCTTCAAACTCTGATCTTAGTAATCCTGCCTGTTGCAAAGGTTCTAACGAATAAAAAATAGCTTTTGCCTGTTTTACTCCATTACTTGCTTGTTTGACTGAAGACAAACTTTTTTCAAACTCCCCTTTTTCTAAATTCGCGATAGCTTCTGCTAACTGAAACTTAAAAGTTGCAATCCCCCATCCCAACTCAATAAGAGGCCAAATAAGAGCATACCCTATAAACATCAGCGTTGCCAAAGTTAGTAGTTTTGCCCAAGGATAAGAAAATTTTGATTTTCCTTCTCCTGCTTTTTTTTGGCCTGCATTATTTTTTTCACTCTCTTTTAACCCTTCCAGCTCCCCTATCTTTTTTGTTTTCCACTCCTCAGACAAACTTGAACTTACTTGATCTCTCAACTTAGGCACTTTAATCTCACTATCTTTAAAATAGCTTAAAGTCTGTTTTAAGCTTTCAATTAGCCCGGACTTTGGGTGCCAATTTAGAAGTTTAATAGTTTTTTCCAAATTAGGTGTTGGCCAAGGAGGCAGCTCTGTTGGTATAAAATTTTTATTCTCATACCAAATAGGATCCAGGAGAACTTGTTTAATTTCTGTTACTTTAATCGGAGTAAGTAAACTGCCGTCAAAGATCTTTTGGGCAGTTGCACCGGCAAATATACATTTTATTGCCAAGTCACATGCGTCATCTATAAAAATAGCTCTTGATGAAAACTCCAAAGAAACATCTTTTTGCAAATCCTCTGTTAAGCTTTGCTGAATTAACCTGATAACAACATCAGGCCTATCAAAACCCATTCTTGGACCATAAACAGGGCCAAGCCTTAAGATTCTGGCATTTAAATTATCTATCTTTGCTGCTTTTGCAAAATCAACTTCAACTTTTTTAAGCCATCTTAAGTCTTCTGTTAATTTTTCTTCGCTGTAGAGGTCAACAGATGAGATAAGAAGAAGCCTGGGTTTAAACTCTCTAAAACAGTCCAGAGCTTTCTTTGTGTTTAAGTTTTCCTGAGGAATAATAACCACATAATCTAATCTATCTAGCTCTAAATCCAAGCTTTCACTTGACTCAATTATTAAGTGAAAGTTTTTATTACCTATAGCCTGAGTTAAATTCTCCTTCTTACCATAAGTTAAATCATCCACCCCAATTACCTGGATATCTTTTAAAAGAAGCTTATCTGCTAAATGTGATCCAAGAAAGCTAGCTGCACCTATGATTAATGCAACCGGAGTGTTTCGCGCAAGCAATATCCTGGTATTTTTTTTGATATTTACAGTATTTTCGTCCACGCGTAAATCGTATCACTAACAGTAGATAATACAAGATAGATAAAAGGTGACATTCTATGTCACCCTAAAATAAGCTATGAAGTTAAGGCATCTAAGGCAAGGTTAGCTAATTTGTCTGCTGCTATATTTTGTTCCCGCGGAATATGGGTAAATAAGATACCTTCAAACCCCAGGGCTAACCCTCTTATTTTCTCAATTATGAGTTTTAAGTGCGGGCTTTTTACTTTAAACCTACCGGAAAGCTGTTCAACTACCAGTTTTGAATCAGCATAATATTCTAATCCCGGATTATTTTCCATATTTTCTTTAATCCACTTAAGAGATTCTAGGACTGCTGTGTACTCTGCCACATTATTGGTAGTTATACCTATATATTTCCCCTCCTGGTATATTAGTTTTCCCTGACCATCAGAAACCGTAAACCCATATGAAGCCTTGCCAGGATTGCCCCGGCAAGCGCCATCAGTATAAATAATAAGTTTCACCGGAAAATTATACCGCGAAGATAGAAAATCTGCATTAGCAAAAGTAGGTATTCGGAGATTACAGTAATCCAGGATGCTGCTAAAAATGAGTACTGTGGTATATAGATAAAATTGGTTGTTATATTAAATAGCAACCCACAGGCATAGATTGCAAGCATTAATTTATACCTTCCCTTAGCAATCATTACCCACATTAATAAAGAGGAAAGAAAATAGGCAGGAAAACCTAAGGATAGAATTTGTAAGCTCTTTACTGAACCCGCAAACCCGCTGCCAGTTAAAATACTTATAATAAAGGGCGTAAAAACTATGGTTAAAACAGTCCCAAAACAAGCTAAAGCCAAAAGCCCAAGTCCTATAAATTTAGCTGCTTTTAAAGACTTTAACATTAGGGGATAATATGAATTCATAATAAATGCAGGTATGACCAAAGCTGACTGAAAAACCGAATACGCTATATTATAAATACCCACATCTGAGATTCCTTTAAAGTAAGCAATCATAAAAGAATCAATTCTAAAATAAACTACATTCAAGGCAAGAGTTGCAGCAATTGGCCAGGAATCTCTAAATAATTGTTTTACATACAAAAAATCAAATACAGGCAATAATTTAGGTAAAAAAATTTGAGTCAGAATAAAAGAAACAGCAGCAATAATTATGGAACCGGCTAAATGGGCTAAAAGTAAGTAAGAGACAGGGTATTTTTGTAAGCTTAGAAAAACAAATAATCCTAGTGAAATTACTGTTCCCAAACTAACTGCTAATACTGATAAATCATACCTTAATTTACTTTGAAAAATTAAGTTGCAGGTTACAAAAATAGAAGAACCGGCAATTCCTAAGCTGCCAAACAAAATAGCTTTGCTAAATTCAGCTGTGACAAATGGTAAAAAGGGAAGCGCAGCTACCGCCAAAACCACCAAAATCCCGGACCAGATTATCCTTGTTCCTAATAACTTTTTCCATTCAATTGTAAATTGTAAATTGCCCGCTTTGAGCGAAGCCGAAGGGTAAATTGTAAATTTTCTCAGAACATGCGCATTAAATCCAAAATCTGCCAGTAAATAAAATATTGCCAAATAAGTAAGAGCCAGGGTAAAAATCCCTGTACCTGCTTCACCGTAATTTCTGGCAACAATTCCTAAAATTATAATAGTAGAGATAGCGGTGGTTGCTTTTCCTAATATTTGCCAAAGGGTTTGCTGGGAGATTTTTAAATAATTATTCACTTAAATTATTTTAACACGCTAAATGTAAATCCCCATACAAGAAACAATAATCTATATCCTTGGGGTAAAGTTATAAAATAGTGATCAAACATCCCCAGAAAGATAATAATAATCCAAATAAGAAGCAGCCTTTTTCTTTTATAGATCCTAAAAATTGGATACCCGATTAAAGAGATTAACCCTGCCAAACCAACTATTCCTGTTTCAGCAAGCGCTAATAAAAAAATGTTATGTACAGGCTGTAAAAATCTGCTAGGCCCTATTAAAAGTAAGTCTGATACAGTTGGGATAAAATTATTTAGCCCAACCCCTATAATAGGGGACTTAGCCCATATATTTAAAGCAACTTGAGAAAGTTCTTCTCTTCTGGTAAGAGCAAAATTATCAAAAGTAAAAACAGAGGAAAATCTGGTATACAAAACAGGCAGTAAGATTGCAATCAAAATACAAAGAGCAATCCGTCCTCTATTTTTTAACAAAATCATGGCAGATACTAACCCGGCTGTTATTGCTGACCTTGATACTGTTAACAAGATAGCTGCTCCTCCAAAAAATATAGCTAACTTAGTAAGATTGTGGCGCTTGTTCCACAGCAGCAGCAGCAATATAGTAATGAGCAAAAACCCTGCCAAGGTATTTGGATGAGGAAACGTAGCATAGGAACGCAAAAATTGAACACCATGATAATCAAATTTTGCAATACCAGGTGTGGAAATAGTAAATGTCCGCTCACCCAATATCCAAAGCCCTAATGTACCCTCTTTTATAAACTGGATAAAAGCCAAAATTGATTCTCCTATAATAGAAAATGCCAGAGCCTTAAAAGCTATTGATTTAATCTCGGAAAAATTATTAGATGCAATATAAACTCCAAACAAACCAGCTACAAAATACTGCTCAAGCCTTACCAACCCAACCCCAATATTTGTAGGTAAGGCAATCAGGGGAAAAATTTGAGTCAGAATAAAGAAAAAGAATAAATTCAATGCCGTCCTATTAGACGGCTTTTTTCTTATAATAAAAACTAAACAAAGCAAAATGACTAATAAATCCCAGAAATAAAGAGTCGGTGACAAATAATCAATTGGCAGGGAATATATGAAACTAAACTCCGGCCAAAAATGTTTACCTAATTGAGTAGGAAGAAAAAGCAGAGTTAAAAAAAGAAGTATGCTTTCAACCCTCTGCAACTTTGACATTTTGCTCTTCAGTTTTGATTTTGATAATAATATGTCTATCCCGGCCTTCACCCATACTTTCAGAAGTTAGTCCGCCCATTTCTTCAAGCGCCATATGTACAACCCTTCTTTGCCAAGCAGACATTGGTTCAACTTCAAGCTCTTTACCGGTTTCTAAAACCTGTTTACCCAAGTCATTTGCCAGAGATTTTAGCTCTTCTTCTTTTTGCTTTCTCCACTCTCCTACATCTAAAATAACTCTCTTAAAGTTATCTTCGCCTGTCTTCCTGGACATAACCTGATTAACAATCAATTGTAAGCCTTCTAAAGATTCTCCTCTTGCTCCAATTAGCCTGCCGGCATCCTTTGTGTCAATGGACACCATAAAACCATCATCTCCTTCTTCTATCTCATAACTACCCTCCAAAAGAAGCATGCCTAATAAATTATCCAGTACATCACTTAATTGTTCTTCCATAAATAGTGGCTAGTCGCTAGAGTCTAGAATCTAGAATCTAGAAATCACTTGACTCTTAACTCTGGTCACTAGACTCTCTAGCCCTCCCCAGCCTGTAATCTTATGTTGCTGGATTATTCCCAGTATTGTATAGGTATTCCAGTAATTTGCAAGTCCTATTGGGAAATTAAAAGCAAAATATCCTATCATTACCGGCATCATATATACCATCTGAGATTGAACTTGCGCCATGCTTTCTTCCATGCCTGCTTTTTCTTTTACTTCTTTCTTTGAATCAAGAGGGTATACTTTAACTTTTTTTGGCAATGCCATTTTTGACTGGACAAAGGTAAGAGCTGCTGTTATAAGAGGAATCAGGAGTATCAGCATCCCAAATTCTCCAAACTGTGAAGGTTTTATTCCTAAATTAAGACCGAAAAAATTAGGATCTATTGTTTGAGATAATTTAAATTGGGGGAAGTATAAGAGAGAGTTAATCTGGGTAATATTTCCATCAGGGCCTGGCAAAATATGCATGATTGTTTGATACAACCCAATAAAAATCGGTATTTGAATCAGGGCAGGCAAACATCCGCCTGCAGGATTTACTCCGTGTTCTTTATATAAAGCCATCTGAGCAGTTGCAAGAGTTTGCTTATTATCTTTATGTTTTAGTTTTAAAGCATCTAAATGAGGCTTTAAATCAGACATTTTTTTTGTAGCTTTAATTTGAGAAGACATAAACGGCCAAACCAGAACCCTAATCAGGATTGTTAAAATCATTATGGAAAAACCTAATGCTCCGGGAATGTGTAGGAAAGACAAACCCTGGTAAATTAGAACTAACAAATTAGCAATAGGACCCATAAAAATTAAGTTAAAAATATCGCCAAAGTTCATTTGCAACTCCATATTCTTTTTACCCCAAGTATTATCCCTACACCAACACCATGCTTTATAATCATTTGCTTGGTATATTCCGAACATCGAGTTTCAGACCTGCAAGCCCCGCCCGGAGCAAGAAAAGACAATACCCCTGTATCAAAAGATAAATAGGTCTGATAGATTCCAATAAGACTAAGAAATAATTTTTTCATAACTTAAGCTGGATTTTAAATCCAACAACACTGCATCTGATTTTACATTAATTACCCTTGACTTGGGAAGAGCCACTATATTTATATCTTTAGGTAAACTCCCGTATAAAGATTCAAAGGCTTTAGAAACCAATCTTCTGGCCCGGTTTCTGTCTGCAGCTTTTTTAAGTTTCTTGACGGAAACTGCAATTCCTATTCTAGGAAATAAGTTATCGCCTGTTTTTATAAAAAGCGTAACTAACGGAGTTTCTACTTTCTTACCTCCGGTAACCCATTTAAAATCCTTGTATAAATTTAGCCTGTTTTGTTTGGGAAGCATTACTCAAGATTGACTAGACAGTAAGCCTAACCCTACCTTCTTGCCTTCGTCTTTTTAAAACCTTTACTCCGCCAGAAGTAGCCATCCTGGCTCTAAACCCATGTTTCCTGGCTCTCTTTAATTTTTTAGGCTGATAAGTTCGTTTTGGCATATTTGATTACATCCTTAAGATAGCTTTATATAATACCCTCTTTCACTATCAACTAAAAACTTGCTGTTAAACTCACTGGTTGGTTTTTGAGGATTTTTTACTTTTAGAGCAACCTGCGTCATTCCCATAATATCTTGATCTTACACCTATGGCTATACTATGTAAAGCTCTATTCTGACAAAATGCAGATGTAGAAATTTTAACTGACTAATAACACTCCTACAAAACTTATTGTTGCTGCTAAAAGTTTAACTAATATATTTCGTCTTTCCTTTAACAAAACAGCAGAGAAAAGTACTGTTAAAATAGCTGTTATAGGAAATATCGCAGCAATTTTGGCTGCATTTTGTCCGGAAAAGTAGGCAAGATTATACGTTAAATATGCTGTTCCATAAATCATTCCTAAAAACCCAATTTTAGGAAAGATTTTATCCTTTGGTAATGAAAGAATTTGTCTAGTGGATTTAGGATTAATAGCCCAGATAAAAAATCCTGGGGCTAAGAATCCTAAGGCTGAAAAGGTGGTTACATCAAATTTTTTTAGAATTATTGAATCATTAATCACACCTAAAGCTAAAAAAGCTCCGGAGAGTAAGCTATAAATTTCCCCTTTTTTAAATTGTAATTTCTCCTTATTGAAAGAAATAGCCACAACAGAGGCTAAAATCAAAACAGTTCCCAAAACTTGCTGTACTGTAAATGGATTTTTTAAAAGTATCATAGCTCCTAAAACTACAATAATCACCCTGGCATTAAATAAAATAGTAAATATGGACGCTTCTGTTTGTTGCAAAGCTTTGAATATAAAGATAACCATTATTCCGTATAGAATAGGTACCAAAATTAAATTAGGAGCTATAGATAAAAGATCATTGGGTAACTTAATACCTTGGGTTAGTGCGTATATTGAAAGTAAGCCACCTGTTAAAAACTGAAACCAAACTGCATAAGCAATAGGGTTGCTTTTATTGTCTTTAAGCAAAAATCTTTGAAAAACCCTGCCAAAAGATTCAGCTAAGATACTGATTAATAAAAACGCTTGCCAATTCATATCTTAATATTATATATAATTTTGTTCAAAAGATTTTGATCTAGTTTTAAACAGTTCTGCTATATTGTGGAAAACTCAACATTGAATTAAATTGTGGATAACTCTCTCTTGCCCCACAAAAACATGGATAATCTAAGACTCTGGCATAAATTTCTACAAACAATCAAACCTGTGGTAGGACCTGACAATTACAAAGCCTGGTTTTTGAAAGCGTCTTTAAAAGATCTCACTGATGAAAAAATTGTTCTCTCCACCTTTAATGCTTTTGTAAAAGAAACGTTAAATCAAAAATATTTATCTGTCATCGAAGATACGTTTGAAAAACTGCTTGGCAGGAAAGTGTCTATTGAATTTATTGTCAAAGAATCGGCTCAGCAAAGCGAGCAAGAGGAAGATTTTTTTAAACCTATTCAAACACAATATAATGCCTTAAACCCAAAATTCACTTTAGAAAACTTTGTGGTTGGGCCTTCAAATAACGTGGCGTTTGCTGCAGCCGCTGCTGTTGTTGCAAACCCGGGCACCTCATACAACCCGCTTTTTATTTATGGTAGAACAGGTGTTGGAAAAACACATCTAATGCTGGCAATCGGCAATGCTATTTTGAAAAAAAATCCCGGAGACAGCGTTATTTATTGCTCCTCAGAAAAGTTTATGAATGACTATGTTGCTGCTATTCAAAATCACAAAATGCAGGATCTGCGTACCAAATACCGCTCAGCCAGGCTGCTGCTAATTGATGATATTCAATTTTTCTCCGGGCGGGAAGGCACGCAGGAAGAATTTTTTCATACCTTTAACGAGCTTCAGTCAAAAAATTCCCAAATAATTCTGACCTCAGACAGACCGCCAATTGAGATTGCAAAGCTTGAAGACCGCTTAAGAAGCCGTTTTGCAGGAGGACTGATGGTGGATATCCAATCTCCTGATTTTGATACCCGGGTGGCAATTTTAAAAGCAAAGTCAAACGAGTGGGGAAGCGCCTTGGATGAAAACTCCCTTAAATTAATCGCGACATCACCCCAATCAAGCATCAGAGAGTTGGAAGGAAAACTTTTACAAATTATCCAGATTCTTAAAGCTCAAAACTTGCAAGCTACACCTGAAAATATAACTCTCTATTTAAACAAAGCGCCCAAAAAAGCGCTGTCTTTAACTCCGCCCCAGGTCTTATCTGCAATTTGCAGCTACTTTAATGTTTCTCAAAAAGAGTTAGCAGGGCCTAAAAGACAAAAAGGGTTAGTTTTGTCAAGGCACTTTGCAATGTTTATATTAAGTGAAGAATTGGGGATGACTGTGGAAAAGATTGGACAAGTGCTGGGCGGGAGAGATCACACCACAGTTATGCACGGCAGAGATAAAATTAAACAGCTGTTAAATAACGACCACGAGACACAAAAGATATTTTTAGAAGTAAAACAAAGCTTAGTTAGCTCTTAACTAACTTATCCACAGCAAAGATTGCTTTTCCACAAGTTATCCACAAATAGTCAACAACTCTTCAACACGAAAATTTACCAAAAACTGAACTTAAAAAAACAACTTACCAACATATCCACACCACTTATTAATACAACTACTATTTAATATAAATATAGTATAATCTAGACAAATTGTGGAAAACAATGAATAATATTAACTGGTGGATTGTTGGAATAATAGCTCTGGTCCTGATTGTCGCATATCTTTTAGGCAGACTTCACGGTAAAGGCAAAACAGATATCCCAACTGACCTGGTAGATCTTTATAAAGGATTACAAGACTTACCTTCAAAAGTTTTACAGGCCATACAAGGATCTATTAATCCTCAAAAAGGCAAAATGGCAGAACTTTTAACTTACGCAGAGTTGCGTTATGATTATGACCGGATTATTCCACTTGGCTGGCCAATTGATTTTATCGGGATTAAAAATAATCAACAAATTGATTTTATTGAAGTAAAATCAGGCGCCAGCCATGTTTTGTCAGACGAGGAAAAACATATTAAGGATTTAATTGCCGCCGGCCGTGTTAATTTTAGATTAATTAAAGTAACTGAAGATGAAGTTTCCAGGTTTGTTTCTGCCCGGAAAAGGGAATAAGTAATAAAAATATGAAATTTACAATTTTACAGCAAGACCTACTGCCTACCCTGCAATCTGTTTTGCGGTCTGTTGGCAGTCATTCGACTTTGCCAGTGCTCAATAATATATTACTTTCTATTGAAGGCCCGAGATTAAAAATAGCAGCTACAAATTTAGAGATAGGTGTAATTAAGTTTATTCCTGTTACTGATGAAACTCCTGGAGAAATTACTGTCCCGGCCAAAACCCTGGTTGATCTGATTTCTGGTTTAGGACAAAGCAGCATTACCTTAGAATCAGAAGCTGAGGTATTAACTATTGAGTCTGGTAAATTCAAAGCCTTAATTAACGGGATCTCAGCCTCAGAATTTCCTGTAATACCTTTGTCTACTGGAACAGGGGTAAACTTTCCAAAAGACGCATTTTTAACATCCTCACAAATCCTTTTTGCTGCAGCAGTTGATGAAGGCAGGCCTGTTTTAACAGGCATCTTAACTGATGTTAAAGATTCAAAGTTAGATTTTGTGGCAACAGACGGATTTAGGTTAGCTCACAGACAAGTACAACTTGCCTCAGGCGAGCAGGAGCGGATTAAAGGGTTTAAAAGCCTGATACCTAAAAGAACTTTTGAAGAAGTGCTAAGGATTATTTCAGAGCAAGAGGTTGATGAAGTTAATATTTCTACTTCGGAAAATCAAAACCAGGTAGTTTTTACTCTTGGCCAAACCATTATTTCTTCAAGATTAATAGAAGGTCAGTTTCCTGCTTGGGAAAAAATTATCCCCCCTCAAATTGTTGGCAGGGCTTTAATAGAAAAAGAGCAATTAATTAAAGCTGTAAAACTGGCTGCAGTTTTTGCCAAAAATGAGGCAAATGTCGTAGTTTTAACAGCTAAAAAAGGTAGCCTGGCTCTTAAATCATCTGCTAAAGAAATAGGCAGTCAGGAAAATGAAATAGAAGGAGAAGTAGAAGTAGAGGGGGAAGAGCTTCAGATAGCTTTTAATACAAGATTTTTGCTAGACGCAGTATCTAATATTCCTACGACTCAGGTAATGATTGAGTTTTCCGGTAGTCTTTCAGCAAGTTTGATTAAGCCGGTAGGAGAAGAGGGTTTAGAGTATATAGTTATGCCTGTGAGATTAAGTTAAACCCCCCTGTACTTGACAGTTTTAAAATGAAAAGTCTTATCCTGTCTCCATTCTCCCACTCCGTCAAACTTGCTGTCCGGCTTGATAAATAAAGTATAAGTAATCCCCAATTCATAGGGTTTTAGAGGGTGTATTCTGGCTGTTTTCCGGTCTCCTGACAACTCCACTTTATATTCAATTTTTGGTTCTATCCTGCTTTTAAACTCACCCACATTTTCCAAAGGCCTGTTAAAAGTAATTTCCACCACTTCTGTAGCAGAAATAATTGCTTCCTCCAAAGGATCTGGTTTAGTGGAAACTATTTTAGGAGAAGCATTTGGGTCAATAGATGAAAAATTAGAATGGTTAGAATTATTTGTAGATTTTTGCTCAGGTGTTTTTGTTAACTTGGGATAGATTAACAAAGACATTGCAAACACTAAAGCAAGAACTATTAACAGTATCTTTTTATAGTCAGCAGGCATTATTTATTTGATTTTGCATCATCAAAGTCATAATAATATTTTTCATCCATAACTGGTATGGGTGTATTTTGTCTTGGAGTATAAACCTGAATATCTTCTTTTTCCTTGACACTGGAGCGCATGGAGAGCTTAATGATTAGTAATAAGACTATTGATAAAATTAAAAAACCCATTAATAAGTATTTAGCTTTCATTATTTGAATCTACAATTTACATTCGGGTCGTTCCGGATATATTGTAACACCCCGTCGCAGTAACCGGCAGATATTTTATTTATTAGATCGGGATTTTTGATTAAATCCTCGTAAGAAGCTCCTTTAGAGAAAAATTCATGCAGTATGCCGGGAATATTAGTAGGCTCTTTAATCTCAGAAGCAGGATCATCGTTCGTATTTGTTTTGACTCCTTTAGGGCCTAAGATAAAAAACGGTCTTCCATCAAGGACAGTATCATTTATAATATCCGGTTTACCCACAGATCCAGTTATTGTAGATGTATATGTTCTTCTTGAGATAGAGGAAGAGACTAATTCTGCAATTTTTCTATTTTTATCAGAGAAATCCCTGCTGACGTTGTAGTATGCTCTTGGCCCAAGATAACTGTAGAGACCAGAATCAAAATGAATAGATATAAAGAAATCGCCTCC
>CAYMZB010000087.1:0-4525 GCA_964394845.1 uncultured Gammaproteobacteria bacterium | reverse complement strand
TTTAGTTGCTAATGTCCCTGGATATGGATCTAAAACTGTTGCGGAGTTTACCTTTGGATTAATTCTCTCACTTTTAAGAAAAATTCCCCAAGGAATTGAAAGAGTAAAAAAAGAAGGATTGTTTAATTTTAAAGGATTTTTGGGAACTAATCTTTATGATAAAACTTTAGGAGTAGTAGGAACAGGCCAAATTGGAATGAATGTCATAAAAATTGCAAAAGGTTTTGGGATGAAAGTAATTGCAAATGATAAGTTCCCGAATGATTTGAAGAGTAAGGAGTTGGGATTTGAATATATGGATTTGGAAACACTTTTGAAAACAGCGGATATAGTATCCTTACATGTTCCTGCAACTGAAGAAACAAACCATTTGATAAATTCTGAAAATATCTTTTTAATGAAACAGGGGAGTTTTCTGATAAATACATCAAGAGGTTCTGTGGTAGATTCAAAGGCTTTATATGATGCACTAGCAAAAGCCCATTTGGCTGGTGCAGCTTTAGATGTTATAGAAGATGAGATGGAATTTAGAGTTAAAGGTAAGAGCATGTTAGAAAACCCTTTAAATAAGTTTGAAAATGTATTAATTACCCCACATATGGCTTTTTATACAAAAGAAGCAGAACAAGCTATTATGGAGGAGACTTGTCAAAACATAGATGCTTTTGTTAACGATTCCCCAAAAAATTTGATTGATCTTTAATGATTTTTAAGATATATTCATTTTTTATGTCAAAACTCATCAAAGTTTTAATTATAATTGTAGTTTTGATATTAATAATCGCAGGAGGGATTTATTTATTTTCTAAGCCCATCCCAAAACAAGAAACTCAAACAAATATGACAAATCCAACAAACCAACCATCAAAAGTCTTAAGCCCTTCCGGCGAACTTAAAATAGAAGATTTAACAATAGGAGAAGGGGAAGAGATAAAAAGCGGTGATACAGTAACAGTTCATTATTCAGGAACGCTTGAAGATGGAACTAAATTTGATAGCTCATATGATAGAAAAGAACCTTTCCAAACACAAATTGGTGTCGGAAAAGTTATAAAAGGTTGGGACGAAGGAATTGTCGGTATGAAAGTTGGAGGAAAAAGAAAGCTTACTATTCCACCTGATTTGGGCTACGGTGCAAATGCCACGGGGCCAATCCCCCCAAACTCTACACTTATTTTTGAGGTTGAACTCCTCAATGTGAAATAATAAATTCAAGTGAGAAAATTCTGCCCAAACTCATTAGGATTTGCACCAATTGTAATTATTATTTTAATTGCTTTTGGTCTAATAAGTTTAGAACTAATTGTTCTGACAAAATTTAAAAATATCTCACCCCCTCAACCTTCTCCTACCTCCCCTACTTTAACTGCTATTCCAAGTGCAACCTTAAGCCCTACCCCAACTCCCACACAATCTGCTACCCCTTTACCCTCTGTGACTGCTACTCCTGCTCCAACCCCCCAAGCCCAATCCGGTTCTGCTGCTCCCCCTGACAGTGGTTATGCAAGAATGAGCATTCCTACTGAAAGAGGAACATTCAGCGCAGATGTAGTTGTCGTAAACGGCGGTACAATGGTTACAGATACTGCAAGTGATTCAAATTGCGAAAATGATTGTCCTACTAAGTCCCTTGGAGATTTTGTCTCCAGCAATGGAGGCTTTGCAGGGATTAATGGGAGTTATTTTTGCCCAGCCGATTACCCGGATTGTCAAAGCAAAAAAAATTCTTTTGATTTCCCTGTTTATAATTCAAGATTAAGTAAGTGGATTAATGAGGATAAGCTTTTCTGGGACGGGAGGTCTATTGTTTATCAAGATGGAGGAGGTATTCATATGCTTGCTAATGCAAATAGTTTTAACGGCAGTTTAAATGCTGGGGTTGTTAATTATCCAGGGTTAATAGAAAACGGAAATATTATTGCCCAAAATTTTGGTTTTTCTGAAAAGCAAAGCGCAAAAGGCACTAAAGGAGGGATTGGTTTTAATGGAAATAAAAAATTCTTAGTCATTGCACATAACGCCGATATGATGGATTTTGCACATCTTTTTAAAGCAATAGGAGCAACAAATGCTATAAACTTAGATGGAGGTGGGTCAGCAGCACTCTGGTTCGGAGGATATAAATTTGGCCCTGGAAGGAATTTACCAAACGCAATCATTTTCAAGTAAAAAGGGGGCTATGCCAAAAGATTTAAACCAATTTCCCCGTCAAACTCTCTTGTGACTTTTCCCTCTCCAGGGATAAGCATTACTTCTATTGTTGCACCAACCACTGCTTCCTTTAAGTGTCCCCCATAAACGTTAAATTTATCAGATGATAAATTTACATGGGCATGTATAAAAGGTTTACTTTCTAAAATAGAAATATTCCCCACTAAAGAAGTTACTTCGTGATGACCTGAAAAATCTCTCCAATAATACTTTTTCTCAGCCAGGTTATAAAAACCTAAAGTTGCAAAACTGACTGCTCCTAAAGCATTTATAAAACCCGACTTGATATTATTTTCAATGCAAAAAGTTGCCAGGGTTTCTAGAATTTTTTCATCTCTAAAAAGGCGGATTTGATAATTGTTCCCTAATTTCTTAAATTTCATTCCTTTAATTTTAACAAATTTTTTTGTATGCTTTAACCCATGACTTTTGAGGAATATCAAAAATTATCAAGAAAAACTGCTGTTTATCCTAAAAAGGATAAAAATTTCATATATCCAACCTTAGGATTAGCTGGTGAATCAGGTGAAGTTGCCGAGAAAATAAAAAAAGTTATCAGGGATAAAAAAGGAAAGATGGATAAAACAACAATTGATGAAATTTCCAAAGAATTGGGCGATGTTTTATGGTACGCTTCTCAACTCGCAACAGAACTTAAGCTTTCTTTAGAAAAGATAGCAGAAAATAATATTAATAAACTCTACTCCCGCCAAAAGCGGGATAAACTTTCAGGTAGTGGAGACAATAGATAGATAATTAACCACCCATTAAACCTAAAACAGCACCCATTACCAAAAGTACTATTAAATGATGTCCTACTTCTATTAAGTATAGGTTTTTTTGTCTTCCGGAAAATATTCCATTTACGCCAGATGTTGTTACAACAAACCCCAGCCATACCCAAAAACCCATCATAGTCCCTGCCATTAAATTTGTTGCATTTGCATTTTTTATAATAATACCTAATACACAAGCCATTACCAAAGAGCTTATGGCTGCTACTAAATAGGCTTGCATGGCACCTTTTTTAAGATCTGCTTCGCTTTTCCCAACTAGTTTCATCCAGGGAGTACCAAAAAGCACTTTTGAATACCACAAGGCACCAATAACCATACCCGCAATTGTTGAAACAACAACAGCTATCCAATTTGGCTCAACCATTAAAATCACCCCTTAAAAAATTATTTCTTATTTTTAGAAAACTTACAACAAGCAAAGCTTGGTGCAAGATTTTCTTACAATATGTAAACTTTTGTTGTAGAATTTCCTGCATGATAATTAAAAAACAAGGAATTTCCGAAGCAAATGTTAAAACTATTATCGATGAAATCAATAAAGGGAACGTTGTTGTTTTGCCGACTGACACTATTTATGGGCTTCATGCAACAATAAAATCAGATAGTGCAGTAAATAAAGTTTATAAACTAAAAGGAAGGCAAGAAAAAAAGCCGTTCATTATTTTAATAAATAAGATTGCTGATATAGAAAATTTAGGAATTAGTATTTCTGATAATATAAAAACTTTTTTAAAGAAAATTTGGCCAGGAAAAGTAAGTGTAGTTTTTACTGATTCTTTAGCTTTTCGTATGCCAAAAAATAAATTACTTTCAGAGATTATTTCAAAAACAGGACCTATTATTTCAACCAGTGTTAATCCATCTGGCAAAAAACCAGCAAGAAGTATTGATCAAGCAATAAAATATTTTGGAAAGAAAATAGACTTATATATAGACGATGGAGATAAAAAATCCTCCCCTTCAACTTTAATAGAAATAAGCGGTGGGAATGTTAAAATATTAAGACAGGGTTCTGTTAAAATAAGTAGTATCTAATGATTATTCCTGAGGAAATATTTAAAAGCTACGACATCAGAGGAATTTATCCAACACAACTAAATGAGGAGAATGTAATTCCAATTACTAAAGCTATATATAAACTTTTCCAAGAAAAACTGAATAAAAAAAGTTCTTTAAAAATTGTCATCGGACAAGACATGAGACTCTCAACTCCAAAATTATTTAAAGCAATCTCAAAAACTTTAGTTGATTTAGGTGCAGAAGTTATTGATTTAGGACTTGTCTCTACCCCAACCCTATACTTTGCAGTTTTTAACTACAGATACGATGGAGGAATTCAAATTACAGCCTCACATAATACAAAAGAATATAACGGAATAAAAATGGTTACTTTCTCTGAAGATGGTTTGGTAAAGATAGGTAAAAATACTGGGATGGAAGATATTAAAAAAATGGCTACCAGCGGAGTGAACTTTGAAGAAAATGTTGCTGCTGGAAAAATGATCAAACAACAAAAT
>CAYMZB010000086.1:0-2703 GCA_964394845.1 uncultured Gammaproteobacteria bacterium | reverse complement strand
CGGGGCAGCGGTATATGGGATATAAGTAGCAGTATCCAGATCTGCGGGTGTTTCTGCGTAGCGGTAGAAAGCAGTGGTGACAACAGCAGGAGTTGGAGAGGACAGGGAACACTGTTTATCTAAGTTAGCCTGCCAGCATTTGATATCATCATCATTAATTTGTTTATCACCATTAACATCAGCATTGGCACAAGCTCCTGATATAGGCTTTGATTTACAAGCTTTGATCAGACTAAAATCTGAAGTGTTAACAATGCTGTTTTTGTCAGCATCAGCGCTACAGGCGGTGCAGGTAAATGCTGCAGGAGTTGGGGTAGGAACAGGAGTTGGAGAGGGATTATTAGTTGGAACATCGGCAAAGGTGTAGGTTTTAGCCTCACCTAAGTTTCTAATCGAGTAGCCTTCACCAGGAACAATCGTAAAGTTATTAACTTGAGAGGGACCAACAATATGTATATAATATCTGCCGGCTTGGAATTTGGAGATACTGTATACATTAACTCCCTGCGCTCTCATATCCTTAAGTAGCTCTTTGGCTTTTAAACTAGCGGATTTAACTGAGGAAAAAGAGATTAGTGATGTGCCTTTGGGGATTGTTAATGAGGTAAGATCAGATTTAGTACCGTTTAAAGTAATCTTCCCCTGCCAGTTGCTGCTGGTAACGATATACCCTTCGCCAATCCTGATTGCAAAATTATCAGTTGTTGTATTGTACTTATGGACAATATTTTTACCGGTGAGCGGGTCGATTTTGTAGACACTGGTTAATTGACCTTTAGCTATGATATTTAACTCTTTTAAAAAGTCTTCCGCTGTATAGCTTGCGCCTTTATCAATAGTTAACCCTATTAAATTATTACCATATCCGATATTAAAAGTCTGGCTGGCAGCTTCAGTGCCCAGTACTGAATTACCAATACCGGTATTGCCCTGGTAAACAGTAGCGCCAATCCCGATATTAGAAGCCGGGCCCAGCGGAGAAGTAAATTCAATCTTAACTGTGGGAGAGTTTGTTTTGGTAATGACTGTACCGGTGGAGTCTTTAAAGACAATTGGAGGATTTGTAGCCCTGGAGAATAATTTTAGATTACCGCTTTTAACAAAATATACCCCCACTCCTATCCCTGCTGCTAACAGTAATAATATTAAAAATTGAGCAATAACTCCTTTTTGGTTTAATTTGGGCATCTAATATTAAGTATAAACACCACTACCCTTCCTTGCAATGCTCAACAGCCTATTTGCCTTTGGCAATGATCCCCTGGATAATGCCTTTATATTTTTCAATATTAGCTTCTGCTTTTGCTTTTTTCTGTTTATCCCGCTCGCAACTATCTTTGAAAAAATCACACTCTTGCTGAACCCTACAGCTACAAGTAATCCTCATTGATCCCTCTGCAGAGTTTAGATCAAACTTAGCGTTTTCATAACTTCCTAAATAATACTCTAAATCTTCATAGTCTTGTTGTAAGTAACATTTATTGCCGGCAAATTCACCTTCTCTGATATTTTTTCTTATGCAATTAGAATAAACTGGTTGGGTTTGTTGAACTGCCGGAGCAGATTTTTTAACCGGTGCCGGTATTGGAGAAGGAGTTATGCTTGACTTTGGCGCAGATGTTGGAACAGGAGAAGGCTGTGTAGCCTTTTCAAAATCAGAGCCAAATTCCCTGAAAGGTTTTAATAACACTCTATCAAAATCTCCTGATGTGACTCCCTGGTGTACTCCAGCTATGACAACAACTGTCAAAAGTAGCAGCAGGGAGCCCAGGATAAGTCTTGCTTTGCTTAAAATTTTAGGTCCAAGACCTATTTTGTACGGGGATTCACTCAACATAAATTTAGCCGGCAGCCAGTTTTATTTCGTGCTTGCCTTCTATATCTGTCTCAAATAACTCTTCTTCTGGAAAACTAAAGAGAGAAGCCACCAGTAAGTTAGGGAAGGTTTGTATCATTGTGTTAAAGTTTAATACTGTTTGATTATATTCTTCCCTGTATTGGGCTATTAAATTTTCTGTTTCTTTAATATCAGCCCGCAGATCCTGGTAGTTTTTAGAGGCTAAAAGATCAGGATAATCTTCGGAGACTGCAAATAAAGATTTTAAAGCTTGAGTCAGCATATTATCTGCTACGGCAGAGTCTTTGGGACCATGAGGCTGTTCAAGAGCTGCCCGGGCTTTTGCCACATCAGAAAAAGTGGTTTTTTCGTGTTTGGCATACTCCCTGACAATTGCTACTAAATTTTCAATTAAGGAAGCGCGACGCCGTAGCTGGACATCAATATCTGCAAAATCGGTTTTGACTCTATTCCGTCCTGAGACAAAAGCATTATACCTATTCCAAAGGAAAAGCAGGATAAAGGCAATTATTCCTGCCAGAATCCACAGCAGTAAAGTTATATTTAAATAAAAACCAAAAATATTCATTCCTTACAGTTTACATCAACAGTGTTCATTTTGGCAAATTTGACAAATCCTTTTGAGCTTTTAGTATCTCCTCATCAAATCCTCCGTCGCGATTATTCTTAGTCAGAATCTCTACCGCCTTTTGCAGATGAGTTCTTGCAGAATCATAAATCTTCAGTCCTGCATAAGCAAGGCCTAAACGGTAGTGAGTTAACCCGGATTCATCTCCTAGTTCTTCACCAATACGCAGGCTCTTTTGTAATTGCAGTACTGCTTCTTCATATCTTTCCAGTTTGAT
>CAYMZB010000085.1:0-8453 GCA_964394845.1 uncultured Gammaproteobacteria bacterium | reverse complement strand
TTCGTACCCAAAAGAATGGTCAGTAATTAACCAAGCTGGGGTAAATATTATTCAAGATAATACTGATAAGTTTACCGTTGAGATCAAAACAGACTTAAAAAGTCTAGATGAGTCTGTTGACATTTATTTAAAGCAGCAATTAGATTCGTACGGAGAGTTAGTTAATCAAGCTTTAGCACAAATACCTAATGTAGACAGTGCTTATGTCAAGGTGTGGAATAATGCAGGGGTAAAAAAGGCAAAAGCTCCGGTTGTTCTTTTTTTAAATCCTGATACGATTGTCGTGGATAACGCAATTAAAGCTTCATATGACTATTTAATGACAAATCCTGATATTGGAGCTTTAACTTGTAGAGTGGAACTCCCGGATGGAAAGCTGGATTACTCATGTCATAGAGGCTTCCCTACCCCCTGGAATTCTTTCTGTTATTTCATAGGGTTATCTAAATTATTCCCAAAATCTCCTTTATTTGCAAGATACACAGCCTCTTATTTAGACACTAAAACCACGCATGAGATTGATTGTTTAACAGGAGCATTTTTAATGGTTAGAAAGATAGCAGGGGAACAAATTAATTGGTGGGATAAAGATTATTTTTGGAATGGTGAAGATATAGAGTTTTGTTATTCCTTGAAGGAAAAAGGCTGGAAGATTTATTTTTACCCGGAAGTAAAAATTATTCACTTTAAAGGTTCATCATCCGGACTTTGGAAAACTGCTAAGGTTTTAGTTGAGAAGGAGAAGAAATTAAAAGCTGTTTCTCACTCCTCCTCTGCCATGAGAATTTTCTATAAAAAACATTTCTACAAAAAGTATCCGTTGATTTTACGAGATTTAATATTACTTGGTATTAATTCACTTGAAAAATATAGAAAAATGAGGATAGCTTCTTGATGGATTTATCAATAATTATTTTAAGCTTTAACACCAAAGATATAACTGAAAAATGTTTACTGAAACTTGAAATTGCTAAAAAGTATTGTGAGAAAAAATTAGGAAATAAAATTCAGGTTATTGTTTTGGATAATCATTCTTCAGACGGCTCACAAGAAATGATCAAAAGAATTTTTCCCTGGGTGAAACTTATCTTGTCTGCTGAAAATATTGGTTTTTCAAAAGGTAATAATCTATGTTTGAAACTTACAAAAAGCCCGTATATACTTCTTTTAAATTCTGATTGTTATGTTTCGGGAGATTCTATTTATAAAACTTTAGCTTACTTTAGAGTAAATTTAAATTGTGACGTATTGGGATCAAGATTAAATTATGGCTCTGGTGAGTTACAGCCAAGTGCTGGAAATCTGCCTGGCCCAATTAATATTATTGCCTGGATTTTGGGATTAAGTTTATTTACTCCAATAAATTTTCTTATCCCTGCTTTTCATCCAAAGGATAAAAGCTATTTTTCTAAAGCCCATCAGGTTGGTTGGATTATGGGAGCATTTTTCGCTTTAAAGAAAAAAGTATTTGAAAAAACTAATGGATTTGATGAAAATTTATTTATGCATATGGAAGAAGTGGAATGGTGCAAAAGAATTAAAACTCAGGGATTTAAAATTTGGTATGCGCCGCAAATAGAAGTAGTTCATCTTCACGGCGCCTCATCAAAATTTGATTTACAAAGCAGCTTTTTAAATGAACTTAAAGGAATTAAGTATTATTTTAACAAACACTACAAGAATTTTTATTTATCAGTTAAACTTTTTTTAATTCTTGGATTAATTTTAAGGGTTGCGGCATTTTCTTTTTTTAGAAAGCCTGACAGGACTAGAGTTTATATAGATGGATTAAAGGTAATATAGAATTTATGAAAAAGATTGCAATTGTTACAGTTAACTATAACGGAAAAAAGGATACATTAGAGTTTTTGGAATCTCTAAAAAAATTGACAATTGCCAATGGCCTGCTCCGCCTGCGTAGCGAGGAGAGACAATTGAAAATTATTGTTGTTGATAATGCCTCAGTTGACGGAAGTGTAGCTGATATAAAAAAGCAATTTCCCAAAGTTGATATTATCCAAGCCGGTCAAAACCTGGGGTTTAGCGGTGGGTATAACAAGGGGTTAGATTATGCAATGGTTTGGGGAGCAGATTATTTTTTAGTAATAAATAATGACACTTTAATTAAAGATAAAAGTCTTTTGCAGGAATTAATTAAAACTGTAGAATCAGATGAAAAAATCGGTTTGGTTTCACCCAAGATTTATTTTGCCCCAGGATTTGAATTTCATAAAGATAGATATTCTTTCACTGATCTAGGTAAAGTAATCTGGTATGCAGGCGGCAAATTTAACTGGGATAACATTGGATCAATACACCGTGGTTTAGATGAAGTAGATGGTGGCCAATATACAAAGTCAGAAGAAACAGAAATTTTCAGCGGCGCTTGTGTTTTAATCAGAAAAGAAGTTTTAGAAAAAGTCGGACTCTTTGATGAAAAATATTTTCTTTATTTTGAGGATAGTGATTTTGCCCAAAGAACCTCTGATTTAGGATTTAAAAAGTATTATAACGGTGAGGTTTCAATTTATCATAAGGTTTCCCAGTCAACAGGAATAGGTTCAAAAATAACTGATTATTATCACACCAGGAACAGATTAATTTTCGGCATGAAATATGGAAAAACCAGAACAAAATTTGCACTGATAAGGGAATCTTTGAAACTATTAATCTTTGGAAGGCCAAGCCAGAGAAAAGGCGTTTTGGATTTTTATCTGGGAATTAAAGGTGGTAATGATACATCTAATGATACGAAAGTCGAATATCCGCTTAAATTATCAATAGGGATAGTTAATTACAATACACCTGATCTTACAAAAAAACTCCTGGACAGTATATTTAAGAAAGATTCTGGATTTGATCCTGATATTATGGAAGTAATAGTTTTAGATAATGGCAGCGAAAACCGGAGCATGGAGGCAATCAAAGATTATTTGCCTAGAATAAAATATTTAGTAAATAAAGAAAATTTGGGGTTTTCTAAGGGATATAACAAGACAATTAAATTCTCGTTAGGAGAATATTATTTAATGCTTAATTCTGATATTGAAGTATTAAAAGGGGGATTACTCAAACTTATAAAGGCTGAAGATGATTTGAAAGGTAAAGCCGTAATAGGTGGAAAATTAGTTTTTCCAAATGGTGATGATCAGAATTCTGTATTTCATCTCCCTAGTTTATCCGGCGCCATTAAAGAGTATTTTCTTTTTAAGAGAGGTTCATACTTTATGTACTTACCTGGTAATGATAAACCTGCAAAAGCAGAAGGACTCGTAATGGCTTGTTTTTTAATTCCCAGAAAGATTTTAAATAAAGTAGGTCTTTTGGATGAAAAAACTTTTATATTCTTTGAGGATATTGAATACTGCAGAAGGCTTAAAAAACATAATATTCCTATTTTCTTTATTCCTGCTGCCAAATTTATTCATCATCACGGAGCATCAACAAAAAGAATTGGTCAAGAAAAAGCATATGAGCTTTTGAAAAAGGCCGCAGTACATTATCATGGGAATTATTACTATTTTCTGCTAAATTGGGTTTTAAGAATTGGACAAAAATTAGGAAGAGTTAAAACTCCTGTTTCAAGATGGACTATGAAGTGATATATTAAAAAAAATATGATGGGAAGTCTACTCAGATATCTTGTGGTGATCATGTTGACTGCAGGGATCACCTACTCTTTTTATACAAATAAAGCAGCTACTCAGGTTAATCAGCAGAAAGCTGCTGCTGTTTTAATAACTGATAAACAAACTGTTGAAGATATTCCTGAAATGAAAGACATTTTAGGGCAGGACCAGACCATCCGCTTAAAAGCAGCCCGAAAACTGGTGGAAAGAGTTGATGTGGAGAAAGCTTTGGAGATTTTAGAACACTCAACGCTTCCTCATACCGGTGAAGGCCATTTGGCAGTCCATCAGATTGGCTTTTTTGCTTATAAAAAATACGGTGTGGATTCAATCCTGAAGTGTAAAGATTACTTTTTATATGCCTGCTATCATGGGGCTATTATTGAGGCTGCTTCAGACCAGGGTTTTACCGCTATTACTAAAATGACTGATAAGTGCAAGGCTTCCCCGGTCAGGTATTTTCAATGCGTCCACGCTGCCGGTCACTCCATACTCGCCATCTGGAATTATGATTTACCGAAAGCCCTGGAAACTTGTGACCAACTTTACGAATCGGAAACCAAATTCCCGGAAGCTTTATCTTCCTGCCACAACGGGGCGTTTATGGAAAACCTGTTTGGGGTGCACGACTTCGATACTAATTCAGAGCAGAAGAGAGACTGGTTGTCAGACGATCCCTACTTTCCCTGTAACCATTTTGGCGAAAAATACCAGAAAGGCTGCTGGTTAAATCAGGCTGCCAGGATTTATCAGATGAATAAAGGCGATATTGCCAAAACTGCCGAAATTTGTGAAGGTTCGGGCAGCGAGCAATATACTGCCTGGTGCATGGATAATTTAGCCAGGCAAATTCATCCGCTGACCAACGGCGATCCGGCAAAGGCTTTTGAACTTTGTAAGCTTGAAGGGCCGGACTGGTATGATAATTGTCTGGTAGTTAATGCCGGTTCATTTTATTCTGTAGGAGGAAGGGATCAGGCCATCTTTATTTGTCAAAATGCCCCCCAAAATTTAAAGGGAGAATGCTACCAAAGGATCATCGGACAAATTATTTCAGACCCAATTGAAAAAAGCCAGAAAGATTTTTGGTGTAAAAAAATTGAGCAGCCATTCCAAAATCAATGTCTGTCCGGTACTTCTTCATCAATTTAAGTCTAGTTTGGGGTATTGACAAGGCATAGGCAAATATTCAAATAATAAAGTAACAAAGAAAAATGAACCAAAGAGGTTTTATACATCTGCTCCCTCTGTTGCTGGTTGTACTGCTTATTGTCGCCGGTATTTTTGCCTTTACTCAAGGTTACATAAAAATTCCCTTTAAATTGCCATTTTCTCTTCCCGCTTCTCAAAAACAATTAACAAAAGTAGAACTTAAAACTGAATATAAGAATCCTTTTGATAAGAAAACTCAATTTGTCAACCCGTTTGATAATTATAAGAATCCTTTTGTAGTAAACAGATAATTTGATGACTAAAACTTTAACAATTAATAAAACCAAACTGGCAAGGCTGATCCTTATTGGATTTGTATCGCTCTTTTTTGTCGCTGGTACGATTTTTGCTCAAAATCCTGCGCCCGCTGCTTCAGTTGCGCCAACAGCCAGTCTTAACTTTCCTATTAAAGAGCTGGGAGATTGTAAAGATATAGGGTCTTGTACAAACTATTGTAATGATCCGGTTAACCAGAACGCTTGTACGGATTTTGCTAAGAAGCAGGGGTTCTATAAAGATGATGTGACAACTTATGCAGATGATAAATTTTATAAAGAAGCAAAAGATCAATTAGGTTGTGATTCAAACTCAACTTGCGCTGATTTTTGTTCCAAATCGGAAAATTTTGATGCCTGCAATTCGTTTGCCAAAACAAATGAAATTCCGGGCGGGTACACGGATGAGCCGGATAAAGCTGAATATATAGAGGCTGCCAAAGCTACCTTAGGCTGTGACAGCGCAAATTCATGTTCAACTTTCTGCGATAATTCTGCCAACGCCCAAAAATGTACCGAATTTGCCGGACAGGTAGGACTTTTGGGTGGTACTGTTACCGAAGGACCGGGCGGCTGTCAGACGCCGGATACTTGCGGCGCTTATTGTTCTGATCCTGCCAATTATGCAGCGTGTTCAGCAGCTGCTCCGGCAGGGGGCAATTTTGCAGGACCTGGTGGATGCAGTAGTACAGGTTCATGCCAAAGTTATTGTGATCAAAATCCTGAGTCTTGCAGAAGTTACGCTCCTGGTTCAAACGGGCTTTATGTTCCGGTAGCTTGTCCGTCCGGAGAGTATCATGGACCCGGAGGAGCTTGTACTGCAGTTGCAGATACTGCCAAGGCAGCCAGTTGTGTTGGTTCTGATAAATATTGGGATGGAGCAGTCTGTCAAGATCAAGCGCCGGTAGGTATCGCTCCTGAGGTGTTGGCTGCCCACTTTGAAACAAGGCCGGAGATGGGCAATTGTACTACTCCCGGGGAATGTTATGATTATTGTAAGGAAAATCCGGCTAGTTGTCCGGGTCTTGATCCCAACTCAGAAAGACCAACAGATAACTACACTCCATACCTTTATTACACGCCAGGCAGTGAGGTAACTCATGCTCCGGTTGAATCAATGGGTGGATGCACTTCGCCTGCAGGTTGTTTTGATTATTGCGTTGACAACAAAAGTTCAAGTGAATGTTCTGGTTTTAATGCTGAAGCTCCCAGACCACCAGAGGTGTATATTCCTGGCACTTATTACACTCCTCCGGCTGACATTGTTTATGTCACCCCGTCTACTACAAACTTTTATACTACACCCATTTATTACACTCCTCCTGCAGGTTCCAGCTATGCTACTCCTCAATACTATACACCTGGTATGTACTCAACACCCAGTTATTACACGCCGGCTGAGGGTAGTAATTATGCCACCCCAACTTACTATACACCTGGTAGTAATTATGCCACCCCAACAGGAGCATACCCAACACCTACCTATGTAACTCCTACTTATTACACGCCACCAACAATCACCAATTACACTACTCCTTATTATTACACGCCGTCCATGTATACAACACCTTTCTATTACACGCCAAGAGGAGGTAGTGATTACACCACTCCCACCTATACTACCCCGCCACCCTATACTTCACCGCAATATTTCACTCCTTATAACTATGGTAGTAAGGAATACCCCACCCCGAAATATTACACACCGATAACTTATAATACACCTATTTATTCAACACCTGGTGATGGGAAATACACTACGCCTGAATACTTTACACCGCCTCCTCCTTATATCACTCCCAGGTATTACACACCTTGGGAGTATCCGACACCACCACCATATCTTACCCCTCCTCCTTATACTACACCCAGGTATCCTACCCCATATGATCCAAAGTATCCCACACCTCCCTACTACACTCCCCCTACTTATCCAACACCACCGAATTATCAGACCCCTCCAACATATCCGACATATCCAAGTCCAAATTATCCTTATCCAACACCAGGTCGCGATTACGCATCTCCAACAGGCGGTCCAAATGGTGGTTATTCTTACCCAACCCCTGGCACATCTTACTATTCACCACCCGGCACAGGAGCATACTATACTCCTCCAGGATCATATCCCACACCACCTAATTATCAGACTCCTCCGACGTATCCAACTCCACCTACTTATAATACTCCTCCAACTTATCCAACCCCACCTACTTATTCGACTCCTCCTGCTTATGAAACTCCTACTTATTCGACTCCCCCTGCTTACAGTAGCCCTTCCTATGGCACACCAGCAACCTATGCCACACCAGGCAGTGTTGGCGGAGTTTCCAAGAAAGCAAATCTATTGGACCAAGCTGGATACTTCATAAAAGGTTTATTCGGTAATTGAAATTTAGGCCATTAACCGCACTATTTCTTATTATCCTGGCAGCTTCCCTGATAGTCCGGCTTCAAAGACTGGATTATCCTTTATCTTATATATTTGCCTGGGGAGACGGAGCCAGGGACTATTTTGTGGCCAACCATATTGTTTCGTACAAGGAGTTCCCGCTTCTTGGCCCGTATAATTTATTAAATGAAAGTGGGATCTATAACACTCCATTGTATTATTACTTTTTAGCTCTGTTTTTAATTCCTTACAACAACGTCTTAACATTGGGAGCAGTTAATATAGGTTTTCAAATTCTGACAATTATTGTAATTTATCTGTTAACCATAAAACTTTTTGATCAAAAAACCGCAATCCTTGCAACGGTTATATTTGCCTTTAATCCGGAAATTTTGGCTCAATCAGACTATATTTGGCAGCCTCACCTGATGCAGCCTTTTGCTTACCTGGCGCTTTTTTTAGGTTTTTTATTTTACTCTAAAGGCAGCTATATTTTTCTAATTTACAGCATATTAGCTTTGTCTTTTGCTATTGCTATACATAACTCAGCTTTTCCCTGGGTATTGCCATTTGTAATAATCTACTTATTTATTTTAAAAAAACTACGAATGAGTTTTTTGCATTATTTTGGAGTATTTTTTTTATTTTTTTTAAGTTTTGCTTTGTTTTATCTTCCGGTCGGAGTTTTTCTAATGCAGTCAGGTAATTTATTGAAAATAAATTCTACACCGATTTTTTTCTCAGGCGATCAGGCTATTCCGATATTTGCCCAAAATATTAGCCAGTATTTTACTAATCTCTTTTATAATGCCTCATCTTTACTCAAAGCATTTAATATTAACAATTGGTGGATAGTTCTGATATCAGTGTTAGGTTTGTTATATTTTTTTAAAAGTAAAGAACCAAAGAAAATAAAATTACAGGTTTTTTTACTGGTTATTTTAT
>CAYMZB010000084.1:0-4507 GCA_964394845.1 uncultured Gammaproteobacteria bacterium | reverse complement strand
TATAGCTTTTCCATGACTTGAGGCCTGCTTTAAACCTAAGAAGACAAAAATAGAGGGGATTATCAAAGCAATAGTAAAAATACTTAAGACCACCAGAATTCTTCTGCGGGTTTTTTCGTTATTTGTCTTAACTTCTTTTCTATTCTGAATTTTAAATTTATTGTTTAAATTAGTAAAACCCATTTTAAACAGCTCCTTTCCCGGATAAAACTGCCGGTATTGTTTTTAATATAATCCAAAAATCATAAATAATTGACCGTCTCTTTACATACCAGGCATCCATCTTAACTCTTTTATCAAAATTAATTTCAGACCTCCCGGTAACTTGCCAAATTCCGGTTACCCCTGGTTTACCGGATAGAATAATCTTAACAAATTTAGTTGATTCAGGATAATGTTTTTGTTGTTCACTCAATTCATCCGGATAATAAGCTCTCGGACCTACTAAGCTCATTTCACCTCTCAAAACATTTAATAACTGTGGCAACTCATCCAGGGAGTATTTACGGATAAATTTACCCACATTGGTGATACGGGGATCTTTAGACAGCTTGTAGCTGCTTTTCTTGTATTCCTCGTAGAGATTCTTAAAATTAGGATCTGTTGTCAAAAGGTGATGGGCATTAGCTATCATAGAACGGAATTTATACATCTTAAAAAGTTTGTCATCCTTTCCTACTCTCATTGGGGTCTCAGCCAGTATTGGACCTTTTGAATTTAGCTTGATGGTTAAAGCAATAATTAAAAAAAGCGGGGACAGAAATATCAAGCCAACCAATGCTCCAAAAATGTCCATACTTCTTTTGGTAAAATCGTATAGCATGTAATGTTTAAGTTTACACTATTTATGCAGTAACCTGCTTAAAAGCTTTGATGAAATTATCCTTGCTATATTTATTAGCATTTCTTTGACACAGCGCTTTATCGAAGTGACTTACATTAAAATCATTCAATGCTTGGATAAGGCCTTCAACAGATTGATTGTCAAACAAAATTCCGGTTTGTTCATTAACTGTTTCTATAGCTCCCCCTTTTTTAAAAGCTATAACAGGCTTACCTAGAGCTTGTGCCTCCAGTGAGATTAACCCAAAATCCTCTTCTCCCGGAATTATTAAGGCTTTACTCCCAGCTAAGATATTAACTACCATTTGCTCGTTTAAGTTACCATCAATAATCTTTAGCTCAACACCTAATTTTTTACACGCAGCTATTGCCAAATCAAACCTTTTGTATTTATTTGGTCTACCTATTATCACAAAATATCCCCCGTCAAATGTTTCTATATTTTTAAATCTTTCCAATTCAATAAAAGGATAAATAACTTTTGCATCACGCCGGTATATCTTCTGAATTCTTTTTTTAGCATTCCTCGATCCTGCAATGAAATAATCTACTCTGGATGCTGATATTTGATCATATATTCTAAGTTTACTCATCAAAATCTCAAAAACTCCAAAGCTGCAAAGCCCTGAAAAGTGCCATAAAAATCTTGGAGGTGTATGACAGTAACAAATATGCTTAGTCTTAGGTTTTGTAATTATAGACTTGGCAAAACGGGTAGTATGAGAGATAACTAAATCAAAATTATCAAAATTAAACTGTTCAAAAGCTAAAGGATAAAGTGGTAATAATGCCTTATATATATTTTTCCAACCGGGTATTTTTTGTAAAAATGAAGTTATAATTTTTTTGTTACCAAACCTTTCAAGTAATTCCTTGTTTGAATAGTCAAAAACTGAAGTATAAATTGGAGCATCAGGATAAATTTCGGATAGGCCCAATAATACCCTTTCTGCCCCGCCCCACTGATACAGATCATCATGCACTAAAGCTGCCTTCATTTTAAATAAACCTCCAGGGTTTTTTGGGCTAATTTCCGCCAGCTAAACTGCCTGCTTCTTTCCAATCCTTTTTCCGCAAGTTGCCCTTGCAACACCTTACTGTCCAGCACACTGGAAATTTTTTTCTCAATATCATCACTATCCCTGGGGTCAAAATATACACAAGCATCTCCTCCAACCTCAGGCAAAGCAGCTACACTTGAGCAAACCACAGGACATCCTAAAGCCATAGCTTCAAGCAATGGAATTCCAAAACCTTCTTCAAAAGAAGGCAAAACAAAAAGTACGGCGCTTTTATAATATTCTACTAATTCTTCATCAGAAATATAACCTTTATAATAAATGTCTTCGTGTTGAAATTCCTTCTTAATCCTTTGCCAAAAATAATGATCTGCTCCTGCTAAAACTAATTTTAGATCCTTATAATTTTTCTTTAACCTTAGGAAAACTTTTATTAAACCTTCTATATTCTTGTGGGGATGAGCATTGCCAACATAAAATAAAAAAAGGGCTCTGTCTAGTTTTTTTGGGGAGACTTTTTTTGCAATTGCGAAAAGCGTATCATCTACAGCCTCAGGTGTAGCTATTATTTTATCCGGGCTTACATTCCACTCCTTTATTAAGTCTTTTTTAACAAAATCAGATGGCACTAAAATTTTTAAAGATTTTTGGATAGCAGTTTTAAAAACTTTTCTATAACCTAATCGTTTGATATTATAAGTTAAAGGATTTAAAGTTGTAGCCCTGCTCATTACATAATGCTGATGAATTAAATCGTGAATTGTTACTACAAATTTTCCTTTGTAAAAGATAGGTACATTAAAATGCGGAAAATGAACTATATCCAATTTAAACTTATTTAAAAGTTGGGGGAATTTAAATTGTTCTGCAAATCCATACCATTTATAGTCAGCGCTTACTTTTTGAAAGTTTTTTGTTTCCTCAAATTGCGCATAATCTTTTGGTAATAAAAATATAAAATACTCGTTATTTTTATCAAGCATCTTTAGATTTACAATCAGGTTTCTTAAATACCTTCCTACCCCTGACTCAGAGTAGAACCTTGCATCTATTCCAATTTTCATATGCTAAATTTTTCCTAATTCTTCATAAATGTTACTTAATTTTTTTGCAATTGGATCCCAATCATATTTTTCTTTAACCAAGTTCTTAGCATTTTCTGCAAGTATTTTTGCTAAATCAGGATTTTTAATTAACTCCACAGCAGCTTTAGCAATATCTTCAGGGCTATCTCTTATAATTACATCTCTTCCATCTATTGCATTGGTTCCCCCGATTCCAATCGTAGTCGTTACAACCGGTAAACCTGATGCAAAGGCTTCAAAGTTTTTATAACGGGTCCCTCCTCCTCCATGAATTGGCGCAACTAAAACAGTGGCTTGCTGGTAAACCTCTCTAACATCATCAACTCTCTCAACCCTAATATCTTTTGTAGATAAATTAGGAAAAAATTTCTGAGCGTCTTTTCCAATTATCCAAATTTTTACCCCGGATACTTCAGATTTAATTCTCGGCCAAACCTTATCTATCAAAACTTTAACAGCTTCTCTATTTTGCAGCCAGGTAAAGTTCCCTACATACAAGACAATTGGATCTTTCAAACGGTTTGTTATTTTTTTGTTAAAGAAATTACTATCTACTCCATTAGGAACAATGTCTACATCTAAATTCTGTGACTGAGAAAGCATTATTTGTTTATCTTCCTTTGACATTGCTGCTACTTTACTGGCTTGATCCCAAAACTTTTTCTCCCAATATTTCATCTTGAAAACATCGAAGTACAAAAAGGGTCGCAGTAACAAAAAAGGGTAGTTTTCTGCATAATGATTATAAACCAAATATTCAATAGTTTGTTCAACCAGGAGTATGGGAATCTTAGTCGCTGGTATATGAGGCATAACATAAAAAGTTTCGGCATGAATTAAATCAAACTTCTGGCTCGCTAATTTTTTTTCAATTGCCAATCTCTCGCCCTTTGCCCAATTTCTAACCACTAAAAATGGATATAAACTCAAACCGGTCTTCAGAATATTTTTTAATGTCCAGGGCTTTTCTGCCCTGTTAAATACCTGTACAGACTCACAATATTTTTCAAGTTCCCCCACATGCTTTCTTTCACCGCCATTTTTCACTAAACAAAAAAGGGTAATCTCATGGCCTAAGGAGGAAAGTCTTTTAATAAGGTTGTATGACCTGGTTTGACCACCGGTCAAAAGTGGATATGGGAGATAAGGAGTCAGCATCAATATCTTCACGGCTCTGGATCCCCTGTTAAAGGCGTTACTATTTTAGTAAGATCGGCTATAATAAATCTTGGATTATCCTCTAAAACCTCAAAATGCCTTAATACCCATTTTGTTTTGTCATCCCGGGTTGTAGATATATAATCTGTAACTCCATAATCTGCAACCAGCTCGACCAGTGGTAGCGCAACAACAGCCCAGCCAGGTCTATTTGTTTGATATAAAAATGCGCTGTCACCATTATATGGCGCAACAACAACTGCATTTTTCGGCAATATTTCATCTGCTTTTTTACCTGCCTCAATAATCACCGGCTTGTTAATTTTATAAACTTCTTTTACATGCATCCACATAACCTAAAATGAGACATGTTGAAATAAAATAGCCAAAATTATAGTCCAA
>CAYMZB010000083.1:0-18963 GCA_964394845.1 uncultured Gammaproteobacteria bacterium | reverse complement strand
CGAAAAAAGCACTTAACAATAAGTTTTTTACATCTACTTTTTCTTCCAATTTTAATAATGCCCAGAAAATGGCGGGAAACAACATTAGTCCCCACATCTCTCCCATTGCTCCTCTAATATAGAAATCAAGGGCGTGGTAAGGAGCAAAAACATAAAAAATAGCTGATAAACTACCTCCTAACTTCCCCCAAAATTTGCCGGCCAATAGATACATAAATATATAAGATCCAATAAAAGACACCGCAAACATTACCTTAGCTGATATAAGCAGACTGTGAGTTATTAGATAGATAATTTCACCAAAATAATAGGGAAGGGGTGCATAATAATTAAAAAGGGGATAACCATACAAACCACCTAAATCAGGAACCCAACGGCATGGGATTTGATGATCTTTAAAACATTTGTCCATCTCATACAGACGAATTACTTGAACATCATCATGGTGGGTAAAAAAAGGAGCCACAAAAAACGGCCAAAGCAAAGCAAGGGTAAGCACAAAACCAATTAAAAATTCTTTATGCAAAAACAGCAAACTTTTCACTTAACTTTCCTTTTATACTCAAAAAATACAAATAATAAGAGTAGCAACGAGGACAATGAAATAATGTCTGCAATTATTCTAACAGGAGTATTCTTAAATTCAAACTTAAGATGGTAATTACCCTCTGGCAGCCTAAATCTAATTAGACCATCTTTTGAGGGATTTTCCAGTTTAATCCTATTCCCATTGGCAGATACCATCCAACCAGGAAAATATGATATAGGTGCAATTATTTCAGCATCTGTTAATACTTTTATTTGTGAAGATGCAACAGACGTTTTTTTATTAAAATTTAATACTTCAATTTTCCCATTTTTTGCAAAAGGTCCTGTCAATATATTCTTATCATCAAAGGTCTCAACCCATATCGGTAAATAATCTTTAGTCAAATCAATACCTTTATGCATTTTTTCCTTATTTAAAAATTTATCAAAAAAAGAATCACTTACATATTCTTTTGGTCTAAAATATGATATTGAGGAAAAAACTGCGAAAATTATTAATACAAAATAAACCAGCTTAAATTTATTTTTCAGATGATCTGATATTGCTCCTCCTATTATTGCAACTATAAATATAGAAATCGCCAAAAATCTCCAAGGAAATTGTATAAAAGCCATTATTGGTATTGCTTCCCAAATAAAAGTTGATTTGTTGTGTTGTAGAAAAATTGAAAAGAGAAAACTCAACATTAAAAAGATAGTAAAGAAAAGAAATTTTTTATCTTTTCTGTAAATAATTCCCAGTGTAACTGCCAAAAACAGGATTGCCCAGTTTGCTAAACCAATCTGAAATGATAATTCGTCAACAGGTCCCCATAGTGATGAACCATAACCCCAAAAGGTTGAGAATAATTGTTTGTAAGCAACAAAGTGTGCTCTAAAATTAAAGTAACCAACTGTTAGATATTTTGTTTGAATAAATTGACTCTCAATTAAAGCAGGTAATACAAATGTAGCAGCCAATCCCAAACCTAATACAAGTCCTGCTGCATTTGCACCAATGAGTTTTAAGCTTCTTGTTTTCATAAATAAATACCCCCAAAATAAACCAAGGAAAGGTAAAAACATCAAGGTTGTAACATTATGAGTTAGAAAAAGACCTGCCAGCGACAATGATAAAAATGAAATTCTTTTTAAATTAATCTTTTGGGATAAACGTAAAGAAGTATAAAAAATTAGTGGCAGAAAAACAAAAGCCCAGGCCTCAGATAATGCGCCTCGAACATATATGTCAACTGCTCTGTATGGTGCGTATGTATAGAGAATTACTGCCATTAAGGCCCCTTTTTTGGAAAAAATTTCCCTGCAGAAAATATACATGGTTATTGCAGACAAGATACTGGATAAGATAAAAAGTATCTTGGCAACCCAAATAAAATTAAATCCCAAAAGTCTGACTACAGCCCCTAAGTAATACGGCAAGGGTGTATAAAAGTTAAAAAGCGGTTCACCATATCTTAAATCAGGCACCCATCTTACTGGAAAATAATTGTCTGATAATGCAGTACTCATTTGATTCAACCGTGCTATAAAAATATAATCTTGTGTATAAAAGAATTTTGAATTAAAAAAAGGCAATAAGGTTGGTAAAGTAATTAAAATTAGAATGAAAAGGGTAAGTAATTTTTTCTTCATCAAATTAATTCTCATCCGGCAATACTTGGTATAAAACTGTTGCATCTTGCTTTATTTCATTACCCAAAGGCTTATGTTTGGGATACTCTAAAATCAGTTTTACCCCTTTAATCCTTCCTTCTAATTCTTTTTTATTGCCTACAAAATAAGTTAAGTTCTCCTTGGCAGCATTTCTAATTTGAGCAGAAATAGTAGCAGAACCTCCTATTACGGCTATTTGTGACTTATCTAAATAAATTTGTAGTCCGTCAGGCAAAGTTCCAAATGAACCAGATGTTCCAACTACCACCGTACCATTCTTCTTTTGCTCAACCAAATACTTAGCCATATCTTTAAATCCATATCCGGCAGTCCACGCCTCAAAATAACCTATTCTTTCTTCCTCCGGTAACTCCTCGGGAGGAGGATTTTTGATTAGTTGATAATCAAACTTTATAACCAACGGTAAAATCGCAATCAAGGCAATAATGATCTTTAATAAACTCGAGTTAAAACCATCCAAAATTTTAGATAAACCAAAACCTGCAAATATTAAAAATGGAGCAATGCTAGGTAATAGATACCGTGCTGTAAAAGTTCTAAGAAAAGTCATTTCTAAAAGAAACGGTGTCAATGCCCAAATTAATACTACCCATCCCAATCTGTTTCTTGCCAAAAAAAGTTTAAAAATTCCGATCAGACCTAAGATCAGAATAGGCCAGGTCAAAAGCTTAGGAAACCAATCGGAAATATCATGGAAATGAGGAATAAAAGGATCTAAAATTCTACCTTGAAGTTCTGAAGGCGAGAAAATATAATCAGCATTACGGGATGACAGTTGTTGAAAACCAGGGCCTAACCTTAATAAGTTATAAATTACTAAGGCAATCAATGCAGAGACTGCTATAAGTGTCAGTGCTTTTAAAAAAGGATATTTACCTTGACTATCCTTCTTCAGACCTAATAAAGTTACTGGTAAAACCAGCACACTAACCATAGCAGGAGTTTTAGTTAAAAGCGCAGCTCCGAGTAAATACCCCAAAATCATTGCCAAATCTAACCTAAGTGCCCTTATTAACCAGATAGCAAAATAAAGTGACCAAATAGTAAATGCAGATAACATAGAATCTACTAAAGCCATTCGGTCAAAAAATACAGTATAGGGTGTCATTACATACAACAAAGAAGCCCACCAGGCGGTATTTAGATTAAATATCTTTTTTGACAAGAAGAAAACTCCTATTAAGGTAAAAAGTCCGGAAATTACAGATAGAAATCTACCTGCAAACAACGGATCATCAAAGATTTTAAAAAAAGGGGTCATCGCCCACATAAAAAGAGGGGTCTTACCATCTGAAAGAGGTAAGAATCGCAATGTAGGCTCAGACTTCATAACTTGTGCCCAACGTATATAAATAGCCTCATCTGCGAAAATCGGCTGCACAGTTAGATTAGGCAGCCTTAAAATAAAATACGAAGCTATAAGTATTGAAAAGAGAAATATCCCAATCTTATTCTTTGCAATAAATTCCATAATTTTATTATATACAATTTTAGTCAGGAGAAAAAGAAAATCTCAGTACTTACCTGATAGGTCATTAATCTTAATTCTGATCATATCATAAATTGCAGCCAAGGCGTCTTTAACTACCTGTACCCTTTCTGTATCTACATACTCCCACTCCACACCTACCTCAGCAATTCTAAAATTATATTTTTTAGCCAGGTATAAAAGTTCAGCATCAAATCCTGCATTCACTGCCCCACCTTTAAAATGCACCACTCCCCACTCGCTTTTTATTTTAGGAAGAATTTTTATAACTGAAGCTTTACTAAATGCTTTAAAACCACACTGAGTATCCGGGTAAGGTAGACTTAAAATAATTCTACGTAATACAGAGAATCCCCAGGCAGATAATTTTCGAACTAAAGGAGCTCCTTTCCTACCTTGCCTTGAACCGATCACGATATCATACCCCTCATCAAATTTTGGGAGAAGTTTTTCAATTTGATTAATGGGAGTAGCCTGATCCATATCAGTAAAAAGAACAATTTCACCTATTGCCTTTAACATGCCTGTCATAACAGCAATTGCCTTTCCTCCATGTGGATTTTGAACTAAGGTAAATTTTTTGTTAGTTGAAATATATTTTTTTATAAATTCAACTGACTCATCTGAAGATCCATCGTCTACAACAATAACTTCATAACTAATCTTGTTACTTTCTAAATAATTGCCCACCCTTTTTAAGACTTGCTTTTTCAAGTTTTTTATCTCATTGTATCCGGGTATAACTACTGATAGTTTGATGCTATTCATATGTTTACGGCTTACCTGACGGGTTAGGGATAAGTCTGAATATTTTCACTCCATAAATATCCTTTTGCCAATCAATCTTTGACCAACCAAAACCAGCAACTTCATATTTTGCATTATGTGTAGGGTCGCACACCAAATCTTCACAAACTACAAATAATTGATCTGTTTTATCAATCGGAACTTGTTTTGGTTTAAAGCCGTACATATCTAAATAGAACCGGTATGCATCATCGTAATTCCTCTCTGCAATAAGGGCAAAGTTGAATGGTTTATTTCCGGCTTGATTAATAATAAATTTAGCGATATCCTGTGTTTTCTTAAGCTGATTATTAGGTGAATGTTTAATTAAACCTTTTTGGAAATTAGCTATAGTTAGAATTATTATCAGAATTAATATCCCGCTTAATACATACTTCCTAACCCTTTCTTTATAATTTATTGATACTAACGACCCAAATAGTAAAAACGGAACAGGATTCATAAACCCTAAATAGTGGTCATAAATCTCTCCCTGATAAAAAGATAACCCCAATAACCCTATCCCTAACCATATTCCTAAATAAATACTAACCCAACTTTTCCTAAATAAAGATAAAATAATAAGAACTGATACAACCACAGTAAGATAAAAGTTTTCCCCACCTAAATATCTGCCTATTAAATCATGCGAGTAAATTGAAGGCACTTTTAATAAATTTAGAAAAATATCCCCTTTTACGGCACTTCCTTCTGCTAAAAGTTTAGTTACAGCATGATAATTCAAAAAATTATGTCTTAAATCAAACCAAACTAACGGGGACATAACTAAAGCAAATGCCAAAATTCCCATAATAGTCCCGGAAAATAGATTTTTAATAGGCTTTGTTTTGAAAATAATTTCAAAGAGCCAAAGCATTGCAAAAATTGGCAACAAAATTAGAGCCAGATAATGCATTTGTAAACAAGCTGCAGTTGCTATACCCGTAAGAACTAGCCATCCGAAATTACGCTCCTCCCTAGCCTTATAAAAACCCAACATAGCAATCAGAGAAAAAAAAGGAGCCGGGTTAGGATTCCAGGACGATATTGAAGAAGTAATTGTAACCGGAGAAATGGCATATAAATAAGCAGCAATTAAGCCAGCAGTCCTGTTAAACCAGCTTTTCCCTAAATAATATATTAAAGCTATAGTTGCTACCCCTATTAAAGCATTCATTCCGGCTGCAGCTGCTGGATTTAACCAAAAAATTGCCATAGGAACAGCCATCATATAGTAATAAAGAGGCCCCAAATAAATATTTCCAACTGAAGTAGGCGGACCAATTAAAGGCAGGTGATGAGCAACCAATATATTTTTTACAATAATTGCATCCCTGCCTTCATCACCTAAAAAAGTCATATATTCGGATAATCTATAGAAACGCAAAAAAGAAGCTAGGATTAAAACTAAGATTAAGACTATAAACAACATTTTTTGATCCTTCAACTTCCACCATAATTTTAGTAAATCAAGATATGATTTAATTATTACATTTAAGCTTGCGCCTGTTGGCTTACCAGAAGTCCTGGGGTAATGATTAACTCCAATTTGAGCTATCTTAAACCCATGTTTTTTAACTTTAATTGCAAGCTCAGCATTTATCATTGCACCTCTGCTTGACTGCAACTGCGGAATCTTTTCTAGAGCTTCCTTCTTAATCATCTTAAATCCACAATCTACGTCTTTAAGAGTCATGCCAAAAAAAGCCCAGAGAGATAACGTCCAACCTTTTTTAAACAAAATTCTAAAAAACGGATCTTTTCTTTTTATGCGGTATCCAATTACGAGGTCATTATCTTCAATTTTTCCTAAGAATTTTGTAACTTCTGCAAAATCAAACTGACCATCTCCATCTGTATAAACTATTGTGTCGTATTTAGCATTATAAAAACCAGATTTTAGAGCCTCTCCGTAACCTAAGTTTTTAGGATGATGTATCGCCCTGATGTTAGGATTTGTTAAAGCTAGCCTATCAGCAAGTTTTCCTGTTGAATCAGTTGAACCATCATCAATAATGATAATTTCATATTTAAGCTTGAGCCTTTTTAATATATCCTCAGCCTTTTCAACTATATTTTCGATATTTCCCTCTTCATTAATACATGGGAAGAAAACCGATAAAGCATCAATATTCATTGATTATGAGTGTAGCATAATACCTTAATTTTCTGCTATGATTTTAGTCAGATGACAAAATCAATCAAGGATTGCATTATTCTCGCTGGCTTAACTTTAACTATTAATCTCCTGATTTGGTTACCTCACGCCTTAGCCTTGCCTAATTTTTGGGGTTTATCTTTCAAGGAAGGATTCTCCACAATCTACAGAAATTTTGACGGGTTAGAGTATATTGTGATTGCCAAAACTTTCTATAACCCCAGTTTAATTGCCGGAATGCCCCAATCTTTACCTGCCAATTATTATGCTGCTCATTTCCCGGGATTTTCCTTAGCTTTGTTGCCTTTAGCCCCAATTTTAGGCTATTTAAAATCAATGCTCTTTGTTTCTTTAGCCTTTACTGCTTTTTCTGCTTGGGTATTTTATTTTTTAGTTAAAGATTTTAAATTAACTAACCATCCTTTGTTTTTATCTATGCTTTTTTTATTTTTGCCTGGAAGATGGGTAATTGTACATTCTGTTGGATCTGCTGAATCATTATTTATCTTTTTTGTACTGCTGAGCTTATATTTTTTTATGAAATATGAATTGGCTAACAAGAGTAAGTGGCTTTGGTTAGCTGCTTTAGCAGGGGTAGGGGCACAATTAACAAGACCTCCTGGAATACTTTTAGCTTTTGCTTACTTTTTATACATCTGCTATAAAGAATATGTAAAGAATAAGTCTCAGGGCTTAAAACAAAAAATTAAAGATCACTTAAAGTATTTTCCCTTAACTTTAATACCCTTAACACTGATTGCAGTTTTTTATTTGTTTCAGGTTTCCTACCATGATTTTTGGGCATATTTTCATTCAGGAGATAATATTCATTTAACTTTTCCCCCATTTCAGGTATTTAATAAAAATCAATTTTGGGTAGGAGAAATTTGGCTGGAAGATATTATCTATATTTTTGCTTTAGGCTTTTTAGGAGGAGTAATGCTTTTCAAACAAAAATTATACCCGATTGCTTTTTTTGTAATGGCATATTTAACTGCTTCAACATTAGTCGCTCATAGAGATATCAGTCGTTATGTTTTACCTGTATTCCCTTTTTTACTAATTGCCTACGAAAGAGTATTAACCAAAAAAGAGTTTAAAATTATATTGCCAATTGTGGCTTTGGCCATTTACCTATACTCCCAAAATTTCTTACTTGCCAATACAGCTTCAATCCATGATTTAAAACCCTATAATTAATCTTCGTTATGGCGCCAGGTAATAAAATGGTTTATCGTAAAATTCCATATCATTACGAAAGGGATGGTGGCAAAAAAATAAAAATTATTGTAGGCAATAGGTTTTCCTAAAACATTAATAAATCCATCTCCATAAGTTAAATGCAAAAATTTAACAATTAAAACTCCGATCGCCAGTCCCCCAAAGCTTACTAAATTATAAATTCCCAGTTTTTGCCATAGATTTGTTTTTGTTTTTCTATAGCGAAATGTCCAATAATTATTAAGAAAAAAATTATTTATTATCCCTGCTTCTGCAGAAAAACCTTTGGCGGTTGCTGGCGTAAATGCAAGAACATTAATAAATATTTTGTAGAATAAAAAGTCTACTGTTGTTCCAACCGCCCCGACTAAACTAAATTTAACTAGGGTTTTTGCTTTTCGGGATATTCTGTATACTGGAATATTAATCCCTAAACTATGCAGTTTTACATCTAAACAATAGCTAACAATATCGTAGGAATAATTAAAAACTTTATTTTTAGAATAGCCTTCCATTCTGTTTTTAAAAATTAACGGGACCTCTTTATACTTTGCCCCTGCCAAAATCGCTTCATGCAAAAACGCCGGCTGAACTATAAAAGTTTTTTCTTTCCAGGGTAATCTTTGTAAATTTATTTTTTTAAAAAGACTTGGCGTAAAAGCTCTTGCAGAATTAGTAACTTCTTTAACATCCCAGGGCCCAATCATAATTCTACAAAATATTGAGGCTCCCATGGTAAAAAGTCTTCTAGCAAAAGATAGTTGATTCTTGCCTCCTTTAACAAACCTCGACCCTATCGAAAGAGTGTAACCCTCTTCAATTGTTTTTACTAATCTAACTAAAACATCAGGAACTACCTGCCCATCTGCATCCAGTTGAGCTAAAATATCCGGCTGTATATGTGTAAGAGAATATTTATGACCTTCAATTAAACCAACTCCCAGTCCTGACTCTGCCCTTATATAATGAATCTTTTTATTCTTTGTAATGAGTCTTTTTACAATATTCTCTGTATCATCTGAGGTCCTAATATCATCAGCAACTACAACATGCATTTCCCAACCCGGAATATTTTTTTCTTGTTGTAAAACCGATTCTACAGTGCTTTCAATATTTGCTTTTTCGTTATAAGTAGGTAGGACAACGGAAACTACTTTCATTAAGAAAATTTAGCAAGATCTGCATGAACCATAATTCTTACTAAATCCTTAAATTTTGTCTTAGGTTCCCAACCTAAAATCTTCTTAGCTTTACTAGCATCTCCACAAAGTGGTCCTGTTTGTACAGGTGGAACAAAGTGAGGATCAGTAACTACATAATCCTTCCAGTCTAGCCCTACAACACTAAACGCTTCCCGGGCAAAATCTAGAACAGTGTGTGTTTGGCCTGTTGCAGCCACAAAATCATCAGGCTTATCATACTGTAACACCTCCCACATAAGTTTCACATAATCAGGAGCAAAACCCCAATCTCTTTTTGCATCAAGATCTCCCAATTTTACTTTTCCGTCTTTAACTATACTCTCACCTATTTCATTTAAAGGGATTCCTTCTCTTTTACCATTTTTAATACAAGCAACAGCTGCAGTAATTTTTCTTGTAACAAAGTTTAATCCGCGTCTTGGACTTTCGTGATTAAAAAGAATCCCACAAGAAATAAATTGCGGTTGTTTCTTGTCATTGCGAGCTATAGAAGCCATTCTGTGAGCAAATTCTTTAGCAGCAGCATATGGATTAGCAGGTTTGAGTGGAGTTTCTTCATTTTGAGGAACTTGTTTAGGCACCCCAAACATTTCAGATGTGGATGCCTGATAAATTCTTGCATCCGGGACAATCTGTTTAGCCCGCTCAAATACATGTAAAGCACCTATTCCAGTTACCATAATCGCCCCAAACTTATCACTAAATGAGCCAAGCGGAGATGAAAGCGAAGCTAAATTATAAATCTCATCAGGTTTGAAGTCAAGGAGAGCCAAAGCAATTGATTCCGGAGACTGCAAGTCACCGTAATAAACCTTTACTTCATCTTTAATATCATTAACATTACCTAAATCTAAACTTGAATTTCTCCTTACTAAACCTGCTACTTCATAACCCTTATCTAAAAGAAGTTCTGTTAAATAAGAACCGTCTTGTCCGGTAATTCCTGTAATGAAAGCCTTTTTGTTTGTCATTTTGTTTACTCTAATTTAAGTTTACCTAAAATTATAGCCTAAGTCTATATCTGATTATCCGTCTTCCTGTCAATCTCTTTTTTAAATATTATTAAATCTTCTTCAACTGTATGTAAAATTTGATCCCCAAAAGTTTTTTCAAACTTAATTGGATTTAACCAGGAATATTTTAAAAGTTTTGCAGTTTTGCTTTGATTAAATTCATCCAAAGTCATAGAACTTATTAATGAATAGTCTAATTTAAAAACTTCAGCAATTGTTTTGGCAAATCCTAAAGGAGTTACACTATTACTTGAACTAACATGATAAGTCCCATTAGATTCCGATTGAATTACAACAACTAAGGCATTTGCTATATCGTCAACTAAAGTCGGGGTGATTCTTTGATCTTCTACTGCTTTTATGACCTTACCTAATTTTAATTGTTCAACAAAAAACCTGGCTATGTCTTTTTTTAATTCATAAAAGCAAGAATATGGCATTGATATTCTGATAACAGAGGATTTACAACCACTTTCCAAAACAAATCCTTCTCCAAAAAGTTTTGTAGTTCCATACCAATTAATGGGATTTGGAGTATCTGCTTCAATATATGGAGAATTTTCCTTTGTGCCATCAAATACATATTCTGTAGAGATATGGATCAGATGTTTGTTAAGACCCCTGCAAGCTTCTGCTACATTTTTCGCACCTATCGCGTTTATTTGAAAACATATCCCATTTTTATCACCTTTTTGGTTTTCTGCCTGTTCCACATTAGTGTATGCAGCAAAATTGATTATTGTATCCGGATCAAACTCCTTAGTAACTGCCAAAATTTGATCTTTATTCAAAATATCAACTTCAGTAGCTGCGGGAGCTTTTATTTCAAAGGTTTTGCTATTTAAATCAATAAACTTAGAACCCACCAATCCACTGCCTCCAAACACTAATATTTTTTTCATTTGAATTTTTCCGGAAATATATCTTTCAAGAAAGAATTGTTTTTATCTCTTTGGGAAATAATCGGATCAGAAATAGGCCAATTGACATTTAAATCTGGATCTTTATAATTTATTGCTTTTTGATCTGTTCCGTCATAATATGCATCTACTAAATAGACATAGTCTACAGGGGTACTGCCAGTAACACAATAAGAATTAGCTAGGCCTTTTGAAATAAATAAAGCAATTCTATTTTCATTATTTATATTAAATGTCTCAACCTTACCAAAAGTAAACGACTCTGCTCTTATATCAACAATGGCTACAAATATCTCCCCGTTTAAAGGAGAAACAATTTTATTCCAATTTTCAGCGTGAATTCCCCGTAACACATTGGGATAAGATAAAGCATGATTCATTTGTACGCCTTTAAACTCAATGTTTAAAGCTTTTTCTATTTCATCAATATGAAAAATCTCCCTAAAAAAACCTCTTTCATCTTCATGTTTAGGCCTTTTTAAAATAAGCAGTCCTTCAATTGAAGTTTTTTGCACAAATTCTTCCATCTAATATCCTTTTTGGGCTGTCCTGTCTAAGTTTGGTCTGCCTTCTTTCAAACTCTTCCACCACCACTCATTTTCTTTATACCAGGCAACTGTTTTTTCCAGCCACTCATCAAATGAATATAATCTACTCCATCCTAGTGTCTTTAATTTTGAATCATCAATGGCATATCTTAAATCATGACCTAGTCTATGTTCTACATGTTCAATGAAACTATCATCTTTTCCTAAAATTTGCAGTAATTTCTTTGTCACTTCCAAATTAGTTTTTTCCTCACCTCCAATGCAATAAGTCTCCCCTGCTAACCCTTTTTGGATTACTAAATCAACAGCCTTGTTATGATCGTCAACATATACCCAGGATCTGATATTCTCTCCCTGACCCATCAAAGGCACTTTTTTATCTTCCAGTAAATTAGTAATAAAACGGGGGATTAATTTTTCCGGGTCCTGATATGGACCAAAATTATTTACACAATTGGTAATGGTAATTGGTAATTGGTAAGTTTCAAAATAAGCTCTCACCAAATGATCAGAACCTGCTTTTGAGGCAGAATAGGGAGTCCGGGGAGAATATTTTGTGTCTTCTTTAAACGGTGGATCATCTTTGTCCAAATGCCCAAACACTTCATCAGAACTGATATGGTGAAATCTTTCTACTTTTTCTTTAAGGGCAGCTTCCAGCAATATTGCAGTTCCTAAAACATTTGTCTTTACAAATGCCAAAGGATCCAAAACCGAGCGGTCAACATGTGACTCTGCTGCAAAATGCACTGCCAAATCTACTCCTTGCATGACCTTTTCTACATCTTCTTTATTTGTAATATCCCCTTTAATAAATTTATAATTTTGATTATCAGCAACATCTTTAAGACTTTCCAAGTGGCCGGCATAAGTAAGATTATCAAGATTAACAATTTGATCATTTGGGTGATTTTCTAACCAGTAATGAATAAAGTTTGAACCAATAAAGCCGGCGCCGCCAGTTACAAGTAATTTCATTTGTTAGCCCAAAAAACATTTGACTCTAAAAGAGTATCAAAAGTTCCGGCGTCCCGCCAAAAACCCTGCATCTGCTTAAATCTCAGCTTACCTGCTTTAGCATAATGATTATTAACATCTGTAATCTCCAGTTCACCTCTGTCTGAAGGTTTGATTCTGTCAATAAAATCGAAAACCTGATTGTCATAAATATACAAACCGGTAACCGCGAAATTATTAGGCGGATTTTTGGGTTTTTCTATAATCTCGGTTATTAACTCCGGATTATTTTTATCAAAAACCGGCACACCAAATCGCTCAGGGTCTGGAACTTCTTTTAGAAAAACCATTGCACCCCCTAAAAAACTTTCTACATCAGCAGTCAAATCATAATCAGTAGTATTATCTCCCAATATCACTACACAGTTATCTTTATCAACAAAATCTCTTGCCAGAGACAAAGCCTCTGCAATGCCTCCTTCGTTTTCCTGATAACCATATTCTAAATGTTTTATGCCCAGCTCATGGCCGTTTTTTAATATCGATAAGAAATGACCGCAGTGCGGGCCTCCCGTGACTATCATAATATCGGTGACCCCTGCTTTAACTAAAGTTTCTATTGGATAAAAAACCATCGGTTTGTTATAAACCGGCAAAAGATGCTTATTTGTTGCTTTGGTTAGAGGATAGAGACGGGTTCCCAAACCACCAGCCAAGATTATGCCTTTCATTTTTTTCTCCTCATAAGAGCGCTCCCAACAATAATACCAGTACTAAAACCGCAGTTAAAAGATACTCTAAAATAATAACAGAAGTCAAACTTTTATCACGCTTGTGGTGTATTAGTGCCCAAATTAAATATATTAATATCCCAAAAATTAAGATTTTTATTGCCATGTTATAAATTATAAAACCGCCCCAGGTTGTGCCATAACCAGACTGCCTGCAGCTAAAGATAACAAGGCCATGTGAGCTATATGATGTGAGGAAAATCTAAATACCCCTCTTCTTTTTAAAATCACAATATCCACTGAGAGTAAAATTGTTACCAGTAAAATAACTAAAAGACCAGCTGTCTTAGATGTCTGATATGGATCTAAAAATGGCTTTGTATTTGGCTTAAGTGTACCTATACCTGCCAGTAAAACAGGTTTCTCAAAATCCTCCTCCGGTACTGTAATCTGTTTCCCTTGTACATTAACGGAAGGAGAGTTAGCTAAGGTAGCTGTTGTTCCAAATTCCTGTACAACAAGGGTAGTTTTCTGGCCATTTAAAATCCCGTCCTGAACTGCTATCCCTATATCTTTATAATTTGCGTTTAGTAAATTATCCCTGTGAGTAGGAGAAGCCATCCAGGCTTTAACAACTTCATCAGACGAATAGAAATTTTTAGCCAAATTTTCTCCCGCAAAAGTAAACCTATAACCAACTCCCAAAATAAAATCCCAGGGAGTCTTGCCTGAGGGAGCAAAATGAGCCCAGTAATTTTCCTCAAACATATTAACAGCCTTAAGCTTTGCTGCTCTGTCTAAGGCTTCATTTTCTACAACAGGCAACAAACCCTTTTTCTCACGTTCAATATTAGTTAACTCGATTACTCTTTTTTGATCAATATTGCTGCTTGTGCCTAAAACACCAGGATTTGTATAACTAACAATGGAAAAACTAACCTGAAGAAGGATGAAAAATAAAATATAAACTAATATTGCTTCCCAAGAGATTAAATGAGCTTTTTTGTGTGTATCTTTATGAGGTATAAACCACTGCTGCCAGGCCATTACTTTAGTATACCAATTCTGTTTCTATTTTTTTACCATTAACAGGAATTTCCAGAGAAAACCCTAAAGCATTAGCCACAGAAACTCCAACCCGTAGCCCGGTAAAAGACCCTGGCCCAATTGCAATTTCTATTCCCTTTAAATCCTTGTATTCTACTTTTTCCTGCTTACATATTTTTTCAATCAAAGGAAGTAATGCTGACGAACCATATTTATTTTCTTCACTCAAAGTCTTTGCCGCTTTCCCAACTTTTTTCAAAGAAACAGTAGTAATTTTTTGATCTTTAGTATTTATATGCAAAATCATATATAAATTTTATCATTATCGGTTATAATTTGCTTATGGAAGAAATTCAAAATAAACTAAAATCTTTACAAGAGACATTTGGTAAAATTTCCCAATCAATTGATCAGGATAAATTACGGATGGAAATACGTGAGCTTGAAACTCAAACAATGAAAGAAGGATTTTGGAATGACCCCCAACATTCTTCAGTCATCAGCCGTCAGCTGTCAGAAAAGCAAAAGACATTAGCTGTATTGGAACAGTTAGAAAACAGGCTCAACAACTCTTTGGAAATGTCAGAAGAACCATCCATGCAGGAAGATCTAACAAAGGAAATTGAAGAAGTTACAGGAATTTTGGATAAATTTGCATTAAAACTTTTCCTTTCTAACCCTCATGATGAGTCTGAAGCTATTGTATCTGTTCACTCAGGTGCCGGTGGAGTTGAAGCAATGGATTGGGCACAAATGTTAGTTCGCATGTACCAAAGATATTTTGACCGCCAAAACTGGAAATACGAAGTAACTGATGAAAATCCGGGTGAGGAAGCAGGTATAAAAACAGTCTCTATGATTGTACATGAACCTTTGGCCTTTGGGTATTTAAAAGGAGAAAAAGGTACGCATAGACTAGTCCGACAATCACCTTTTAATGCTGACAAGTTAAGACAAACCTCGTTTGCATTGGTAGAAATCTTACCAGTAATTAATCCAGAAGAAGTTGAAATAAATGAATCTGATATAGAATTTTCAAGCTTTAGATCTGGTGGAGCAGGTGGACAAAATGTTAATAAAGTTTCAACAGCAGTCAGAGTCAAGCATATTCCAACAGGCTTAACTGTTACCGCCCAAACAGAAAGATCTCAACTGCAAAATAGAGAAAATGCTATGAAACTGCTTATTGCCAAGCTTTGGGCAAAACAAGAAGAAGAAAAAAAACAAATCACAAAACAACTTAAGGGCAGTTCAACTCAAGCATCCTGGGGAACACAAATCCGTTCTTATGTGCTACATCCATACCATATGGTCAAGGACTTAAGAACTAATGTGGAAACATCTGACACAAATGCTGTACTGGATGGAGACTTAAATCAATTCATTGAAGCAGAACTTAGATTACTTCAAAATTCGGGGTAGACAAATTACTCAATATGTTGTTATTATTGTTGTAGGACTATGGAACAAATTCAATCTTTAAAAGAAAATAGAATTACTAAAGCTTTAACTCAATCAGATAACCCTTCCCGGCTACTCTCAACTATTGTTATTGCTTCAGTTGTTTTAGGATTAATTACCGGATTCATTCTTTCCGGTAAAGGACGAGGTCAAGGATTAACAAGTTCAGGATTAGGTGCATCTCCTGCAAAAAACCCAGAGACAGATACACGCACTTTTAAAGATTTTGCAGAAGGTGTTATCAAAGCTAAACCTCAAAACCTTACTTCAAAAGAAAACAACGGAGGAACGCATTTACTAATAAGGGAAGATAGCGCTATTCCTGTAACCTTAACCTCTTCTGTTGTAGATTTATCAAAATATGAAGGCAAGAAAGTTAAGGTGTTTGGTCAAACTCAGGCAGTACCTAAAGTAGACTGGTTCATGGATGTAGGTAAAGTAGAAGAAATTAAATAGAATCTTAAATGAATGATTGTACTCGACTCCGTAACTAAAAAATTTGGCTACTCTGTTGCATTAGATAATATTTCATTGGAAATTAAACAAGGCGAGTTTGTTTTTATTGTCGGCCCTTCCGGAGCCGGCAAATCTACCCTACTTAGAATCTTTACCAGAGAAATACTCCCAACCTCAGGCAGGGCAATGGTTGGTGATATAAATATTACAAAAATAAAAGATAAAGATGTTCCTGCTCTTAGAAGAAAGGTTGGAGTAGTTTTTCAGGATTTTAAACTTTTAGATGACAAAACTGTGTTTGAGCAAGTTGCTTTAACCTTGGAAGTTTTAGGTAAAAGTGATGAGGAAATTGCCAAACTGGTAGAACATACTTTAAAACTCGTGGAGATTTGGGATAAAAGAAATCTTTTCCCACGACAACTTTCAGGAGGTGAGGCACAAAGAACTGCTATAGCCAGAGCAGTTGTTGGAAAACCTGATGTTCTGCTGGCCGATGAACCAACAGGCGACTTAGACCTAAAAACTGCCTGGGGAGTGATCCAACTATTAAATGAAATTAACTCATGGGGTACCACAATTTTAATGGCTACCCACAATCAAGAAATAGTTAATACACTGAAAAGAAGAGTATTGATACTTAAAAACGGTAAAATAACTAAGGATACTAAAGAAGGTAAATATGAGTAGAGCAATCGGTTACGCCAAAAAAAATATTAGGAGAACTCCATTTCAGGCCATTGCTGCAATTATGGTAATGTTTCTTACTTTTCTGGCGCTTCTAACTTTTATATTACTGGCTGGCGGTTCACAAATTGCATTAAGGTATTTTGAAAGCAAACCACAGACAATCGCGTTTTTTAAGGAGGGTACTACTACCGACGATGTTACAACTATACAAAATGCTCTACGCCAGGATAGTAAAATCACTCAAATAAAATATGTTTCCAAAGATATGGCTCTTGCGATTTATCAAGATAAAAATAAAAACGATCCAGCGCTCTTGGAACTGGTAACAGCCAATATTTTACCTGCCTCCTTAGAAATCTCTACCAAAGATCCTGAAGATTTAACAACAGTTGCAGAAATTTTGAAAAAAGAACCCGTAGTCTCAGATGTAATCGTACCAGAAGATGTTGTGCAGTATCTAACTTCCATCACTCGGATTATCCGGATTGTTGGTTCAGCAACTGTAGCATTCTTAATGATTTTCTCCATTCTTGTGATTACTATGATTATTGGATTCAAAATTAGGTTGCGCAGAAATGAGATCGAGATAATGAGGCTCTTAGGTGCATCACCTTCTTTTATAAGAAACCCTTTCATTTTTGAGGGAATGTTTTATGGGGTAACAGGTGCAACTCTTGCTTGGATTGTAAGTTATACTCTGCTTTGGTATTTTACGCCATTTTTACAAGGATATTTAGGAGAAGTAAAGTTACTGCCTGTTAATCCCGTTTTTATGATTGCTCTTTTAGTAGCTGCAATTTTAGCTGCACTAATTATAGGGGGACTTGGATCTATTGGGGCAGTCAAACGTTACCTCAAAATTTAATGGTTACTCAAGATGAGAAAATTATTACTGACACTGTCTGCACTTGCACTTGTACTATTATTCTTCCTATACCCTTTATCCTACCTTAACTATGTCTTGGCCGAAGATGCCAATGACTTAACAAGACAACTTACCGAAAAACAGGCAGAAATTGCCAAGCTTGAAGCAACCCTTGCAGACACTAGAAAACAGGAAAAAACTTTAACATCTCAACTCAATCTGATTGATGGTCAAACAAAAGTTACTACCTTAAAAATTGAAGAAACAAATTTAAAAATTGAAAAATTAAAAAGAGAGATAAATGACCTAGCTTCCAGGATTGATAGAATTGGAACAACACTAGATTCCTTATCAGAAATTTTGCTTAGACGAATAGTTCAAACTTACAAATATAGTAACACTGTTTCCACAATTGACTTATTGTTTTCATCACATGGATTTGCAGAGCTTTTAGAAAGATTGAAATATATCCAAATTGCCCAGGCTTATGACAAGAAAAAATTATATGAATTACAAGCCACTAAACTTGCCTATGACGATCAAAAACAAGATAAGCAAACAAGACAAACTGAAGCGGAAAAACTAAACAAGGATTTAGAAAAGTACAAAAATCAACTTGCTGAGCAGAAAAAAGCCAAGGATGAGCTTTTACGGATTACCAAAAATGATGAAGTAAAATATCAACAGGAACTTGCTCGTTTAAAAGCCGATTTTAATTCAATCTTAAATGCTATTTCCAATGTCGGAGTAAAAATAGGAAATGTTAATAAAGGAGACATCATCGCTTATCAAGGAAATACAGGTTGCGTCTATCCCCCTCCTCCAGGTGGTCACCACTTACACTTTGAAACCTATAAAGATGCAAAAGTTTCTGGAGGTGCTGTAATTGATATAAATACCGGAGAGAACATCCAGTTTAAATTTTCACAGCACTCAGTAAATCCTCATCACTATCTAGATAGCGGACAATTAGGTAAACCAATAGACATTTATCCAAGAAATATAACTACAGAATATGGCGATTTTTATGAGATTTTTGGAGCACCAACTCAACATTGGGGGTTAGATATAGCTGGACCAATAGGGTCAGCTATTTATGCTGCAGATAAAGGAATTGCCTACGCAGTTTCGGGATCTTCTTGCGAAAATAAGATCCCTGGTGCAAACTTACCAGCTAAAGGGAGACTTGTAGACCACGA
>CAYMZB010000082.1:0-22851 GCA_964394845.1 uncultured Gammaproteobacteria bacterium | reverse complement strand
TCCTTGATCTCCTTATATACCAAGTGGAAAACTCGTTTACCGTAAACTCCTCAATCGCCCGGGCAGCAGTTGCTCCGTCAAACTTTTCTAAACTTTTATTTATAGTCATTACTACCTCAGTTAACCTAGCAAGAATCCATTTATCCAAAGTTGTTAGATTATCTGAAACAGTCTCAGTATCACTACAATCCCAATTGGTAGATATTGCATAATCTGTAAAAAATTTATAGCAATTCCAGAGTATCAAATAGAATTTTCTTTTAACTTCAGCTGCAGGAGTAAATCCAAAATTTAAATTTGTCTCAGGATTTTGGGTTACATATAACCACCTCATGATATCAGCGCCAATTTTATCTGCTGCTTCATTAAATTCAATTGAATTACCTTTTGATTTATGCATTGCTTCGCCTTTTTCATCAAGAAGAGAAGCAAAACCCAAAATATTTTTAAATGGATTTTCTTGGGTTAAGGCAGTACTCATTGCAATAAGGGAATAAAACCAGTTCTTAAATTGACCAGGGAAACTTTCAGTTATAAAATCTGCAGGAAACCATTCTTTTGGCATTGTAGAAAACGGTACAATTCCTGCATCAAGCCAAGGATTTCCAACATCTGGAATTCTGGATGTAACCTCCCTACACTTATAACATTTTATTTTTATCTGATCAATCCAGGGTCGGTGAGGTGAATATCCTTCAAAATCCTTCCAGCCTTCAATTGCCTTTAGCATTAACTCATCTTTACTGCCAATTACTTCAAAATTACCACATTTATCACATTCCCATATTGGTAATGCCAATCCCCAAAATCTTTTTTTGGAAATTAGCCAATCATGCATATTTTTTAACCAATCCAACTCCCTATCCAATCCCCATTTAGGAATCCAGTTAATTTTTTTGGTTGTTTCAACCATTTGTTCACGGTAGGTCTTTTTAGAATCATCATTTCTATCCATTGCTATATACCACTCATCTACAACTCTCCAAACAAGTTCTGTTTTACACCTCCAACACATTGGGTAACGGTGTTTTATCCTTTGGGTTTTGAGTAAAAACCTACCTCCTTCTTTACTTTTTAGAAAATCAATAATTAGTTCAGGATGCTTTTTAGCGCTGAGTCCGGATAAATCTTCCATTTTATCCAGGTAATTTGCTTCTTCATCAATTATTTCAATTACCGGAAGGTGTAATTTTAGTCCTAATTTAAAATCCTCAGCTCCTGCACCTGTAGCTACATGCACTAAACCTGTTCCCTCAGTCTCGCTAATCGGCAAAATTAATTCATCGCTTGCGACTACTCTATGCACATATTCACCCAAAGATGCCTTAACCCTGGGCAGATGGTCAAAAGGAGCGTCATATTCTAAACCAATTAGCTCTTTGCCGGATATTTCTTGACCCTTTTCAAAACCTAAATTTAAAGCTCTTGCTTTCAAAATATATATAAAACTTTCTCCGTCCTGGATTTTTAAATAGTCCTTTTTTGGATCAACTGCCACTGCCACATTAGCCGGTATAGTCCAGGGAGTTGTTGTCCAAACTAAAAGATATTCATTTTTTCTTGCTCTTATAGACAACTTAAAGTAAACTGACTCATGATCAACCTCTTTATAATCTTCAGTTAAAATTTCATGCTGAGAAATTGCTGTTCCGCAACGCGGACACCAAGGCACACTATCATGACCTTTATAAAGCCATCCTTTTTCATGCACCGTTTTTATGAAATTCCAAATAGCATAGTTATTACTATCAGAGGAAGTATGATAAGAATTATCCCAGTTCATAAAATATCCTAAACGTTTTGATTGCTCTGTTTGAATTCCGGAGTATTTTTTCACTCTTTCTTTGCAAAGGTTAATAAATTTTTCTAAACTTTTAAACTTATTTCCCGAAACCAAATTCTCAATATCTTTTTTACTCCGGAGTCCCAATTCTTTTTCAACATCTACCTCAACCCAAAGCCCCTGTTCATCAAACCCGTTTTGGAAACGCTGCTTAAACCCTTTCATATTAAAAAATCTCTGCCACAGATCTTTGTAGGTTCTGCCCCACCCGTGATGAACACCCATTGGGTTATTGGCAGTTATTGGCCCATCCAAAAAAGAGAATTTTTTACCAGAATTTTCATTCCTCTTTAGATATTTTTCTACAATCCCCTCTTTGTACCAATAATCCAGTAACTCTCTCTCAAGAGCTGGAAAATCCATTTGTGATGAAACAGGTTTAAATTTGCTCATATGCCTCAATTCTAACAAAAACCTACCACTTTCACTAGTTCCCTACCCACCCTAAGGGTGTGCTAGCTTGACACCCTTAGGGTATTAATCCTATGATGGAATAGTGACCATTAGAAAAACTCCGTTAGTTGTTAACGAAATCTATCATGTTTTTAACAGAAGCGTAGCCAAACAACCAATTTTCCTTTCAAATTATGATTACCAAAGAACTTTAGATATTCTAACTTTTTACAGCTATTTTGACCCCCCTCTACGCTTTTCCCATTATAAACGCCTACCTGAATCCCAGAAAAAAGAATTTATGGGAAATTTGAGAAAAAGAGGAGAAAAACAAATAGAGATATTTGCCTTCTGCTTAATGCCTAATCATGTTCATTTTCTGATTAAGGAAATAAAAGAAAAAGGAATATCAACTTTTATGAGTAATTTTCAAAACAGCTATGCCAAATATTTTAATATTAAAACAGGGCGTAACGGAAGTTTGTTCCAAACTGCGTTTAAAGCAGTTAGAATAGAAACTGACGAACAACTTATTCACGTCACAAGGTATATTCACTTAAATCCTATTACTGCCTATGTACTTAAAAATATTGAGGATTTAATAACTTATCCTTGGTCTTCTTTTAGTGTATATATGGGAAAATCCGTATCAGATATCCTAAATACCAATATAATCTTAGGATATTTTTCTTCAATTGCCAAATTCCTTGAGTTTACCAAAGATCAAATTGCTTACCAAAGGGAACTGGATAAAATAAAACACTTACTACTGGAATGAATCACCGTACACCCTAAGGGTGGGTAACTCCATAAAGATTATATGTCCTCTGACCATCATCACTGTTTTCAGTGCCAATTAATGTTGAAATCAAATTATTTTTTCTTATAGTTTCCTGAAAATGATTTAAATCTGATCCTTCTGATAAAACTATTAAAATCTCTCCTTTTGGTTTTAAGTAGGTGTTTACTTTTGAAAATAGTCTTTCTATAAAATTCCGCGCACCATAACAAGCATAATCCAAAGGATCCTCAATCTTACCTTCAAAAAAAGGGCCATTTACAAAAATGTAATCAAATTGCTCCTTTGGTATCTTATCAAACAAATCACTTTGAACAGCCTTCATCTTGACATCATGACTTAAAAAGTTTTCTTCAGCATTCTCTACTGCTTCTGGGTTAATATCCACAGCAATACCACTTGCTCCCTGTAAACCTGCAATAACTGAAAATATACCTGAACCAGTTGTTAAATCCAAAGTTCTTATTGCCGGACTTACCTGAATATTTGCTGCTAGGAGTCGGGAGTCTGTGGCCGGAGGAAAAACACCAGGATTAACTTTTATCTTTACATCTTGAACAGTATAAAAGACCGGATCCTTCCTTAATTTTTCTCTTTCTAAAAAAGCTTGTTGGTGTACCCTGATAGCAATCAAATCCATATTAGCGGTTGGATCTTAGAAATGCCGGGATCTCTAAATCTTCATCATCTTCTTCTATTGTTTGATCTTCCGTGGTTTCTTCAGGCTCAGCTACTGTTTCCTGTATCCGAGTATTATCTGGTTCAGAATTAGTGTTTCTATTTATCGATGATCCTATCCCTGTTCCTATATATTCTCTTAACTTTCTTCTTGTTTCATCAAAGCCAGTTGCAATAACTGAAATCTTTATCTGATCAAGCTGGTCTTCTTTAATAGTTGCTCCGAAGATAATATTAGCATCCGGGTCTGCAGCCTGGGCAATAATTTGCGCTGCCTCGTTAACTTCAGTCATAGATAAATCAGATCCACCTACAATATTGAATAAAACTCCTTTTGCTCCTTCTATTGAAACCTCCAAAAGTGGGGAAGCAATAGCCATTCTGGCTGCTGCAGCTGCCCTGTTTTCTCCACCAGCAACTCCAATTCCCATTAATGCAGATCCTGCATTAGACATAATCGTTTTCACATCTGCAAAATCAACATTAATCAGTCCTGGCATAGTAATTAAATCAGAAATCCCTTGTACCCCTTGACCTAAAACTGAATCAGCTAATTTAAAAGCCTCCTGTAAAGTCATATTTTTCTCAACTGTTTCCAAAAGTCTTTGATTGGGGATTATGATCAAGGCATCTACCTTATCTTTTAGCTTCTCAACCCCTTCTTCAGCAACAACCATTCTTCTGGTACCCTCAAAAGCAAAAGGCTTAGTGACAACTGCAACAGTCAAGGCACCAATACTGCGGGCAATTTGAGCAACAACAGGAATAGAACCGGTTCCAGTCCCCCCACCCATCCCGGCTGTCAAAAATATCATATCAGCATCCTGCAAAACATCTTCTAATTTTTGAGTGGATTCCTCAGCTGCTTGTCTTCCTACTTCCGGATCTCCTCCAGAACCCAAACCCCTGGTTATTGTTTCTCCAATTTGAACTTTAGTAGGGGACTGATTGTTCATTAAAGCCTGAGCATCAGTATTGATAGCCATAAACTCCACACCTTGAATTTGTTGCAGGGAAATCATGGAATTTAAGGAGTTTGAACCACCGCCACCTAAACCTATTACTTTAATCTTTGCAAATCTCTGAACGTCTGGTTTAATTAACATAAGCTTCAGGCAGAATATAACAAAAACTAATTAATAATATCAATACCCATTTATCTATGGGAGGAATGATTTAATTAAAGAAATCCCTTTTTGAATCATACCTTTAAGAGGTAAACTACCGGAAAGCACTGGAATGCGCATTGCCTCAGGTATGCCTTGTGTTGAACCGTATAGAATTAATCCTGCTGCAGAGGCAAATGCAGGAGAATCTATTTCTTCAACCAAGCCGGAAAGACCGTCAATATCTCCGATTCTTGCGGGAAAGCCCAAAACATATTTTGCCTGGTCTAAAACCCCAACAGTTTGAGCCCCACCTCCACAAATTACCAATCCTGAAGGAATTTGTGTCCCAAACCCGCTTTTTTTGATTTCTTTACCAACATATTTAAATATTTCCTGAAGTCTTGGTTTAATAATTCCATCAACTACTGATTTTCTTGATATCCTTTGGATATCTTCATCAATACCCAAAGATTTAATATCTAAAATCTCATCTTCTTTCTTTTTCCCTATTAAAGTGCCCTTAACCTTTTGACTTTCTTCTTCCTCAGCCTGTGCAGGCACTTTGACTACTTTCCCTAAATATAACTTTATCTTTTCTGCAGATTCTAATGAAACACGAAGCCCTACAGCCATATCAGAGGTAATATGACGCGCACCTATTGGTATAACTGAGGAATAAGCAACAGAACCATCTATGAAAATAACTACATCTGTTGTTTCCCCGCCAATATCTACCAAAATCACTCCTAATTCTTTTTCAGTATCAGTTAAAATAGCTAACGATGCTGCAATCCCGGAGAAAACCAGCTCAGTCACTTCAATTCCAACTTCGAGTACACATTTAACCAGATTTCTCATAGAAGTTGATGAACCGGTAATTATGTGAGTTTCAGTTTCCAGTCTTACCCCTGTCATACCAATTGGATCCTTAATCCCTTCTTGCCCATCTACTGTAAAGGTTCTTGGAATCACATGGAGAATTTCCCGGGATGATGGGAGCGGGATAGCTCTTGCTGCCTCATTAACTCTTTGAATATCACTTTGCCTAATTTCAGCTTCCGGCTGAGATACTGCAACTACTGCATGCTGATTTATACTTTCTATTTGAGGACCGCCTAACGAAATATACGCAGAAGATATTGAATAACCTGCCATTCTCTCTGAACTCTCAACAGACTCTGTTATTGCATTAACTGCACTATCAATATCTATTACCTGATTTTTTCTGACGCCTTTTGAAACTGTTGAAGAAATGCCAATTAAATTAATCTTGCCTTTTTCGTCAACTGACGCAATCAAAGTCGCAATCTTTGATGATCCTACATCTATTCCGCAAATTATTTTGTCCTTAGCCATTTTTCATAGGGGTATATCTTACAATGGGTTTATCAAACCGCAAATCGATAAACTCCATACTTCCTTCGTCTATTTTAGCTTTCTCCAGGATTAATTGTAAAGATGCAATTTGAGTATTAATATTACCATCCAATCTAAAAATTATTTTTGGAGAGGAAAATACAATTAAAGATTCATTTAGTATGATTGCGGAATTTATGTTTAAGCCGAATGTTTTCACTTTATCAAAAATTTTTAAAGCGTTCGGAGCATTACCGCTCTTTAAGCTTTTTCCCAAAGATAAACTTTGGTCGTAAAGAAAAATTATTGGAACATTTTCTGCAGTACCTTTAGAAAATATTACACCTTCGCTGTCTATTAAAAAATCTCCCTCAGACCCTATTGCGCTTGGAGTAGCAATATTTTCTAAAAAAGAAGATGTAGAAGCTTCCTCTTTTTTTAAAACAACTAATTTTGCTGAAGGCTGACGTCCTGTTATTTCTAGCTTTACCTTACTTGGTAAGGATTTAAATAAGGAGACACTTTTAACACAAATAAATTTTTCTTTAATATATTTGATTAAGTTAGGCAGGTCTATAAGGTAAAGATTTTTTCCTTTAATTTGGGATGAATCAATTATTTGGCTCCTATCAACACAGTTTATATCCTTACCACTTACCTCGACTACTTTTATATTAAATATACCTGACTTAAAAAATAAAAAAGCAAAGAGTAATAAAAATAAAGCTGCCCCAATTATCCATAATTTCAAAAAAATGGCATTTTTTTGTTTAGAAATTCTTCGCATATCTTGTAATTAATATAGTTTCCAATGCTAGTCTTTGGGAAGCATCCGGAATAACAATTTCTTTCGCACTCGCAGCTTTTTTATTTAAGGAATCTAAATTACTCAGCATAGATTTTATAGTTTCCAGCAAACTTTCCCCTGATAGTTTAGATTGAGGAAGAACTTCTGCTAAACCTAATTCTTTAAAGAATTTGGCATTCTCAACTTGCTCGTTTTGATAAAGATAAGGAATCGGAATAACTAAGGCTGGGATGCCCAGGTAAGCTAATTCTGTTAGCGTATTTATCCCTGCCCGCGAAATTACTAAATCACTTTTTGCCAAAATTCCTGCCCAATCTTCATTAATAAATTTGAATACTCTATATCGTGCTGATTGAAAGTCTTTCAGCCTCTCATAGTCTTGATATTTGGAATCACCTGTCTGATGGTAAATCATAGCCACTTTCATAAGTTTACTTAAAACTCTCTCCACTGCCAAATTAATCACATGGGATCCCTGATTTCCGCCTGCTATTAAAACCATTGGTACTTTTTTATCTTTACGTTTCCCGTTATTTATTTTAAGAATCTCACTCCTGATCGGATTACCGGTTAACACAACTTTTTCGCCTTTAAATGCGCTTTTTTCAAAAGATACAGCAATTTTATCAGCAAAAAGGCAGCTAATTTGATTTGCCAAGCCAGGTACTAAAGTTTGTTCATGCACAATAATAGGAATAGAAAAAAGCCATCCGATTACTACTATTGGTAAAGCAACATATCCGCCAAAAGATAAAATCACATCCGGCTTTTCAGACAAAATAATATATATCGAGTGAATTAGTCCTATGGGGATTTTTAAAATAGATATAATTGTATAAATAGAGAAGGATCTCTGCAACCTACCTGTAATAATGGGGGTAAATTTAACACCGAGGGGTGGCAGTATCTTTGACTCTATTGAGGGAGTTTTATCTCCTTCTAAAGTTGTTTTTCTTCCCACATAAATCAACTCTGCTTTTGTAATTTTTTTTAACTGCTCAATTACTGCGATTGCCGGCGTAAAATGTGCGCCTGTAATTAATATCTTCATCCTTAATATTATATCCTTTATGCTCTCCTGAGGCGAGTAACTGACTTATGAATTATGTTTGGAGATATTAAGCAAAATACCTACTGCGGTTAGATTAGCAACTAATGCAGAACCCCCGTAAGAAATAAAGGGCAGTGGAACACCTGTTAAAGGTAGAAGTGCTGTCATAGAAGATAAATTAATCACAATTTGAATACCCAGCCAACAAGTAATTCCTAAAGCTAAAATTTTACCAAACCTATCATTACAATTTTGGGCAATTTTAAACCCTTTTGATAAGACCAGCAGAAATACACCAAGAAGTACCAGACTTCCAAAAAACCCCATCTCTTCCCCAATGATTCCAAATATGGAATCTGTTGAAACTTCCGGAATATATGCAAACTTTTGTCTTGAGTGACCTAACCCCAAACCAAATAAACCACCTGACCCTAAAGCTATTAACACTTGTGAGATATGATAAGTAAATCCCTGCGGATCGGAAAAAGGATCTAAAAAAGCAAGAACTCTCTTACTTCTATAGCTTGATGTAACAATCAGTGTAACAAATGCAGCTACAGCTACTGGAAAAGTAAGGAGAAAATGCCAAATTGGCGCACCGGAGGCAAAATACAGTAGTGTTGCAGTTACAACAAATACAATGGTTGAACCTAAATCCTTTTGTAAAACTGCAGTCACAAATGTTACTCCGCCAACAAGAATTAAAAATGGCATTAATTTAGCTTTCTTTTCAAATACCGCAGCCAAAAAAATCACTCCTGTTAGTTTAATAATTTCTGCCGGCTGAATAGTAATTGGACCGACTTTAAGCCATCTATGAGCGCCACCACCGGAAACTCCTAGTGTAGGAATAAAAACTGCAACCAAAAGAATAAATGAAAAAACTACTAAGGGGAGGGCATAATCTTTAAATCTTTTATAATCAAACTGCATAAAAAAAATCATTGAAGCAATACCCAAACACACCCAAATCAACTGCTGTTTTATATAATAATAGCTGTCATTAAAAATCTTCAAACCCTGTACAACTGATGCATCATAAACCATTATTAACCCAAAAATTACCAGAATGATAATAGCGATACAAAAGGACCTGTCGATGCCCTTTTTCTGAGATTGAAAAGATGTACGTAGATTCCTCATCTTGAAAGAAGCGCTATCCAAATTCCAAGTATTGCAAACAGTCCTTGTGCTAACCAAAACCTGGTGACAATTTTCGGTTCTTCCCAACCAATATATTTAAAATACATGTGAAGAGGAGCAACAGGCAATATTTTTCTTTTCAGGAATTTTTTTGACAAAATCTGGGCCAGCGAAGAAAAAATAATTATAATAAACATCCCGCCAATAATTGCCAGCGCTAAAATCTTACCTGTTAAAAGCCCTACTACGGCAAGGGTAGCTCCGAATCCAAATGCTCCTGCATCACCCAAAAAAATCCTTGCCGGCCAAACATTAAAGTAAAGATATGCAAAAAGTAGTCCTATCCAAATCCCTATAAATGAGGCCAAACTAAAATCCAATACATGGGTAGAAAGCGCCAAAAAAGCAAATAAACAAATTAGTAATAATCCTGAAGCCAACCCGTCTAATCCGTCTGAAATATTATATGCATTAGCAAAAGAGACAATAATAATAGCTGCTATTGGTATATACCAAAGGTGAATAACAAAATTTCCCAACCCTGAAATGTAAATATTATTTAATCCTACCAGGAAATATAACATTGCTGAAACTGCAAAAGCTAAAATAAGTTGAATAACCAGCATTTTTCTTCTACCCAATCCTAAAAATTTACCTTTTCTTCTTGTTAAAATAAGCTTGATATCATCTACTAGCCCAAGCGACCCAAACGATAGTAATGTTACAACTAAAATAATCAGGCTAATCTTATTAACAGAGCGATTAAAAAAGCCGTAGACTATGCTTAATACAACTAAAATCACAATTAACAATATTCCCCCTCCTGAGGGAATAGCCTCATCTGATTTCATTAATTGGTCATGTATTGGGGTTTCAGATTTTTTTGGTGTATCTTGCTCTTTTTTCTCAAACCGCCTTTTAAGATAAAAGAGCAAATCTATAAAAGGCACCATAACTATACTGGTGATAACAAATGATAATAAAACTAGTCCCAGAAGTTCTGTCATAATTTCTTAGTTATTCTTTTGACCACTTCATCCAGTCTAATCTCTCTTCCACCTTTAATCAAACAAACATCTCCTTTGCCTAATGTTTTTAAAAGTTTATTAACTAATTGAGGATTTTGCAGGTTGGCTTGTAACTTTTCTTCCCAAAATCCCAGGCTTTTTAACTCTGCATCAATGATTTGTGCGCCTCCCTGACCTAAAAATACCAGATCTATTTTTTCTTTATATATTTTTTGTGCAACCTGACGGTGTAAATTTTCTGAATATTTCCCCAAATCTCTCATCTCCCCCAAAACTAAAACTCTTCTTCTTGCGCTTACACAAAGTAAAGTATCTATCGCGCTATCTAGTGCAACAGGCGAAGAACTGTAAGTATCATCTAAAATAATAGAACCACCCGGACCAGGAAGTATTTGCATTTGGTGTTCAAAAGGCTCAACTAACTCTAAAGCTAGTTTTATTTTAGTTAAAGCAATCTTATTTATAATTCCTAAGGTTGCTGCAGCCAAAGCCGGATAAACCTGATGAGGTCCTAACAACTGATAATTAACTTTTACTCTTTCTACTCCTAAATTTAGCTCAAAACTTGTTTTAAAATCCTCCACCTTAATATTACCGGCCCAAACAATACAGTTGGCGGGATCTGTGCCGTAATAAATAACTGTGCCCTTGCAAAGATCAGCTAATTTTTTTGAATTTGGATCATCCCAATTCAAAATAGTAACTCCATCTTCCGGAAGCTGCTCTAGCAACTTACCATTTTCTCCTAAAATCTCATTCAAATCACCTAAATATTCTGAATGTGTATAATCAATTTTGGTAAAAACTACAGTCTTTGGCTTAACTAAAGATAAATAGAAATCCATTTCACCCTTGTTTTCAATTCCCATCTCCAAAATAACTTTTTTTACTTTGGGGGTTAACTTCAAAAGAGTTTGGGGAATACTTAAAATAGGGCTTAAATTAGGTGAAGTAGTTATAGTTTTAAACTTTTGTGACAAAACCAACTTAGCTGCTTTAACAACAGTAGTCTTACCAACTGATCCGATTATACCAATAAATAAATCCCTGGGATATAATTTTGCATATTGCCTGGCCAAGTATGTTCTTGCAAGTTGGAAAGGACTTTTAATAACACTCGCTAACAAGGTCATACCTCGATTCTCTCAATTTCAGCACCCAAACTTTTAAGCTTTCCTACTACGTCTTCATAACCTCTTTCAATAAGTTCTGCCTGATTAATCACACTTTTACCTCTTGCAACAAGCGCTGCCAACACTAAAGCCATGCCAGCCCTGATATCCGGAGTTTCAAGTATGCGGCCTTTTAATTTCTTTGGTCCATAAACTAGTATCCGATGAGGATCTGCCAGAATAATTTGAGCTCCCATTGATATTAATTTATCTACAAAGAACATTCTGCTTTCATACATCCAATCATGACACATCATCATCCCCTTAGACTGGGTTGCTAAAACTATTACAGTACTCATCATATCAGTTGGGAATCCCGGCCAAATATTTGTCACTAGCTTAGAAGGAGATTTTAAATTGCCTGCTGATACAGTAAGGGAATTATTACCACTATCTTCTAATTTTATTCCAAATCTGGTTAAAGGGTTCAAAACAGAACTTAAGTCAGTATTATCTAAACCTGTAATTTTTACTCTGCCGCCGGTAATAGCTGTTGCAATTGCATAAGTCCCTACTTCTATAAAATCTATACCTACTCTAAACTTTGTCCCACGCAATTTTTCAACTCCAATTATATTTATAGTATGGGTGCCTACACCTTCAATATTTGCTCCCATTTGCTCAAGTAACCTGCAAAGATCTACAACATGAGGTTCAACCGGACAATTTTTAAGCGTTACTGATTTATTGCCCAAAACCGAAGCTATAATCAAATTTTCTACAGCAGTTACTGATGCTTCTTGCAGAAAAATAGAATAGCTTTTGTTTTTGGAGGAATGATTCCCTTCATTATCTGGAAATTGCAAGGTAAGCTTTAAGTTATCCTTTTTAAATACGGCACCTAAACTTTTAAAGCCTTCTATATGAGTTTCAATACTTCTTTGACCAATAATATCCCCTCCAGGATGGTAAAAGTTAACTTTTCCTTTTCTTGCCAAAACTGCACTTATCAAAAGAATTGATCCTCTGAGCTTACTCATTAAATCTTTTGGTAAACTAAACTGTTTAATCTCTTCGGCTTTAATTGTTAAAGAATCTTTGTCAGCCGATATATTTACTCCTAATTTTTTAAGAATTTGTATTAAAACCTGTGTATCCCGAAGCTGTGAAATATTTTCCAGAACAATTTCTTCTCCGGTTAATAAAGAGGCCGCAACACAAGGAAAAACTGAATTCTTGTTTCCGGAAACTTCAATTTCACCGTTTAATTTATGTCCACCAGTAATTATGTATTTCATATTAAGTTTTTGACTTAATTCTAAAAACCCCTGAAAGAATTATATGCTTTTTCAAACTTAACTCTTTTGGTTCAATATCCCAAATTTCTGATTTCTGATCTAATATTTTAATACTTTTAGCCTTCATTTGCAAAAAACTACTCAAAAATAAGTTACCGCCAATGCTTCCCGGAAGCCCGTAAAAAAAATCAGATTGTAATCCTTGAATATCCAAGTCTTCAGAAAATTTTTTCATACTCACACCTGAATCTACTTCAACCAAAGCTTCTTCAATTCCAATCCCTGTTTTCGAAACTTTACCTTTAACAGAAACCGTGTGAATATTTTTGGTTCTGTTTTTGATGACTAATCCATCAAATCCAAGGTCTGACATCATTATCTTACTTCCGCTGCCAAATAAAAAGAAGGGTAGTTTTAATTCCCTGCACATAGTAATTATTTTAATGAGTTCTTTGATGGTAAAAGCAATGAAAAATAATTTTGCAGGACCCCCTACTTGCAGGAAAGTATAATCTTTTATTGGTTCATTAACTTTAAATCTATCTATACCAAAAGAATCTACAATTAATTTATACTTATTATCCATACAGGGCTTTTTCTACTGCCTCCTTATCTGACCAGGGAATTTCTTTTTTACCATCTAAGTTTAGAGAGGTTTCATGACCTTTACCAAAAATCCCTACAGTATCTCCTTTTTTTGCAAGATTATTAACAGCAAAATTAATTGCATCCATCCGGTCATCTATTATAAAAAAATCTTTATTTATCTGACGGTTTGTTTTTTTAATTCCGCTAATAATTTGTTGGTTGATTCTTTCAAGCTCCCCTCTTGGATCTTCTGCTGTAACTATTAATATATCTGCAAGATTTCCTGCAACCTCTCCCATTACTGCTCTTTTTTGTGAATCCCTTTTGCCTGCAGAGCCAAATACAGCAATCAGTTTCCCACTCCCAGACTGTTTGCGGAGTGTAGTTAAAGCTTTCTCCATGCCATTCGGAGTATGAGCAAAATCAATAAAAATCTTTATGCCTTTCTTGTTTTTTATCCCCTGCATACGACCTAACAAATTGTCAAAATTCTCAATTGACTTTCTGGCCATATCTTGCTTTATCCCCAAGGTATTAACTGCAACCAGGGCAGCCAGGGCATTTTCAATATTATAATCACCCGGTATTTTAAGTTTTATATTAATTTCTTTCTGATTAAAATCACCTTTATCTAAACCAAAAGTAATAATTTTTCCCTGGATCCCTTTAATAGCTTGATTAATAACAGCAAACTTAACTTGTTTAAGCAGCTTAAGTTTAGTATTAAAGTAATTTTCAAAAGTTTTGTGATAATCCAAATGTTCGTGGGTTATATTTGTAATTACACCAACCTCAAATTTTATACCCCAAAATCTATACTGGTCCAAAGCATGTGAGGTTACTTCTAAAACTAAATACTTATCTTCATTCTCTTTTGCAGTTTTAGCGAATTTTTGGACAGTAAAAGGATCCGGAGAGGTTACATGAAACCCGGTATCATAAGCTTTACCCCCAACAACAGCATTGATGGTTGATACCATAGAAACTTTTTGGCCTGAATCCACCAGTATTTTATAAATCATATTTGTAGTGGTTGTTTTCCCATCAGTCCCTGTTACCCCAATAACTTTTAGTCCCCTGGCAGGGAAGCCATAGACAATATTTGCCAAAATTGCTTTTGGCAGATGAAAAAAAATATTAATAAATTGCTGAGGAATGAATTTCTTCATTAAAGATTATTATTATACTATTCTGTTGGAGCTATTTTATAGTAGTTAAACAACTGTTTTGCTACCTCAAAAAAAGTTGGCGCAGCTGTTTCTGCTCCGAAAATCGATGATGATGGTTGATCATACCGGACTAACATTACAAATTTTGGATTATCTACCGGTCCAAACCCAACAAATGAAGCGATTGTCTGGTTTGGATCATAGTGTCCTGCAACTGGAATTTGGGCCGTTCCTGTTTTTCCGGCAATTTTAAACCCTTTGATCCTTACAAATTTTGCCTCTCCTTCTTCCACAGCAGCAAGCATCATTTGTGCGATCACCTTTGTAGTTGACTCTTTTATAACCTGACGGATTACTTTTGGTTTTATCTCAAAAGTTTTTTTCTCATCTTTAATAAATTTAACAATATGCGGCTCCATTAAATATCCGCCATTAGCTATTGCTGAAACTGCCGTTACCATTTGAATTGGAGTAATTGCAATACCTTGTCCAAAAGAAGCAGTTGCTAAATCAATCTGCTTCCAATCATTTTTGGGTCGAAGACTGGGCGAAAACTCATCTTGTAAATCAATATTTGTGACCTCTCCAAAACCAAAATTTTTAAAGTAATCATAAAATTTATCCAGACTAAGTTTCTGGCCTACAAAAACCATCCCTGTATTATCAGAGTGAACTATCACATCTTTCATAGTAGCATTGGGGAAATACTGATTATTCCATGTCCTGATAGAAAATCCTCCCAACGAAACAGGTCCGCTGCAAATATCACACCGGGTATCAGGCTTTACCAAATCTTCATTCAAAGCAGCAGACATAACTAAAACTTTAAATGTAGAGCCTGGTTCGTATTGATTAGCAACAATCGGATTTTTATAATATTCTCGGGGATAATCAGAGTATCTTGATGGGTCATAACTTGGAAAAGAAGCCATAGCTAAAATTGCGCCTGTTTTAGGATCCATAATAACTGCAGATGCAGCCTTAGCGCCATATTTTTCCATTCCCTTCTTCAATGCATTTTCTAAAATAAATTGCACAGACCGGTCTAGATTTAATACTAAATCTTTGCCGTTTTTAGCTTCATTTGTAAAAAAATTCTCTGTAAGAATGGGCAATCCCAAGGCATCGTTTTCATTTCTTTGAACCCCTGAAATTCCTTTTAATTCTCCGTCATAATAACCCTCTATGCCAAAGTAACCTCTACCTTCTCCGGTAGCATCAGAGCCTTCAAACCCTAACAGGTTAGCAGAAGATGACCCCTCAGGGTAAAACCTGCTGCTTCCGGCTTCAAAACCTATTCCGGGCAAATTTAAGCCCTCGATCTCTTTCTTTTTATCAAAAGTAACCTGTCTTTTTAAAGATACCCAATATAAATCCTGGGATATTTTATTTATGATATCTCGAGCTAAAGTATCTACATCCTCGCTGGAAAGAGCTAAAACCCTGGCTAGCAAGTAAGCGGTGTTTACTTTCTGTTTGCTGTCAATTAATTTTGGCTGACCAAAAATAGGAAAAGTAGGACTGGATGATACTAAGACGGATCCATCGCTAAAAAAAATATTACCTCTTAAAGCCCCCACTTTAGTACTAACAAGATGCTGTCCTTCAGCTTGAGCTTGTAAATACTCTGCACTGACTACTTGCCAATAAAATAGCCTCATCACAATAGCCAGGAAAAATAGCAGAAAAAAAGATTTTATCCAAAATATTCGCATCAGCGAATATATTGTATACTCTCAGTGGAGGAAAATCCAAGCTCTGCAGACTTACTGGCAATGACTTTTAAGGACGAGTTTTTTGCTATGTTGTTTTGTATAATCAAATTGTCCATTTGTAAGTTCTTCTCCAAAACCGATAGCTTCTGAAATTTACCGCCGTATGAAGCAGCTGTATTGTTTGCCCAAATCTCAATCAAAGTAAGAATAACCAACCCTATAATCGTCAAAACAAAATATCTTTTCGGGAGTCTTTTTTTAGGGTTTTCGGTTGTATCAAAAGTTTTAATAATTGTCATATTTGTTTATATTTCAAAAACTCTCATTTTAGCTGACCTGGATCTGGCGTTACTTTCAATTTCTTCCTCTGTTGGAACAATTGGTCTCTCTGTTATCACCTTTCCAAAACCTCTTTCTTCCCAATCTCTAAACTTAAACTTAACAATCCTGTCTTCAAGTGAGTGAAAACTAATAATAATAATGTTGCCATTTTTTTCTATTAAATCCTTTACTGCATCTAATCCTTCTCTCAAAGCACCTAACTCATCATTTACAGCAATTCTCAAAGCCTGAAATACTTTTGTCGCCGGATGAATCTTTCCGTGCCTGCCAACAGGCAAGTCTCTTGTTCTCCCTAAAGCTTTCTCAATACACTCTGCCAACTCAATTGTTGTATCAAAAGCTTTTATTTTACGGGCGAGCTCCAAAGAACCAGCCAAACGCCAAGAATATTTTTCTTCACCCAATTTGTTAAATATCCCATATAACTCCTTTCTTGATAAATTATTCACTAAATCCAAAGCTTGGATACCCAAGCTAGGATCCATTCTCATATCTAAAGGCCCTTCTTTATTAAAAGAAAAACCCCGCTCGGGGCTCATCAGTTGCAAACTGGAAACCCCAAGATCAAAAACTGCCCCGGCAAAGTGGGACGAGATTAAATTTTTAATATCTCTAAAATTACCTTGAATCAACCTAAACCTATCTTCCCCAATCTTTGAATCTCTAAACCTTTTTTCTGCTCTGTTCAAGGCTTCAGGGTCAACATCTATTCCAACTACATTCCCACCAAGCTTTAAAATCTCCAAGCTATCTCCACCATCACCAACAGTTAAGTCCAGATACCAGCTTCCCTTTTTTACCTTCAAAGCCTCTATAACTTGCCTTGAGAGAACTGATCTATGATATCCTTCCATACTCTCTTTCTACCTCTCTTATATGCTTTTCCCAAAGATTCGCTTCCCATACCTCAAAATGGTCACCTGCGCCTATTACCACCACCATTTTCTTAACCTTCGCATACTGCAAAAGATTAACCGGTATCACAAATCTTCCCTGACTGTCTAATTCCACTTTAAGGCTTGACGAAAATAAGTACCTTCTAAGTACCCTTGCCTTCTCTTCCACAGCCGAAACCTCCAATTGCTTCTCTGCCTGCAATTCCCATTGCCTTGGATCAAAACCCCAAATACAACCCTCAAAACCCTTGCTTAAAACAATCTCTGACCCAAAGATTCCCTCTCTTAACTTCTTCGGCAAAATTATTCTTCCCTTACCAGAAAAATTAAGTTTATATTCGCCCAAAAACATGAGGCCATCCTCGTCTTTCTGGGCAGTCCTAACCTATTCACAAGGAGGTACCCTTGTAGTACGTCCCCATTTTTCACCATCTGTAACCATTTTCTACCATTTTAGAAGATCTTGTCAAGGGGGAATTTTTTTGCTTAGAAATTAAACCGGGGGACTATTTTTTATTGACCAAGACTGTAAATATTCCAGCTCCATCTGCCTTTCCTGATAACTCACTTCCTTCAATCTTTGTATCTAACTCCTGCCAAGTATTTTTATTTGGATCATTTCTGAATAGTTTTGCGTCACTGGATGGATTTTCTGCCAATTCTAAGCTAACAACTCCGCTGTTAACTGCTTTGGCAATAGGCGCATTTAAAGAATAAACCTTGCCTAGTATAGATCTTCCTGAAGGAAGCTTTGGTACTCCTGTTAAATCATGAGTTATGGTAAATCCTATATTTGATAAAGCCTGTCTATCTCCGTCTATTTTATAAACTAAATGTCCGTCACTGGAAGTTAATGTTCCTAAAGCCACATCCGGCTTTTGCAGATGCCACTGGGTCACCATTTTGTATGCTTTATCTTGCTTTTTGATATGCAGAGTCAAAGTGCCGTTTTCTACCCCTTTATCATATTTACAAACATTTTTGCTGCAAGTACCAAATAAAATCTCCTGCTCATACTCACCCTTTTTCTCTCCAGTATCAATATTGCCTACAACCCCTCTTTCAATTGACCCCGAGGCTTCCTCGTCCCCTGATTCACCGTCATTTGAAATTTTGTTGCCTGTGACAATAGTTTCATCAGCCTTACTGGTGTATGCTAACTCAAAAGAAATAGCATCATAACTTGCAGTTCTCTTTAAATTTAAGACAACCGCATTACCATCTCTTCTTGGAGACAAAATAGCATAAGGACCTTCAGCATCAAAAGCTAAATCAACTCTCTCAACAGAAACGTTCGTTTTTTTAGCAGATTTTTGAAAAGCAAAAGCACCTCCAACTAGAAGTAAGATTAAGACTCCTGCTAAAATAACAGATACTTTGTGAATTGTTAAAAAAGATTTAATTTTTTCTATCATTTATTTATCTTGGCAGAAAGATAATTTTTAAGATCCGTAATTTTTACGCGTGTTTGCAAAGCGCTATCCCTATCCCTGACTGTTACCATCTCATCTTTCAAGCTTTCAAAATCTACAGTTATGCAAAAGCACGTGCCAACCTCGTCCTGTGAGGCATACCTTTTTCCAATATTACCCCTGCTATCCCACGCTATCATGAAGTCCTGTTTTAAATCAAGATATATACCGCGGGCTTTTTCAACTAACTCTGGTTTGTTAGCAAGCAAAGGAAAAACAGCAGCTTTGAAAGGCGCAATTTTAGGATGAAACTTTAAAAAAACCCGTCCATTATCTTCTGTGTAAGCATCAATTAATAAAAATAGTGCTGATCTATCTACTCCTGCTGACGTTTCTATATCCCAGGGAATATATACTTCCCCGGAGTCAGGATCCCGGTATTTCATATCTTGTCCGCTATATTGTTCGTGTCTTTTTAAATCCCAATCCCCACGATTATGTATTCCCATAAACTCTGACCAGCCAAAAGGAGCATTATATTCAATATCGCTGGCTGCTTTAGCATAATGCGCCCTCTCCTCACTCTTATGATCCCTAAATCTTAAATTTTCCTTTTTTAACCCCAAAGATACATACCAATCCATCCTGTTTTGTTTCCAATATTCAAACCATTTTTCTCCCTCTTTTTCTTCAGGCTTAATATAAAACTGCACTTCCATTTGTTCAAATTCACGTGATCTAAAAGTAAAGTTTCCAGGTGTAATTTCATTCCTGAAAGCTTTTCCTATTTGTGCTATCCCAAAAGGGATTCTAACTCTGGTTGAATCTAAGACATTTTTAAAATTAACATGCACTCCATTGGTAATTTCTCCCCTTAAATAAATTTCTGATTGTTTATCTTCCAATACCCCAAGATATGCTTTTACCAGCAGGTTAAATTGTTTTGGCTTAGTCCAGGTAACTTTTTCCCCTTTATGAGACTGCTCGTGTGATTTAATTTCTTCTTCTCTGTCAGACCTAAATCTTTGATTACAGATTTTACATTCCACCAAAGGGTCAGTAAACGCTTCCACATGACCTGATGCTTCCCAGGCTTTGGGATTCATCATGATTGCGCTTTCCAACCCAACAATATCGTCCCGAAGCTGAACCATTTCTTTCCACCAAAGATCTTTTAAGTTCTTTTTTAAAAGCGCCCCAACAGGACCATAATCCCAAGTTCCCCCGAGTCCTCCATATATCTCAGACCCAGGATATATAAATCCTCTTCTTTTACAAAGCGCTGCTATTTTATCCATCAAGTTGTCGCCACTCATAATATTTTCTTTATTATATTTTCCTTAAAAACTGCCTGCTCTTCAAACTTCCCTCTATTACTCTTTCTAAATGATATCGTAATACCTGCTCTAATTCTACAGCCTCTTTTTCTTTTATGTCGATTTTTTGAATCTCTCCCCAGGACAGAACTTCTAATTTTTCTAATATCTTTCTTATTCCTCTAATTTCCCCCAGCTCTTTTGTGCCTGCCTCAAAGTTCATAAACCCTAAATTAGATAAAATTTTAACTTCAAAAGCTCTAATTAAAATTTGTCGGGGGGTTTGCTCTAATCTTTTTAAAACTTCCACCAGATATTCATAAATAATCCTATTTTCCTGATTCTCTGCTGTAAGAGAATCAACCAGTTCTATAATATGAAACCCTGCTGTTGAAAGAGTTAAGTTTTCTTTTATTTTTTGATGAGTATTAAGTGATTCAGCTTCTGTCAAAATTAAAAAAGTTTTAGCTTTATATAAAAACATGGAGACCCTGTTTAAAAGTTCCACATTTCCTGCTCTTCTGGAGGTAATTCTACGAACTCCTTTAGCTAAAACAGAAATTTTACCTAAGTTTTGTGTAAAAACAGTTAAAATCCTGTCCGCTTCCCCTAAATTCCTTCTTTTTAAAATAATTCCTTCAACTTTTATTGCCCTCATAAACTAGGTAAGTATTCCACAAAAATATTGCTACCGCAACTTTAGGAAATAAGTGGTATAATTATCATTATGGCATTTAATCGTTATAACAAATCAGGCGGGGGAGGTGGCTTTAGAAGCGGCGGCTTTAAAGGCGGTGGCTTTAAAAGTGGAGAATTTAGAGGCGGAAGAGATTCCGAAAGAACCAAGATGCATGACGCTGTTTGCGACAATTGTGGAAAAAATTGTGAAGTACCATTTAGACCAACCAGCGGTAAACCTGTTTTTTGCAGTAGTTGTTTTGAAAACAAAGATAATAATATTACCAGAAGGCCAGAACCGGATTATAAAGAACAGTTTGATGCACTAAATACTAAACTCGATAATATATTAAAATTACTAGCGCCTGAAAAGAAAACTAAAGCCTCTAAATTAGTTATATCTTAAACTTAAACTCTTTATCCATATCTAAATTAAAATCAGCTTTTTGGAAACCATTTACCTTGATAATGTAACGGAAATATTTAGCTCCAGGTTGTTTTTGTATTAACAGCTTATATTCTCCCTTAGGAACGTAGGGAATTGCATATTCAATTTCCAGTTTTCTGGTATTTTGAGGCCTAACCTGAATAAACGCCTCAAATACTGTTTTACCTAAATCCTCGATGGTAGTTACAGCATTTTCTGATCCTTTAGAAGAAATTAGCTTGCTGCCCAAAGGCGCATAAAATCTTACATAATCCCTGTTTATTCCATTTAACCAGGTATTAAATGCCTGAGGGTTTTTGTATTCAATTGAAATTTTCTTTTTTACTGTTCCATCTTTTTGAACATTAATTTCTTGGGTAATTGATTGTTCAACATAAATATTAGATTTACCTCCGGCAAAATTAGAATCATTGATATGAAGATAATCGTTGTCAGGGTTTTTTATTTCACCAATCCAATTAAGTTTAGAAAAAGCTTTTTGGTTGTTGCTGTCATGCATATAAAACATAACATGTTTGTGGTTTGCTAAATCTGCAATTGTCTGTATGAGTTGGGGCAACTTTTCTACATCTGCTCCTATTGATCGTGCCAGAATTTGCTGCATTAATACTCCTAAAACTGCCTTTCTGTCTTTTTCTCCTTTGGCTGCGATTTCAGCATAAGATTCAAGCTCGTAAATTACATTCGGACAATTACACCTTTTATCAATCTCTGCCGAATATCTGGTTCCATATACCTCAATTGGACCTGTCAACTCAATCAATTGCTCTACAACTTGAGTATCTATAAATATAATTCCATCAAAAGGTAAACCCTCTCCTAAAAATTCATACATCTTTTCAAATTGTTTAGCAGAAGTAGGCACATCAGGAGAAAGATTAGAGTCCCTCATACTCCAAGCAGATCTTGGTTTTCCGGAAACTTCCGGTAAATATTTAACAATTGGTGCGGGAGGAGTCAAAGGACAAATTTTTGTTAAACATACATTTAGAAGTTTTTCGTCTAACCTGTATATATCATCTGATATAGTAGAACTAACTTGTCCGTTATTAAGCGATAGAAAGGCATATGCTGTCATAAACCCTCCTGTTGCTCTTATTTCCTTATCATTTTGGAAAAGCAACAAATACGTCTTAGGGGAAGATGCGCCCAAGGCCTGAGGAGTCATTTTAAGTGCATCTTTTCCTTCTTTAACTGCAACTGAAGCTCCCAATATAAAATCTCTTGCAACTTCCAAATTTTTTCTAATATCCCTGCCTTTAAACTTTTCCGGATATTTACCAGCATCAATATTTTTAACTGAATCTGCAGCTTTTTCTAAATTACCTTGAATTTTATCCAACAAGGGGATTGACTTATCCAAGATTTTTACAGCCTGAGTAATTCTGTCTGGACCAGCTTTAGGATGACCGTCAAACCCCAATTCCTGCTTACTGGATGCTAAATTAGACAACAAAATTTCTAAAGCTGTTAGTTCCTGCACCCCTGCTTCTACAAACCCTTTTGCATCAGAATAATATCCTCCTGCTATTGGGATTATTTTAAGCCAGAATAGAAAACCCAAACCAATGTTTGATTGCTTCAAACAACCCTTTGTTGAAATTACTTCTACTTTCAAATATTAAAAATTATGAAAATTATATTAAGCAATTATAGATTTTCATTTACT
>CAYMZB010000081.1:0-8639 GCA_964394845.1 uncultured Gammaproteobacteria bacterium | reverse complement strand
ACATCAACTACTGTTTGCCAATGATATATATTCTGCTGATAGGCTTTAATAATTGCATGAAAAAAATTTCCTTTTTGTTGAACAGACCCAGTTAAGCTTTCTCTTAAGACCTTCATAAATGGAAAAACTGGCTCAAAAGCTCTAGCCAGTCCAATAAAAGTTTCTAATTCGAAATTGTAAGAAGTTGCGGTAAACTCTGAATTTGCACAGGCTTTAGCTATACTGTCGCCATCTTTTCTTTGCAAAAGCAGCGGAAATTCTAAAGCAGAGATGTTTTCAGCCACGCCTGGACCCGTTTTGATACCAGGAATAAGCGATCCCTTAAAATAAGTATGTGTCGTTGTTAAACTATGATGACCAAAGGAACGAGGATAGGAGCCATCTTCAAGAAAACGTTTCCCTGCTTCCATTACTTGTGGCCAGTATGGTTGTAATCTTCCCAAGCTTCTTAGTAACACTCTTCTTTGTTCTGCTGGATCCCTAACCTCTTCTCCTCTTTCGTCAATACTTGACCAATCTATTCTTTGTTCTGCTTTGCGAAAAGTTTGTCGACCATGTTCAACAACTGGTTTAGAATAGTCATCATAGCGCTCTATTCTATAAAAAGGAGCTATAGCTTCTAAGCCTGATCCTAAAGCACGTTCCATTGTGTCTGATAAAGAGGCAGGATTTGCAGTCATTTCTCCTAATCTGACTCTAGCAGCTTCCACCAGTTGAATTAGTCTTCCCTGTTCTGTTGCAGTCAACTCTTTTGTAGGAACTAATTGTCCTACTTCAACAGTATCGGGTTTTATCATGTCTAATGATAACCCTACTTCATAAGAACGTTGTTGAATTTCGTTTGAAAGTTCTGGGTTCAATTCTCCATTCTCAAAAACTCTCCAGTCAGGATTTAAGCCGCTAACCCAATTATTAACTCTGTTTTGTAAAGAATCATCAGGTTGATCTTCTAAAAGTGAAGCTGCCTGAACAACCAACCTGATTACCGAAGGGGAAGCAGTTTGTTTTTCAATTGCACCTAAAGCTTTATTTAGAGTTGCTGCGCTTATACCTTGTAGGATGTTTTTGTTAGATTCTGCTCTACGAGTAAGAAAATAAAAGTAGCTGTTGTTTGTATTCTCAGGCAAAGAAGTTTCACCAAGCACTGTCAGAAACTGCTTTAGTGGTTCCAGTCCTTCGGGTTGAGTTGCGAAGGCATCATCCAGAGAAGCTGCAACACTAGGTTTTAACTGACCGATATCATTATAAACACCAATTGCTTCCAGGATAATCCGACCTTCTTGTGTATAAGGTTGAATTTGGTTAAAGAAAGCTTCTGAATATTCTTCTTCTGTTTCTCCTGGTTGCTGAGGCCTAAATTGCAACAGGGGATCTAAATGAGTATAAATCTTACTTGCGATTTGTACCACTCCTCTTGCTATATCCTCACCCATTTCCCCGCTTTGGATGTCTTGAGATAAAGCTAGAGCACCAACTACCTCACCTACATCCCAACTGACCCCTATAGCTTTAAGACCCTTTTCCTCCCTGGAGGGTACTAGTTCAACTTTCCTTCTCTTACTAGTAAATTCTCCCTTACTATTGTTCTCAGTCATATTAAAAAGATTATCTCCACTTCAATATTAGCAAAAACCGGGTTATAAGTATAGGAGAAATCGGATCATTGGTTAGTATTGTTGCTTGTTTGGATGCTTTCTTTGGTCGCTCGCAATGACGTTTTGAAATAGGCTCTAAGCTATCTTCGTACAAATAACACAGCATTGGGTATACTTCTGCCTGGACCGGCTTTGTAACCTCCGGACCAAAGAGCAGTAGAGCCACCCTGATCCAAATTTAAAGCAGAATCCATACCCAAAGCCTTCAATACTTTGGCTGACTCACCCATGGTAGCCCCATACACAATGCCTATATAAACCATTCCGCCTTTGGTAGCTATAAATGTCCTGGCAGCTTTTCCACCAAATTTAGGTTCATTTGGGGCCTCTGTAAAGTTAATATTTCCGTCCGAAACTAAAAGCGGATAATTGGCTAAAACACTGTCTACTCCGGTATCCCGTCCCCACTGTGAGGATTGTCCCACAAATCTTGCAGAGCCCGGGGAGAAAATAGCAGCAGGGATTGTTGAATAAGTATTATTATCCGAGTTAAAGTACTGCTTATTTTTATTCATAATCAAAGTATCAAAAGAGCCTGTTTTGCCTGCGCAACTTGGATACTCTGCCGGACAAAAATAACTGCCATTAATTCCGGCAAAGGCACCTGAGCGGGAAACATACTCAGCCAGAGGTTTTACCGGACAATTATCCCTGCAATCAGAATCAGAGGCTGTATCTACGATAACTTTTGTAGAATTTAAATCAGCAGCAATGATAGCAACATTATAAGAAGATCCATCTACACCAACAGCTTGGAGGGAATAGCCGGAACCAGGTGGAGTATTATTTTGTGGAGCATTAGCAACTGGTCCAGATGCAACAGTAGGGGGAGCAGTTACTATTTTAGGAGTAACTGCAGCTATTTTTGTATCAAGCTCAACTAATGATGCGGAAGCCGATGAATAATTTTTATCAGCTAAATAACGGATCGCATTTACGTATAACGGATCAAGCTTTGAAATATCTATTTTTTGAGCTTTAAGATCAGCTAGTTTTTCATAAAGACCAATTGAATCTGTGTAGGTTTTGTTTATTGTCTTCACCTCAGCTCCCAATTCCTGGTTTATCTTTATTTGATCCTGATTCTTTAGGGTTGTAAATTCCTTTTCTGTAGAATCCAGCTTAAATAGAAGCTTTGTTTTCTCATTTTCAAGCTGCAGGGTAGTTTTTAAATATAGCTGCAGCACGCTAAAACCTATTCCAACTGCTATAAGACTTACCACAAGCAGAACTTTTTTATTTAGCAGGATCTTCATTTAGGATTTTTAGTTTCAATTATTCTGGAAACTTCCTTAATCGTATCATCTAGTTTGCCCGGAATATTATTTAAAACATAGTCATATGAATTCTGGTGCTGCTGCCAGATTTTTTTATCATCATCTATTCTTTTTTCAGTTTCAGAATCTAATAAACCTCTTTTTTGTAGTCTTTCCAAACTTATATCGTCTGAAACAGTTATATAAATTACCACCACTCTTTCTATTAATTTATTCGCTATTTCAGGAGGAAAAGCTCTCCTGATAAAATCTCTTACTTCTCCAGCCCTGGAGGGATCTATTTTCCAAAGGGTATCTTGATTTAAAGCCTGTTCAAGTTCTGACTTTTCAGTCCCATAAAGATTGCCCCCATATTCCACATATTCTGCAAGGTCACTGTTTTTTATTTTAGCTTCAAACTCATCTCTTGTAACAAACCGGTAATCAACTCCGTTTATTTCCCTGGTTCTAAGAGGTCTTGAGGTAGTTGTGATAATTTTTTTTATATTGGGAAATTTTGCTAAAACTAAATCTTTAATGGTATCTTTTCCTGAAGCTGATTTGCCGGTAAGTATGATTAACACTAGAGAATTTTAGTTGATAGAAGTTAATCTTTCAAGCGAGAAATCTCTATAAATTATTTTTCTGTGTTCTTTTGGCAGGGATAATCCTTGAATAATGCCACCTAAAAGCATACCCTTGGTGAATATATAATCAAAAATTCCGATACTAATAAAGGCAGATGCTGCCAAAACTATTGAGAAAGCAAACCAGTGATGCAAGTGAATTACCCTTCCAAACATATAAACACGCAGTACAGGAAATATTTGTACTCTTTTAACTTTGACATTAGGCATCTTTTTTCTGATACGTGAATTTGGATGCGATGTTGCTCTAAGAGTTAAATAACCCAAAGCAGCAGCAGGTATGGCAGTTAAATATTCCATATAGTCTTCATTAAATGCTACTAAAAACTCGTTAAGAATGCAAATATGTTTTATACTTCTTTAAAATATTTGATATTTAGAGTATAATTGCGCTCATGGAAACAAAAGATGTTTTAAACATCCTTTTCATTCTAGGTTTAATAATAATTACCTCCTGTGTTGTATTTGTTACTTATTATTTTATACAGGCATTAAAATCCATAACAAAATTAACAGACGATTTAGGTGAAACTGCACAAAGTCTAAAAAATAAGGTACAACTGAAAGCATTAGCAGCAATACCTGCTATTTTAGTATCTTTAGTAAGCAGGATAATACAGAAGAAAAGGGGGTGATATATTTGACACAAGAAAAAAAAGGAATTAATCCATTAGCTTCTGGAGTAACCGGAGCTGTGATTGGAGCTGCTGCCGCAGCTGCAGCAGTAGTACTATCTGATGAAGGTAACAGAAAAAAAGCAGAAGAGATCTTAAGAGATCTGCAAAAACAAGGTGATAAAGTTATAAAGGAAATCACCAAAAGAGCAATGGAGCTGAAAGACTTAGGTGAGAAAGCTTTAGCTAAGAAAGATAAACCGGCTAAGATGATAAAAGCTAAGAAAAAGTAATCATTACTTATCCGATGATAAAGCTGTAAATATTTAATATTATCCAAAAAAAGATAGTTTTTTGGTTAAATTAATTAGTTCTTCTAAAGTTTTGGTTCTCATCAAGGTATCACGAATTTCAAATGCGCTTTCAAAATTATTGATATAGCACTTAACAAACTTTTTCATATGCTCAAAATGTTTACCATCTCCATATGTTTTTTGATATAACTCAAGATGTTTGACTAGCACATTAGCTTTCTCCTTAGGTGTAACTTTTTTGATATCAATATTTTCATTAAAAATCCACACGTTTTCAAAAATTCCTCTTCCGATCATTATTCCGTCAATTCCGTACTTTATACATTTTTCTTTTGCTTCCTTGAGGGACTTAACATCACCATTTCCTATAATTAAAGTTTTTGAGGCAATTTCATCACGGATTTTTACAGCTTTTTCAATTTCATTCCAGTGAGCTGGAACTTTAGACATCTCTTTTGCAGTGCGTAGGTGCAGGGTTAAAGCAGCTATATCAGTTTGAAGCAGTGTTCTAACCCAATTTTCAGTATCAATACCATCAAACCCGATTCTTGTTTTTACACTAACAGGTAAGGTTCCTGCTCCTTTTTTTGCAGCCTTAATGATTTCAATTGCCCGCTCAGGGTTTTTAATTAAGGCTGAACATGACCCATTAGCAGTAACATTGCTAACAGGGCAACCCATATTAATATCTATCCCGTCAAATCTCAAATCAACCAATATCTTGGCAGCTTTATAAAAATTCTCAGGTTTTGAGCCCCAAATTTGGGCAATAATCGGGCGCTCAATTCTATCAAATTTTAAATGCAGCATCACTTTGTCTTGACCTTTGGATAAAAGCCCGTCAACAGGAACAAATTCCGTAAATAAAACATCAGGCCTTCCAACAGCAACTACAATTCTCCTAAAAACAGTTTCTGTAACCCCGTCCATAGGAGCCAATATAAATATAGGTTTCGGTAGTTTTTGCCAGAAATTCATGGCTGTAATTATATACCAGTCGTTGCTCGTTTTGCATCTATTTTATCTCAAAATGAGCTTACGAGAGGTTATACCCGTAGTCCTGTACCGGCTGGTAAGGGGCAAGTGGTATAACCCAAAATGATATAATCTTGCATATGCACGCCCTCACATTCCAGGTCCTGCTTTTCTACAAATATATAAATATTAAGGATCCTCAAACACTGAAAGAGGATCAGAAAAAACTATGTGAAAAATTAAATTTAAAAGGTAGATTATTTGTTTCAAAAGAAGGAATTAACGGTAATATTGAAGGATTAACTGTAAATACAGAAAAATATATTAAATCCATGCAAAAAATAGCCATTTTTAAGAATATCAGTTTTAAAAAAAGCATTGGTACAGGTTCTGCTTTTCCAAAATTATCTATAAAAGTACGTCCGGAAATTGTGGCTCTTGGAATGCCGGAGCTAAATCCTAATAAAGTTTCCGGAAAATATATAAGTGCAGGCGAGTTACATCTTTGGTTTGAAGAAAAAAAAGAATTCTACATAATTGACATGAGAAATGATTATGAATATTTGTCAGGATTTTTTGAGGGCAGTTACTTTTCCAACACCCATAATTTCTCTGATTTGCCTAAAGTATTAAATAAGTTAAATTCTCTTAAAAACAAAACTGTTGTGACTGTTTGTACAGGAGGTGTTAGGTGTGAGAAAGCGTCGGGAGTTTTACTTATGAATGGGTTTTTGGATGTATATCAATTAAAAGACGGCATACAAACATATATAGAAAAATATCCAAATGAGCATTTTAAGGGAAAGCTTTATGTGTTTGATAATAGACTTACTCTTGGCTTTAATACGGAAGACCCAAAGCATATGGTGGTTGGTAAATGCCTAAAGTGTTCCAAGCCCTGCGATAGCTATGTTAACTGTGCTTATGATATGTGCCACTATCACTATATTTGCTGTGTGGATTGTAAAGACCAGGATCTAAAAGTGTTTTTTTGTAAAATTGAATGCAAAGAAATATACCGGAAACTAATGGAATTATAGGCGTTAATGAAAGCTTAAACGTGGCTCGCTAGATGTAATTTGTCCAGATTTAATCAGGGTTTGTACCCAAATAAGAAGTTTTGATATGGATAAGTTGTCTTGTTCATTTAAGTTTTTTAGAGTATTATAAAAATATGGATGAAAATAGGTTAAAGGCAATAGTTGAAGAGGTAGTAAATAAAGCTGTAGACCCCATAAAAAAAGATTTAAAAGAGGTAAAGGAAACCCAGGAAGACCATACAGGGAGATTAGGGGCTTTGTCAGGAGACATGGAACAAGTTTTGTCAGAGGTAAAAGCAACCCATGATGAAATAAAAAAGCATTTAAATTTACCTCTTATATCGGATTTTCCTGAAGTTTAAACTGAGGGTCCCCTAGCGAACGATGTTAGAACCTATTTTAGCCTCTGTAAACCTCAAGAATTGGAGTTTTACAGACAGATATTAACTTATTAGAATTACGCGCTACTTGCTTTTTACACTTATTTATCAGATTATTAACTTAATGAAAGAAAAAGGTTTTGCTCCTGTAATTATTATTTTAGGAGTAGTTGCTGTAGTTATGACGGGTTTTTTAATCGGCAGATTGATTCAACCTAATGCTAAACAAGTACCTATTCTGTCTGACTCCGTCCCTGCCAATCCTACCCCAACTGCTTCTCCTATCCTTGTAGCAACTCCTACAGCTGCATCAACTAAGATTGCCCAGCAAACTCCTACCCCAACTGCAGCTGCAATTTCTCCCTACCAAATAGAAGCCCGGTTAGTTTGCGCTAGAGCTGATGAGGGGTATGCGAACGACAATCATGTCGATTTAACTTACCAGGTAACAGTCAAGGGGAAAGCTATTCCTTTCGCTACTTTAACCTTAACTGATAATAAGACTAAAGATATTTTTGATTTTGCGAATGATGGTCCTCCTGGAAATTCTACTATCTCGAGCTGGGGAGGTACATTGCACTGGAAATTGAGGGATAAAGACAATAAAGAAATGACCTTTACAGCTGATGGCAGAGATTACACATTGAAGTTATATAAATTGACGACTGTTTCTGAAGCAGTTACTCGGGATTTACAACCGGTAGCCCAAACAACATTCTCCAAAGTTTGTGAGTTCTAAAGTCATTAAAATTGTTAAGGGATTATATGCTAAGAAAAATCCAGTAATAGACTGGAATAAATGGGTTTTTGAAGGCCATATTAAAATTGTTGCTTCCTTCGTTGAAGATATTTCAAAGAAATATGAATTTGATAAAGAAAGTACTTTAGTTGCTGCATACCTACATGATTTAGCTTATGCCTGGACCAGCAAGTATGATCCTGATTTGGACGATAAGAGTGAATCAGAAGCAAGACAAGTTTTAAGGGAAGTAGGTTTCTCAGAAGACAAAATTAATTTTATAGTAGATAAAATTATTCATGGTCATGGTATGCATGATGGTAAAGAACCAGAATGTATAGAGGCAAAAGTTTTAGCTACAGCAGATGCACTGGCCCACTTTACAACAGACTTTTATTTAGTAATTTGCTGGAATCATTATCTGTTTGAAGATAAAGATTTAAATACCTATAAGGTTTGGGTGCTCAAGAAAATAGAGAGAGATTTAAATAAGAAGATATTTTTCAAAGAATATAAGAAATTAGCAGAGCCCTATTATAAAAGTCTGAAAACACTATTTAGCCTGTCCTAACAACCTAAATCCCTTTTGGGGGTGGTGTACCGGATTTGAACCGGCAACCGTCAGATCCACAATCTGATGCTCTATCCAGTTGAGCTAACACCACCATATAACTTCAAAACTTTCCTTGCCCATTGTACAAGATCTTTAACTCTTGCGCCAGTAGGTTGAACTTTTGCCCAAAGCTCTAGATTTTCAATTCTGTTGTCATTCCTTATTCCGTTTTTGTGATGAATGCTTTCAAAAGGAAATAGGTATCTGCCTAACTTTTGCTCAAATATCAGGCGGTGCTCTAATACTCTTCCGCTTTTATCTGCATATAGATGGGCTTTGTAATAAACGTACAGATACCCATCTTTACTTAAATGCTTTTTCTTAGAGTAGGGATATTGCTTACTTCGGTAATAACATGTCTTGCAGACATTTGATTTTCTCTGTTTTAACTTTCCACAAATATTGC
>CAYMZB010000080.1:0-26794 GCA_964394845.1 uncultured Gammaproteobacteria bacterium | reverse complement strand
TATGGAAGCCTTATTGAATAGAAAAAAGTCGATCTCTGTGGCCAAGACGGATCACTTTTTATGGTGCCGACATTCGCTCCCTAACAGTAAGGTACTTTCACCACCGAGATCATTCGGTAGTATAAGTATACAGAAATTCATGTACGATTTAAAGAGAAATATTTGTTATTTATGAATACCTTTAATTTTCTCCCACTTTTCGCGAGGGCATTTTTTAGGCCAGTTTCTCCAACCTTCATTATTCCTATATTCTGGAAATTCATCTTCTTCCACCCAGTGGAGCTTGTTGTCATCTGTAATATGAGATACAAATTCAGTTCCATTTAAGTGGTCAATTTCATGTTGAAATATTCTGGCAGTGTATCCTTCATGATCTTCCTCAATGGGTTGTCCTTCTCTAGTCAGAACCTTCAATTTAATAGAATTAGGTCTTGAGACAATTCCGCAAACCCTATCAGTAGAGTAACAACCTTCATACCATTCAACTTCATCATCAGACTTCCAAACAATCTCTGGATTAACATAAACTCTTAGGTCTCCAACATTGCCTTTACCCTTAGCAGCAACGTCAACCAATATAATTCTTTCAGAGATTCCTATTTGTGGAGCTGCTAAACCAACTAAAAGAGGTTTATTCCTATCTACTTGTTCACCGTAAGCAGCATTAAGCATTCTTTCAATTAAGGCTTCTATCTGAGGAGATTTTATTTCTTCTGGTTTAATTTTCTCAGCTACTTGAACAAGGATAGAATCGGTTGGCCTTACAAACTTTTCTTTCATATATCTTCTGTTAACTTCTTTTAACTATTTTTAACAATTGTTAACTAGTGAGCCGGGTGGGATTTGAACCCACGACAAATGGATTAAGAGTCCATTGCTCTACCACTGAGCTACCGGCCCTTTTTGCTTACGCTAGAAGTGAACTTGTATATTCTAGCAATTTATCATTTAAATCTCTACTGATTTGCTTTAATGTTTTAACTATGCTATAGTTTCTTTAGTTGATTTAGAATCTGAGCTATCAGATATTTTTTTCCTCACGGACTAGACTTTTCAAGTAGCTCCCTATCCCGATTAATCGAGATTTTTTCTTTTTCATCAAATAAATACTTATATGTATTATAACAACAAGCCAAAAGGCTTTCGTCCCGCCAGTGGCGGGACATTTAATCGAAATACAATTAGAAAACCTGTGTTCCGTTATAAGAGCGCAAGTTCAGTAAGCACTCCATTTAGAAGAAGCCGGGGCTTTAACGGACGGGGAAGACCATTTAATAATGCAAGGCGAGGGGGCCAGGGAGCTCATGAAAGTAAATTAAGAGGCCAGGTAGATATTTTTATTAAGCGAGCTCAAAGCTCTTCAGCCGAAGATATGAGAGTTTCTTCAAAGACTTTTGCAGATTTTAACATTTCCGATTATTTAAAAGTAAACATTCAAAATAAAGGTTACACTATTCCTACTCCAATACAGGAAAAATCTATTCCGGCAATTTTAGAAGGTAGAGACCTTATAGGTCTTGCTAATACCGGTACTGGTAAAACAGCTGCTTTCTTAATCCCGATTATCAATAAGATCTTTAATGATAAAACTCAGAAGGCTTTTATCATTACACCTACCAGAGAACTGGCAGTACAAATCAATGATGAAATAAGAGCTTTTGCCCAAAATATGGGTATTTATACAGCTTTACTAATCGGAGGATCTAACATGCACAGACAAATGAGTGATCTCCGAAGAAACCCTCATATTGTAATAGGAACCCCGGGAAGACTTAGGGATTTAATGGAAAGACGCGCCCTTCATTTAAATAACTTCCAAACATTTGTTCTGGATGAAGTAGATTTAATGGTGGATATTGGATTTATAAATGATGTTAAGTATTTTATTTCCTTTTTGCCCCGAATCCGCCAATCGCTATTTTTCTCAGCAACAATTTCTTCAAAAATACGGGAGATACTATCTAATTTTGTAAAAAATCCTGTTACAGTTTCTGTAAAGGTGCAGGATACTGCTGAAAACGTTGACCAGGATGTTGTAAAAGTTGTAAACAAAGATAAAAAAATAGACCAGCTTCACGACCTTTTAATTAAAGATGAATTTGAGAAAGTTTTGATATTCGGAAAAACAAAACATGGAATAGAAAAGCTTCACAGGGAACTGGATTTCAGAGGATTTAAAGTAGGAGCTATCCATGGAAACAAAACCCAAGGACACAGACAAAGAATTTTGCAAAACTTTAAAACAGACCAGATAAATATACTGTTAGCAACAGACGTCGCTTCCCGTGGACTGGATATTCCTGATGTATCACACGTTATAAATTACGACCTTCCCCAAACTTATGATGACTATATTCACAGGATTGGCAGAACCGGAAGAGCCGGAAAAACAGGCATAGCTTTGACTTTTGTTGAATAGTGTATAGGAAAACTTATGACTAACATTCGAAATGTTGCTATTATTGCTCACGTTGATCACGGCAAAACTACTTTGGTGGATGCCCTGCTTCGCCAATCCTTTACCAAAATCTCCAAAGAGGTTACAGAAAAAGGAGATCTAATTATGGATTCTAATGACCTGGAAAGAGAAAGAGGAATAACCATTTTTTCCAAAAACGCTTCAGTTCATTTTAAAGATACTAAATTTAATATTATTGATACTCCCGGACATGCTGATTTTGGAGGAGAAGTTGAAAGAGTTTTAAAAATGGCTGACGGGGTTTTACTTTTAATTGATGCCAAAGAAGGCCCAATGCCTCAAACCAGGTTTGTTTTAAAAAAAGCCTTGGAAATGGGACATAAAATTATTGTAGTGATCAATAAAATAGACAGGCCAGATGCCAGAATAAACTATGTTATTAATAAAACCTTTGATTTATTTTTGGAATTGGGAGCTGATGAAAAAACAGCCTATTTCCCTACTCTTTATTCTTCTGGTAAACAAGGAAAAGCAGGACTGGAACCAGATCTTTCCAAAATGACAGATATCTCCCCTGTTTTTGATGCAATTTTAGAACACATCCCTGCTCCTAAAGCTGACAGTGATAAGGCGTTGCAGGTTTTAATTACCAACACTGCATATGATAATTTTAAAGGCAGAATTGCTACAGGCAGGGTTTATGCCGGAATAATTAAAACCGGACAAGAAGTAGCTCATATAAACAGAGAAGGCACTGTAAAGAAATTTAAACTCACATCTCTTTTAGGATTTGAAGGTTTAGACAGAATTGATATAACAGAAGCTCACGCCGGAGATATTATTGCTCTATCAGGTATTCCTGATATTACTATTGGAGAAACAATTGCAGATGCAGCAAACCCTATTGCTTTACCTGTCTTAAATATTGAGGAATCAACAGTCAGAATGAGATTTGGAGTTAATACTTCCCCGTTTGCCGGACTTGAGGGAGAATTTAAAACAGCAAGACAAATTAGAGAAAGGTTATATAAAGCTCAAGATGCAGATGTAGCCTTAAAAGTAGAAGATGCAGGCAGTGAATGGATTGTTTCAGGCAGGGGAGAGCTGCATTTGGCAATTTTAATAGAAAGACTAAGAAGAGAAGGGTATGAGTTTCAAGTAGGGAAACCCCAGGTTATTGAAAAAGTTGTTAACGGGAAAACTTTAACCCCGTTTGAAAAAGTGGCAATTGAGGTACCTGAAGCATTTTCCGGTTCAGTTATGCAAAAAATGGGATTTAGACACGGAGAGCTATTGGACATGCAAACTGAAAATAACATAGTATTTTTGGAATTTGTTATTGCTACCAAAGAATTATTTGGATACGTGAGCCAATTTGTTACAGATACTAAAGGACTGGGAATTATAAATTCTTCATTTTTTGAATACAGGCCAGATTCCGGATCAAGTTTTAAAAGAAGCAACGGGTCTTTAGTTGTATTTGACGCAGGCAATACAAAATTATACGCTTTAACAGGCGCCCAGGACAGAGGTAATTTATTTATCGGGCCAGGAGTAAATGTTTACAAGGGACAAGTTATTGGTGAGAATTCAAGAGGGGATGATATAAGACTTAATGTTTGCAAGGAAAAACAACAAACAAACCACAGGTCTTCAGGAGAAGGAACTTCAGAACACTTTAATGCTCCAAGATTGATGAGTTTAGAAAATGCTATTGAATATATAGATGACAGTGAATTAGTGGAAGTCACCCCCAAAAATATTAGAATCAGAAAAATTGATTTATAGAGTAAGAATTTTATCCAAGAGTTTTTCACTTTTTTTTAGATAAGCTATATTATATTTTGGGAAATACAAAAATACTGCAGGAGCATCTTCCAGTAAAACCTTTTGAAAGTCAAAGTATTTGGCTTTCCTATCCTCTTCTGTTATAAGCTTTCTTCCATCTTCCAAATCCTTATCAGCCCTTTTTGAATCATATTTAGTTAAATTAGTTTTAGTTTGCGTGGCATGCCAAAGAAAATACTGATCAGGATCAGCAGGAATGCTTTGAGTAATTAAAAGTGCCTGGAAATTCTGGGCAATCCCGGATTCTATCGTGAGTTTAGCATCCAAACCTAAACTTTTCCATGAATCTACAACTGCTTGACCCACCTCTTGTAAATTAGGCGTGGCAGTTAAAATTAATTCCTGGTTAAGATTTTCTTCGTTAATTGTAGATTTTGCCCGTTCCAACGCATTCTTTGCCTCAGTTGGGTTTGAGAGATATTTTTTTGAGTCAGGGTTGTATGCCCAATGAAACAAAGGATAAGGATTATCAGCAATTTCTTCATTTTTAACAGCAGGAGAAATAAATGCCAAAGCCTGGCGCAAAGAGCGATTAGACAAAAAAGCATCTTTTGTTTGAAATAATATGCTTACAATTTTTGTATAGTCTACTTTTTGCTTTAGGAAAATTTTAGGATTATTGGAAAAAGCTTTTGAATTGTTAAAGCCCAGCAGCGCTTGCACTTCCCCTAAATTAAATCCTGTAATGGCAACAGCTTCGGAAGGATAAAAACGGATAAAAATTCTGGGTAAATAAGGATTGTTGCTTTTAAGTTCAATCTTTGTAATAAAAATTCTGGATTTTTCTATCCGGACAATTTTATAAGGTCCAGTTCCAAGCAAAGAGTTTTTCTTAAAAACCGGCTTTATAAGAAGACTGGGTAAAGGCGAGTATGACTCTTTTAGGCTAAACTGAATTGTTTTATCATCAGGAGTTGTTACTTCAACATTAGGAATAGCAAACTCCAAATCAGCTGATTTTATAGGCAGACCATTACTCCATTTAAGTCCGTCTTTAAGTTTAAATTTAAAGACAGTAGCGTCATTATTAGTATCCCAACCAGAAACAAGGTTACTTTTAATCCTGCCGTCACTACCCTCTTCTACCAAGCCCTCAGAAATAAGCTTTGCAACCTCTGGGGGTAAGTCATGTTCCTGATATGTGCCTATCAGTCCTACACTTATTGAATTTCTGTCATAAAAAAGATTAAATTTAATCTGGGCTACAATGAGTAATATTAAACCTAAGAAAATAAAACCCATGACTATCTTATTTCTATTTAGAAATTTAATGGCTATTAAAATCCACAGCTTAAGAGTCAGGAAGTTAAATAGATTTTTCATTTTCGAATCGTATAAGCAGTTATAAGACCAAACCTATAAGTGAGAATACAGTGAAAGCAATAGCTAGAACTATGGTTCCATAAAAAAGCAGCTTTTCCGCTCCTCTTTTAGTCCTGTAAAAACCTATATCTCCACCAAAGGTACTGCCCATCCCTGAACCCTTTTGTTGGATTATAATCACAAGTACTAAAAGAACGCCTAAGATAATTTGAATTAAATAAATTACTGGTTTCACGATTTAATAATTATACACTAGTGGCTTAACCATTGCAGGAAATTAGTAATCATTCCTATTATAAAGGAGGCTAGCACTGCTACCCAAAAAGTGGTGAGCTCCATTGGAGGTATAATAATTCCGGAGATAGAAGTACCGGGAAAATTATATGGCAAAAGAGCAAAGTCTGTTACAATTGTTGTTAAGGCAAAAAGAGCCAAAACATTAATAAGCCAGGAAAATAGACCTAAGGTTAAAAGATTAAGCGGTAAAAAGAGTATTTTGAGAAGTGGAACAAGGAGAAAATTAATAAGCATGAAAACTACTGCTCCAATAAGCAAACTTTTTACTCCGCCTGTGTAGATTAAACCTGGTATAAGTTTTGTTGCAGCTAAAAGAGAAACTAAATTTATTAAAAAAAAGCGCAGCAGCGTTTTCATATACCCAATACTATCTTACCATGTAATTTTCTGTGATAAGTTATGGCAAATCTGTGCGCCTCATCCCGAAGTTTTTGTGCGAGCTTTAAAGACAAACTTCTTTTGGGAAGTTTAATAATCTCGCCCTCCAGCGGATATAACCATTCCAGTCTTTTAGCTAAACCATACACAGGAATATTCAATTTTGAATTTATAATTTCTAACTTGGCCCCTCTTACCTGTCCTCTTCCCCCATCAATTATTATTAGATCCGGCATTGGCCATTCCAGGTGTTTTAACCTTCTTCCTAACATTTCCCTGTGCATAGCTACATCATTTGGTTTGCCTGTAATCTTTATCTTAAATTTCCTATACTGGGATCTATCAATTTCACCGTTTGTTAAAACAACCATTGACCCTACTGCTTCCTTACCCCCAATATTGGATATATCATATCCTTCAATTCTTTCCGGCAATTTAGACAAATTTAAATCTTTCTGAAGCTCCAAAAGCGCATTGCTCAGTTCTTCTTCCAGAAAATTAGGGTTTTCCAAATAAAATTTACTTCTATTAGTTTGAGTTAAATAACCAATCCCCTCCAGCATTTTCTTTAACCTTGAAGCTTGCTCAAATTCCTGGTTTGAAGAAGCTTGCTGCATTTCTTTAAAAATTTCATCCATTAACTCTTGTTTTTTACCTTCCATAAACTTTGAAAATCTTATTATAATTTTTTGATAATCTTCTTTACTGATTAAACCAACACAAGCCCCAGGACAAAGCCCAAGATGGTAGTAAAAACAAACTCGGGATAAGGGATTACTACACCAGGGAAAAATTCTTCTTAAAAGCTTTAAAGTATCCCTCACAGTTCTACTGGAAGGAAATGGGCCAAAGGATTTTGTAACTGACTTTAAATCATGCTTCCTAAGTGTGATTATTTGAGGAAGATCTCCTTTTGTTACTCCAATATAGATATAATCCTTATCATCCATTAAGCGGACATTAAAAGCAGGCTTAAACTTTTTTATCAAATTTGCCTCCAAAATAAGGGCTTCCAGTTCTGATTCAACAATTATTGTTTCAACTGCAGAAATTTGCGTAACTAAAATAGTGGTTTTGCGGTCATTAGCCCGGTTAAAATATGAGGCGACCCTGTGATATAGGTCTATAGCTTTTCCCACATACAAAATATTATTTAGCTTATCTTTGAATATATAAACCCCTGGTTTATGCGGTATTAGGGATTTTTCTAAAAAAACAGGAATCATTTTTTGGAAATTCTAAGTATCTTTCTCCGGTAAAGAAGTCCACCCAAAACCAATAAATAAATAGCTATCATTCCGAGGACCACCCCAAAAGCCATAAGAGGGTATGTTTGAAAAATTAAAAATGGTTTTACTGTTACAGATGAGGTATATTTCCCTGATCCAATCAACACTATAATTTCGTCATTAAATTTATCAAATAAAGATTTTGTTCTGATATTAAGTTCAAAACTGGCTTGTCCAAACGAAGGAATTGGACCTAATTTTTGTTTATCTCCTTCAAGGATTGTTAATTTATCGGCACTTATTAAAAAGCTGTTTGAGGGATAAACACTATTTCCAATATTTGATACTTTTACTTTAATTTTTCCAGGAAACCCAGCTAAAACCGGATCCGGAGCATCTATTTGAACATCCAGATAAGAGGAACCTAAAAAGTCATTATCAGATAAATCCACTTTAACATCACGGAAGTCCTGACCCAAATATTTGTATGAACCGGCAGGAATAGGATCTCCGGAAGAAACTCCCTTCACAACAAAAGTAAAGTGATTTAAATCAAGCTTATTAAAATAATCAACACCACCGGTTGTGTTTTCCCAGGTTGGATCAACCATAATCCAACCTTTCTTTTCATCCCAAAATTCAGGCCAGGAATGCAAGATATCTTTGGTTAAAGATAGGGGACGGATAGTAGTATTAGAAGTATATGCATACCCATTCAACTCCCTGGTTGGAATTCCGGCAGATCTGGCTAAAGCTATAAAAAGGTCAGTAAATTCCATGCAAACTGCTTGACTTGGGTTGTTTAACACTGTTACAGCGCCTAACCTTTCTACTCCTCCTGAAGGATCACTCAGTCTTCGTGGATCATATTTTAGGTGATTAACAACATATTGATAGATTATTTTTGCTTTTTCTGCGGGGTCTTGTGGAGGATTTGTTCCTAAAATCTCTGTTAATTTAGCAATAATTTGCGGATGATCTTTTTCCCAGTATTTATCAGCCTGAGTATATTGCTTTCTTAACTTTATGTCTAAGGTTGGGTTTTTAATTTTGCTTGCAGTATAGAGTTTGGCAGATCCTACTGCCTTTACATCCATTTTTTCAGAACGTTTCAAACGAAACCAGGCTAGGTAATTTCCATCATCATCAACTGTCACATTTAAGGGAGTTGGTGTTATACGCTGGTATATGACATCCTGGAAAGCTGTATCAGGAGGAAGGGCTACACTAGTTAAAATCGGAACTAAATTATTATTCTCTAAGTGATATGAAAGATCAAAGTCAAAAAGCTGCTGGTTACCAAAGCTGGCTGATACTCCTGATTGCTTCAACTGATCTTTTCCAAAAGTTAAAAATACTTTTCCTGATGTGGTAGTTTGACTTTTTGGGGTAGGACTAATAATAGTAGGATCGCCAAATAAAACCGGTACAGCAAGAGTTAAATTATAACCTTCTAAGTTGCTGGTCTCGGAAACTTTGGGAACCCTAATTTCCCATACTTTACCGATTTTTTCAGCAAAATCTTTAGACTTAAACTGCAAAGTCCAGTCCCATGACTTGTTTAATCCAACTACCTGTTGATTAAACTTAACTGTAATAATAGTAGAAGTGTTTTTTTGTTCAGTAGTAACCTGCATTGCTCCCCCACCATCTGAAGCCTTTATATCGGAAATCTGGGTAGCACCTATAATTAGTCTAAATTGATTGGCGTAAAATTCAGAAGTTAAATTTCTAAGATTTACTTTTTCAGTAACAGTGGTAACCCCGGATTCACCAACGTCATACACTACATCATAAGTAGTAGCAAATTCACCAGCAGCATAAACAGTCACCGGTGACAAGTGAAAAGTAAGCAGCGAGAAGAAAAGAAATACAATAACCTTTTTGATCATCTTATTAATTGTAGCAGAAAAATCTAAGAAATTTAAATCAAAGTTTAGCTTGACACCTTCGAGGTGTAAAGCTAAACTCTAATATATGCCGGGAAGAATTACACCGCTAATTACTGGAGAATATTATCATGTTTTCAACAGAGGCAGCGATAAAAGAGATCTCTACATTCAACCCAGAGACTATACAAGGTTTCAACAAACATTTTATTATTATCAATTTTCCGGTCCAAAGACAAAATTTTCTCAATTTACTAAATCAAATTTATTTAAACCGATTTTAAATGAAAAGTTAATTGAGGTTTTATGTTTCTGCCTGATGCCAAATCATTTTCATTTTTTGATTAAGCAATTAAGAGAAAATGGCATTTCTATCTTCATCAGTCAGCTTTCTAATAGCTATACAAAATATTTTAACGTTAAATACAACCGAATAGGGCCATTACTACAAGGCGCTTTCAAGGCAGTCAGAATCAAAACAGACGAGCAATTAGTGCATGTATCCCGCTACATTCACTTAAACCCTGTGGTTTCAGGGATCGTGAAACTTCCGGAGAAATATAACTGGTCTTCTTATTCTGAATACGTCAACCAAAATCCTATCTTCTGTTCAACCAGTGAAATACTTAAGTTTTTCAAATCTTCAGAAAAATATCAGAAGTTTGTTGAAGATCAGATTGATTACGCAAGTAAGCTGGAGATTATCAAACATCATATTAAATTCGATAACCAAGTTTAGCTTGACACCTTCGAGGTGTAAAGCTCATTATAAGACTACATTTGCACGGCTAATTAAAAACTTTGATGTCTGGGTAATTATTTTTGCTATATCTCTTTCAAAATCTTCAGACCTTTTATTTTCAGTAACGATGTTGTAGTTAGTAAAAAGAGGTGTATGGTCAGGTTTTTGAACTAAGGAACCTCTAATAGAATAAGTGATTCCATATCTTCCTAGATAACCCAGTAGGTTAGCAATTGAATAATAAAATGTACCCGTGGAAGGCAAACCGAAGCTATGATTAAACACCTCAGTATCCCTTAACCCTCTGGAACTTCTATATTTTTCAGTTTCACCTTGCGAGAAAACAACTCTTCCAGCTGAAACTCGTATCATCTCTAAAATCGATGTTGTTACTTGCTCGGGGTAACGTAAATATTCAGGGATAGCTATACAAGACAAGACTGTATCGAAGCTGTCATCGCGAAATGGCAATGCTTCACCTGCATCAGCACATACAATTCGTCCTGGATGTATTGTGGCTAGGAATCTTAGTTGTCCCAAACGGTCCCCATCATCCCATTTATCAAGAGGCTGTGGCTTAAAATCTATCCCAGGTATCACCTCAATACCATAATAATCAATTCTAAGCATTCTTGCCTGCTCTAAAGCCCTTCCACCACCTACACCTATATCTAGTACCTTCTTATTAATTATATTAACAACTCCTAATCCAAGTATATCCAGCACACCAAAATTAACAGGTTCCCTCATCCTTAATTCCATCTTCATCCGGTGATCGGTTTCCCAACACAATCCTCTATTAGTTGAATACGTATTAGATCTTTCCATATATGAAATTATACACTAACTATGGGCTTATTGCAAGAGTTATTAAAGTATCTTTGCTAAATATTGACCTGTATACGAAGATTTTATTTTGGCAAGCTGGGCAGGAGTACCTTCGGCTATGATTTGTCCACCATTATTTCCCCCCTCAGGTCCAAGATCAATTATCCAGTCTGTGTTTTTTATAACATCCAAATTATGTTCAATAATAATTACAGAATTCCCAAAATTAACCAGTTTTCTAAGAATTGCCAGAAGTCTTTCAATATCTGCAAAATGTAACCCTGTAGTAGGCTCATCTAAAATATACAGCGTGTGACCTGTTGGTCTTTTGGATAACTCTAAAGAAAGTTTAATTCTTTGAGCCTCTCCGCCTGATAAAGTCGGAGCACTCTGACCAAGTCTTATATAACCTAAGCCAACATCATTTAAAACCTGCAGCTTATTTTTTATATTAGGAATATTTTCAAAAAACTTTAAAGCCTCTTCAACTGTCATATCCAAAACCTGAGCTATATTTTTATCTTTAAAGTGGATTTCTAAGGCTTCTCTGTTATACCTTTGACCGCTACAAACCTCACAAGTTACATATACATCCGGCAAAAACTGCATTTCAATTTTTATAGTACCTTCCCCTTCACAAACTTCACACCTTCCGCCTTTAACATTGAATGAAAACCTGCCTGGTCCGTATCCTCTAATTTTAGCCTCAGGCGACTGGGAAAACAACTCTCTGATAAAACCAAAAGCTCCGGTATATGTTGCCGGGTTTGAACGGGGAGTACGGCCAATAGGGGATTGGTCTACTAAGACTACTTTATCTATAAGTTCCCCGCCTTCCATGTCTTTGTATTTTCCTGGACGCTCAAGGGATTTGTAAACTTTTTGAGCCAAAGCCTTGTATAAAATATCATGAATTAAAGTTGACTTGCCTGAGCCGGAAACTCCAGTTATAGCTACAAATTTCCCTAAAGGAAAAGAAATATTAATATTTTTTAGATTATGTGCCGAAGCTCCGGTAATTTTTAAACTGCCTGTATTAACAGGGTCTCTTTTTAAATCATCACTAACTTTAACCTGCTTTTTACCTGATAAATATTGTCCGGTTAAGGAATTAGGATTTTTCTTAATTTCTTCTACTGTTCCTAAAGCTACAATCTTACCTCCGTGTTCACCGGCACCAGGACCTATTTCTACCAAAAGGTCTGAAGCTTCCATTGTTTCACTATCATGCTCGTTTACAATAACAGTATTTCCCAAATCTCTTAGTTTTTTTAATGTCACAATTAAGCGGGAATTGTCTCTCTGATGAAGCCCAACAGAAGGCTCGTCCAATACATACAATACTCCTGATAATCCTGAACCAATTTGAGAAGCTAACCTAATCCTTTGTGACTCACCTCCAGCTAGTGTCATAGAAGCACGGTCTAGGGTTAAATAATCTAAACCCACATCAATTAAAAATTGAAGCCTTGAAATAATTTCTTTTAGAATTGGAGCTGCTATTTGAGTTTCTCTGCTGGAAAGTCCAACAACTTTAACCCAGTCCAAGGCTTGAACTATTGATTGACCGGTTACTTCTGCAATATTTGATTTTTCTATTGTTATGGATAAAGCCTCATCTTTTAGCCTGGCTCCCTTACATTTTGGGCAAATTTCCTTAACCATGTATTTTTCAATCTCAGCTTTAACAAAATCAGATTCGCTTTCTTTATAACGCTCTTTTAAATAACCTACTAACCCCTGAAATGAAGAATAAAAATGAGTCCAACGCCCTTGTCTGTTTTTACCTTCAACTTTAAATTCTGCGCCTTCAGCGCCTTGCAGTAAAACTTTTCTAGCTTCCGGCGAGAGTTGACCAAGTCTAGTGCTAAGATCAAAATCATATTTTCTACCAACAGCCTCAATCAATCTGGTAAACCAGGTTTCATTTGTTGCTAGTTTACTCATTGGTAAAATTCCTCCTTCTTCAATAGAAAGGATAGGATTTAAAATCACTGTTTCATCTATTTCTAGAAGCGTTCCTAAACCAGAACAGGTTGGACAAGCCCCGTGAGGTGAATTAAAAGATAAAAGACGGGGTTCAACTTCTGAAAGAGCAATATTATCTACAGGACAAGCAAATCTTTCTGAGTAAAGTCTGTCCTCCATTTTCTTTGGGTTTGGCGGAAACTCTAAAGCAGCATCTTTAACTTCTGAAATTATCACTGACCCTTCTCCAAGTTTTAGAGCTGCTTCAATACTCTGTGACAATCTTGAGGAAAAATTTTGTTCATGAACAAGTTTAGTATCCAATACTAATCGATCTATTAATACGTCAATCGTGTGCTTGTTGGTTTTTATTAAGATAAGATCATCTGTTAAATCCCTGACTTGCCCATCTACCCTTACTTTAGAAAACCCCTTTTTACTTAAGTCTTCAAAAAGCTGAGAATATTCTCCTTTTCTGTCTTTAACAATAGGTGCGAGAATCATTATTCTTTTGCCTTTCTTACTTATTGACTTAAGTCCGCTGGTAATTTGCAGAACTATTTGCTCTACGCTCATTCTGGAAATTTCTCTTCCGCAAATCGGGCAATGAGGATGACCAACTCTTGCAAATAAAAGCCTTAAATAATCATATATTTCAGTAGTTGTACCAACTGTTGAACGGGGATTGTGAGAAACTCCTTTTTGGTCTATGGAAATTGCCGGAGATAAGCCTCCTATAAAATCCACATCAGGCTTATCCATTACCCCTAAAAACTGCCTGGCATAGGCAGATAAGGATTCTACGTAACGTCTTTGACCTTCTGCATAAAGAGTATCAAAAGCCAAAGAAGACTTACCTGAACCGGAAATACCGGTTAAAACCACCAGTTTATTTTTAGGAATCTCAAGATCAATATTTTTTAAATTGTGCTCCCTGGCCCCTTTTATAATGATTTTGTCAATTGCCATATTTTTCCCGAATATCGAAGAACCTATTTTAACTTATTTTGCAAGACTTTTAAAGGGGTTAGATATTTAATTCTTTTATCTGATTTCTTATCCTGGCTGCTTCTTCAAAGTCCAATATTTCTGCTGCCTGTTTCATTTCTGCCTCCAAAAGTTTTACCATTTTTGCCCGCTCCGAAACAGGAATGTCTTCAACAGTTAAATCTTTTTTACCCAATTGCTCTCTCAATTCTTCTACTTTTCCAATTAATCTTTCCCTTAAAGCTTTTTCAATACTTTTTGGCGTAATATTGTGTTTTTTATTATACTCAACTTGATACTTTCTTCTCCGGTCAACCTCATCAATTGCTGCTTTCATTGATTTTGTGATTGTATCAGCATACATAATTACTTGTCCTGACATATGCCTGGCTGCTCTACCCATTGTTTGAACTAGCGAGGTTCTTGACCTTAAAAATCCTTCTTTGTCTGCATCTAAAATAACAACCAATGACACTTCCGGCAAATCTAATCCTTCTCTAAGTAAGTTAATACCTACAATTACGTCATTTTCGCCTAGGCGCAAGGATTGTAAAATATCGCCTCTTTCCAAAGTTTTTATGTCTGAATGCAAATAATCTACCTTTATCCCCTTCTCTTTCAAATAATCTGTTAAATCCTCTGCCATGCGTTTTGTTAAAGTAGTCACCAAAACTCTTTGCTTCTTCCTGACTCTTGCTTGTATTTCCAAAATCAAATCTTCGATTTGTCCGGTTATTGGACGAACTGAAATTATTGGGTCAACAACTCCAGTAGGACGCACAAGTTGCTCAGTTACTCCATTATCCTCAGAATCAACTTTACTCAAAGATAGTTCATACTCATCAGGAGTTGCGGAAACGTAAATAATTTGATTAATTTTCCGTTGAAATTCATCAAATTTTAAGGGTCTATTATCCAAAGCAGAAGGCAGTCTAAAACCAAATTCAATTAAAGTTTCTTTTCTTGAGCGGTCACCGTTATACATTCCTCTAATTTGCGGCAAAGTAACGTGTGATTCATCAATAATAAGTAAATAATCTTTGGGAAAATATTCCATTAAAGTATAGGGCGGATCTCCGGCTTTTCTACCTTCAAAATATCTGGAATAATTTTCAATTCCGTTGCAATACCCGAATTGTTGAATCATTTCCAAATCATAATGAGTTCTTTGTTCAAGTCTTTGTGCCTCAACTAATTTATTTTGAGATCTTAACTGACCCACTCTTACTTCCAAATCTGTTTGAATTTGTTTTAATGCCGGCTTTAATCTTTGTTGCTGAGTTATATAATGTTTTGCCGGATATATTGCAACAGTTGCGGTTGTTGGCATAATTGATCCTGTTAGAGGATTTAAAAACAATACTTTTTCTATTTTGTCTCCTAAAAACTGGATGCGGACTGCTTGATCCGAATATGCCGGGAAAACATCTACTGTCTCTCCTTTTACCCTGTAAGTTGCTCTCTTAAAATCCATGTCATTGCGGGAATAAAACATCCGAGTTAACATTTTCATAACTGAGCGAAAACCAATCCTGACACCGCTTTTAATCTCCAGTATAGCTCCTTGATACTCAACCGGATTTCCTAAGTTATATATAGTTGAGACAGAAGCTACCACTATAACGTCTTGTCTGGTCATTAAAGAGGTAGTGGCTGACAAACGGAGTTTTTCAATTTCATCATTAATTTGTGTTTCTTTTTCAATATAAGTGTCTGATTGAGGCACATATGCTTCAGGCTGATAATAATCATAATAAGATACAAAATATTCAACAGCGTTGTGCGGAAATAATGATCTAAATTCTTGTGCCAATTGCCCAGCCAAAGTTTTATTGTGTGAAATAATTAAGGTAGGCTTTTGAGTTGCTTGTATAACTTGAGCCACAGTAAAAGTTTTTCCACTGCCTGTTACTCCTAAAAGAACCTGATGTTTTTTGCCCTTATTTAACCCTTTTACAAGCTTTGCAATAGCTTCTGGCTGATCACCGGTAGGTTTAAAATCAGAAACAATTTGAAAATTCGGCATAATATGTCATTATATCATCCTGATATAGTTTGTCCTAGTTGACTACGTTCATGTAAACTGAACGTAGTTGACTACAATCAGTGTTGATATATTTTGATACACATGATTGTAGTTGACATATTCGGGTAGTCTTTGGTATCGTAAAGGCAAAGAAAATACGAAATATGCCAATTACACTTTACCGCAGACAAAAACAGATTTTAAGTTTTCTCAAACAATATATTGATAAATATGGTTATTCCCCTACTTTAGGAGAAATTGCAGAAGCAATTGGAGTATCTTCTTTAGCTACAATTCATGAACATTTGCAAACTCTAGCTTTAAAAGGAGTAATTAAAAAATTTGAAGGAGCTGTAAGAGGAATTGAGATTTTGGATCAAAAAATTTCTTCTAATTTAGAAGGTATTGAATTACCTATCTTAGGGTTTATTGCTGCCGGCCAACCAATTATGACCTATACAGACCCTAACGCTACTATTAAAATATCCCCTTCTATGGTTTCCGGTAAAAAGAGATCCTATGTTCTACAGGTTAAAGGAGATTCGATGATTGAAGATGGGATATTAGATGGAGATCATGTAATCATTGAGGAGCAACATGCAGCTAATGACGGAGATATTGTAGTAGCGCTTTTAGAAAATGGTTTGGCTACTCTTAAACGTTACTTTACAGAAGATGACCGTATTAGACTGGAACCTGCTAACTCTAATATGCAGCCAATTTATGCAACAGATGTAAAAATTCAGGGAAAATGTGTTGGGGTGATAAGAAGGTTTCAGTAGAAGATTAATACAATTTAATGTATACTAATTTCTTATGCATTTTGATTTAGTAGAACTGATCCGCACTGCAGGATATTTGGGAGTTTTTACCATAGTTTTTTTAGAATCAGGACTTTTGATTGGTTTTTTCTTTCCAGGAGATTCACTCCTTTTTACAGCAGGATTTTTAGCATCACAAAATTTTTTTGATATCAGAATCTTAATTGCAGGGTGTTTTATAGCAGCAATCGCAGGAGACAGCATCGGCTATTTAATAGGAGCCAAACTCGGCCCAAAGATTTTTAAAAAAGACAGTTCCCTATTTTTCCACAAAAAGCACCTGGAAAGCGCTCAAAGTTTTTATGACAAACACGGAGGCAAAACTATAATTTTGGCAAGGTTCATTCCGGTCATCCGCGCTTTCGCCCCGGTTGTTGCAGGAGCTGGGAAAATGGATTACAAAAGATTTATATTTTTTAATTTTTTTGGAGCAGTGCTTTGGGCAATAGGTGTAACCCTGGCAGGGTATTACCTTGGGAGCCTTATACCTGATGTTGATAAATATCTTTATCCAATCGTAGGCCTGATAATAACAGCCTCTGTTTTACCCGCTGTTCACCATACTTTAGTAGATGCAGAAATCAGAGCCAGTATCATAAACAGGTTTAGACGAAAAAAGTAAGCTGAGCCCTCTATAAGATGCTATACATTATCCCAACTCCTATAGGAAATCTTAAAGATATTACCTTAAGGGCCTTAGAAATACTGAAAGAGGTTGATGGAATAATTTGTGAGGACACCAGAAGAACTTCCCTGCTTTTAAATCATTATCTGATACAAAAACCATTACTCATCTTAAATGACTATAATGAAGTAAGGATATTCCCCCAAATTATTGACAGGTTAAAATCAGGGGAAAATCTGGCCCTAGTTTCTGATGCCGGTACCCCATTAATTTCTGATCCAGGATATAAGCTAGTCAGGGAGTGTTTATTGCAAGGCGTAAAAGTAGATTCTCTTCCAGGACCTTCCTCTGTTGTTACTGCTTTAACTCTTTCCGGCTTACCCCCGGATAAATTTTTCTTTGTAGGCTACCCTCCGGAAAAAAAAGGACACAGAATAAAATGGTTGGAAAGTTTGAGGCTACACCTCGAAGGTGTAAGTTCAAACTTTACTATAATTATGTTTGTTGCTCCACATAAGTTACTCAGGACTTTGCAGGATATGGAAAAAATATTTGGGGATATAGAAGTAGTTCTAGCCCATGAGTTAACTAAGGTTTACCAATCTGTTGAAAGTAAAAAAATAGCTGAATGGCTAAAACTTCTCAAAAACCCCAAAGGAGAGTATATCTTACTACTGCGGATGTAACCTTTTTAAAATCATTCTTTTTTCTGTTTGATTAAGCAAATCTTTAAACGAGTGTGCTTCATATTTTTCTACAACAATCCCATAAACGCCTTTTTCCACCAGAAATTCTAAAACTTGTTGGTAAAGACTTAAGGTTCCATAAGCTATGAATGGTATTTTAGATTTATGTAATAATTTTAAGCTATCTCTCAAAAAATTCATTAATCCGCTAAATTCATTTTTATAAAATAGTAAACTCTCGCAACTCACATCAAATCCGTTTAAATGGGCTATTAACTCATCCAAATTTAAAACTACCCCATCTAACCCTACTTCTAAATAATGGGAAACATTAACTATATTCTCAGGCACTGCTAATTCTAGCCAAAATTTAAGGGAATTTTTTCTCATTAATTTCCTCCCTGCTAATTCTCTTTTTATCTGCAAAAATTCATTTACACCCCTTACAAAAGGAATTACAACAGCAACATTTGTTAAACCTTTTTTGTGCCTTACAAAATCCAGTGCATCCACCATCGGATCAAAAAGACTTTTTTGATGAAGAAGCCTTAAAGTTCCCCTGACTTTACCCATGCCTTCAGATTTATCAGCCAGTTTAAATAAAACCGGGGAGTCAGGAAATGTTACAGCAGACTCCACTAGCTTAAAAACCAAATCTTCAAAAGAATCTCCGGGTTTGTTTAAATCAAATATTTTTTCGCTGGCTATATATACGCCGTCAACTTGTTTTTCAACAACTAAAGCCTTTGATAGATCTAAAAAGACTTTAGTAGCACTCTTCTTTGCTTCCTGGCGAAGGGAATTAAATCCATTTTGGGAAGTTTGGACAGGAAGGCTTGAGGAAAAAGTTGAAGGAGTAAAAGGCAAAACCTTAATTAATTTAATACCCTTGTCTTCAATCCACTCATATTCATGGGGGATAAAAAGCCTCTTATTAGCTTCTTTTATATACTTATCCAGATTTTTCAAATCATTTGGATGAATATTACCGCTCTTAATATTAATTACTGTGTCATCTGAAGTTACATCAAAATATGCAGACCCAAAAGCCTTAATGTCTTTAACAAATATAACTACCTCCGGATCCAACCCTTCTGTAATCCCTTTTGAGAAGCCGTTGTTCCAAATTCTTTTTTTAATTTCTTTTAACCAAACAGCAAGTAATTGTAACCAAAGCTTATGAACTGAATTAACTGTAGCACCATTTACTAAAAATTTTGAATATTTTTTGGTTTCTTCTGTTAAACTTGCAGGAACCGGAATTTTCTCAATTTCAGCTTTAACAAGAATTAATGACTGTTCAAAGGTTTCTTTAGAACCCAGCTCGTAATGTTCAAGAGTTGTCTTAAGAGAAAGATTAGGGGCTGTTACTACAATTCCTGCTCCAATTGGCAAACCCACTCTATTTAGTTTTCCTAAAGTTACATTTAAATTTCCGAAGATTTGACTATCTTCATCTGTTAATACTCTTATGGGCAGGACTTCGCTCATGGCTGTGTTAGTTTAATAGTATCCCCTACTTTAATATTAAGCTTTTGTATTGTACCTGCCAGAACTTCCAAAACTTTATCCATCTCCTCTTTTGAGGAATAAATTGATAAGGATGAGTCTGCTTGTCCGCTTGCTGGGGGCTGTACATTTTCTAAAAGATCCACTACCTTATCACCTCTAATCCAAACAAAATCTAAAGGAAAGGTTAACCCCTTCATCCAGAATGGATACTTATCCGGCTTTTGAAAAATAAACAGCATTCCTTCATTTTCCCCCAAACTACTTCTGCCTCCTAAGCCCTTATTTCTTTTTGAACTTGTATCAGCTATTTCTACTGTTAAAATTTTATCATTAATTTGCAGCTGTGATAAAGTAGAACGCGGGGGCAAAAAAGGCAGATTAACATTACCTTTTTGTGATGAACCAAAAAACCACATTCCTCCCGCAATTAATATAAGAAGAAGGAAAGATTGGAAGACAAATTTTTTCATATTAATCTAATTTTACCATACTGCACACTTTCCCCTCTGTCCATTTTTTATTGATTATTAATTGCTGAAAACTTGGGTAAACATCTTTCCATAAACTCCCCCATCCATTACTCCTACAGAGATTTTGTTGTAATCAGTTGATAAAATATTTGCCTTATGCCCTGGTGAATTCATTAAACCCTTGTGAGCTAAATCTAAACTAGGAGCATAAGCTAAATTCTCACCAATCACCAGAAAATCAACTCCTGCTTTAAGAGCTCTGCCAGCAACTGTTAATCCTTCAGGTGATAAGTGTGAGAAATACCCCCTGGTAAACATATCATTGCTATGACTTCTGGCAATAGCTCTTAAGCTTTTATCAAATGTTAAAATTTTAAGTCCTCTACCGACTCTTTCTTTATTAACCAGATCAATCATCACCTGCTCTGACACCTCATCCACACTAAATTCTTGAGTTTGAAATCCTAAATTAACTTTTTCATCAGTACGCGGTTCAATTGTTAAAAAAGTCAGACTATCATTAGTTACTCCACCAAAAATATTTTTAACAGGCTGTTCTAACTGGTAGGCATTTTTTAAAATCAGATTGCCTAATTTTGAATCCAAAACAGTTTTCTTTATTACTGGTTGAATAGGAAAAGTAGCAATCATTACCAGGGTAATCGAAATAAATATTAAGCTTCTTAAAATAGCCGGGATAACTGATAAGGTTTTTGATTCAAGAATATTAAATCTTGGTATCCTAGGCAGCAGCAGCTTAATTAGTAGGTAAAGGGCAGTTTCAGATAAAAACCACATGGATATGAAGCCTAATACTAAGGACAATCCATGAGGAATCTGAAATTGGTGTTCAAATAATTTAGAGATAATATTGTAATAGGTAAAAGATAGAAAAAAAGAGCAGAGAAAGCTTACAAAATCCAATAATTCCAAAATCAATGTCCTGCCTAAAGCTGCAACAGTAAAAAGAACAAGTATGGCAATTATTACTAAATCAACCCAGTTCATTCTTTGCTGAGGGATCTGGGGGCAAGAATTCTTCTCCGCTTGAATCAGGCTTTGAAGATTTATAGCCTGGTTTTAACCACTCAACATAAGTACATCCTGTGGCTTGCCTTTTGCTTGCATCCCAACCGGCTGTGGAACATTTTTTCATTTTCTTACCACCTGAGGTTGTAAAAAGCACTAATTTTTTACCACAGTCCGGACAATCTTCATCTAACTGCTCAGTTTCACCGTTAATCCATTCTATAAAATCACAGCCTTCTGATTTTTTAGTGTCTTTGTTCCAAATATTAGTAGAGCATTTCTTCATTTTTTTACCAAACCTGGTAACAACTAAAACAACAGGTGAGCCGCATTTTGGGCATTTTTCATCCAATGTTAAAGGTTCAACTGCAAGCCACTTAACATATTCGCAACCTTCACTTTTATGAGTTTGTGCATTCCATACTCCGGCAGAGCATCTTTGAAGTTTACGGCCGGTAGGAGTTTCTGTAATAGGGGCTAACTCAGATCCGCATTTGGGACATTTATCTTCCATATTATTACTATACCAAACTCTAAGTAAAATTGCTCAACTGATTTACTCAGTTACTTCTTCACCTTCAAAACTTATCGCATCAGAAGAAGAGCTTGTATCTCCTGAAGAAGCAACATCTGGTGAAACAAAGGAAAAATCAGTTAAAACCTTGTCATATACATTCATCCAGAATCTCTCCTCCACCAAAGGAATTTCAATTGTAAAAAGCACACCATGATCTAAGTTGCCCAAAAGCAGCCTGTCACTGGTTTTTATCTCCACTCCCTTAAGGCTTCCTAATTTCACTTCTTTGGGAGTTTCTTTTGTTGTGCCTTTATTTAACTTAACCCATTCATCAAGAGTTGCAAACTTGCTGTCTGAAATTTTTAAAGCCAGGCTACCGTTTACTTCTTTTGCAGTTAATTGCATATCTGCATATGCATGATCGTCTAATTCATTACTTTCAAGGGAAAGGTTATCAGGGTAGTTAAAACTAAAGCCTGACGGGTCAGTATAAGATTTAAGAGTTTTTGAAGGTACAATCTCCACTTTACCCTGCTCCTTAAAAGTTATGGGAGTAGATAAAGAGTTCTTTTGCCCTCCCAGAAGTAATTGGTAAACTCCAACCATTAATACTACTACCAAAATTGCAAGCAAGCCTGTTTTTTTATTCACCTTGATAAAATTATACCAGAACACTGCTTTTTTTGACTACAATTATTCATGTGTGTTAAAGTGTTTTAAAATCCATGAAGATATTACTAGTTTTCATCTTATTATTTTCTTTCCTGGCTTTTACAAAAAATGCAGAAGCAAAAGTCTTGCCTCAGGCCACAAAAACAGTAAAACAAGCAACAGGAGCAGGTATTGGCGTGTTTCCCAGACTCCGAAGTGACAGAAAAGCTTTGATAGTTAATTTCTCCAGCCTGCAAAATGCTGCTGCTGTTTCCTATCTACTAACATATAAGACAAATGCTCAGGATGAAGGCGCCCAGGGAGCTCTTAAATTAAGTGGATCATCCAGTGCCACCCAAGAACTTCTTTTTGGCACCTGCTCTAAAAATGTCTGCAGGTATCATACAAATATAAATAATGCCCGGTTGGAAGTTTCATATACTTCCAAGGCAGGAAAAAAATACCTTAAAAAATATAAAATAAAAGTTTAGCGGTCTGTCAGTATGTTTTTGATAATTTGCGATCTATGAAGGTAATTAAATATATTTTGATCGGTTTAGGGGTTATTTTTGGAATTTATTTAGGAAATGGCTTTTTAGCCGGATTTAATTCAAATTTTGTACCTGATGAGCTGGTGAATAAAGCTAAACAGCAAAAAAGCAGCACCCAAACCTTTACCAGCGGAAAAGGCTTTTTTACTATAGATTTACCTTCTAACATGAAGATGTTTGAGAGACCGGAGAGGTTAGATGGCGGAATAACCAGCGGTGAAGTATGGTTTACCTTTGGGCAGTTTGACGAAAACGCTCCGAGCGGCCTGGTTGTTGTTTATGGAAAACCCGGAATTGATGGAAAAGGGGGAGCTTGCGTTGATGAAAAAGGCGAAGGCGGATATAAGAAGGAGATAATATCCGGACAAGAAGTTGAAGTTTGCAAGATAGAAGGTTTTAAAGCAGAATACTTTACTCATCCAAGCAAAAAAATTGAATATCAGGTCAGCACAGCAAGAGTTAGCAGAGAACAAACCAGAATTATCAGTGAGGCAATAAGAAAAACTTTCCGTTTTGAATAAATTTTTCAAATTATCCCTTCAGAACAGTCTAAATTCTGAATTTGCATATACATTTGGCTTAAAAAATGCATAAGTATACATAGCAACTTTACATTGCAAACATGTTTAATGAGTTTTCTCCAACTCATCTATTCTTCTGTTCAAAGATGTATACTGTTGACTACTCCAAGTCTAACCTTTCGAGTTGTCTATTTCCTTAAGCTCTCCGCTTTCTAAGTTTAACGCAATCCCTCTAGGATGAGTATTGTATTTGTCATCAACTTGTATTGTTTTTGGGTGATGTACGGCAATAATATTTACTAATTGTTCTAACGAAGTCCAAAATCGGCGTTCTTGTGTTCCAAAATTTGCAGCATTTTCTGTACCCTCGCTAGAGCCAACGACAATGCTCATAGTAGTTTGACTTAAATCGCCCTGAAATTCTGAAAACAATCCCTTTATAATCCTTTCTAAATCGTTAACAGTGGAGAGGTGAGCGATTAATCCTTTGTGATCTTTAGCGTCATACATAACTATAGCTTTACAAACCGAAAGACCGTACGTTATTAAATATGGATTTTCTGGAGAAAAAGAAACAATTCCATATCTACCTACCCCAATTCTATGGGCATTCAATGGTTCAAGCATTTTATCTTTAGATAAATCTACTTGCTCAATTTGAGTGGGATTAGGAATTGTAACTTCATTTTTAATTTTCCCGAGATTTAATGAAGAAATAATTTCTATTTTGTCGTCAGACATATATTTTAAATTATTAAGTTTCTGTTAACTTCTTACATCTATATATAACTGGTGAGCCGGGTGGGGATCGGACCCACGACCAAGAGATTAAAAGTCTCCTGCTCTACCACTGAGCTACCGGCCCTAAATATTGTACTGTTAACGAACTCTAATTTAATTTTTACCTTTGTATCCGCCTTCGGCGGATGTCTCCTGCTCTTCCTGGAATAACTATTATTTTAAGGTATCCGCTTTGCGGATTTGGTTGTAGTTATCCCGTTGAAGTAAGATATCTTACTTCAACCCGCTGAGCTACCGGCCCTATTTAATAAACCTATTATACTAGGAAAATAGCTTTATGGCTAACTCCAAGTCTTTATGGGTATCTATTTCTACCCAATCAAGACCGGTTATATCCAGTCCAAAAAAAGGTATTCCTCGCTCTACAAGAGTAGTATATGAATCGTCATAATACCTCAAGTAGTTTATATCTTCCTTCATCAATCTTTCCAGTTCTTCAAATAAAACCTTCCCTGCCTCCTTACTAATCTTCTCTATTCCAATAGATTCACCCTTAGCTAAAGCTGGATCTATCTTTTTCCCTACTCTCAAAACCTTTCCCCGCTCATCCATTACTACCTTTACCTCTTCTGCTGCTAAATTTATATTCCTATCTATACAAAGACAATTGGGATTTTGATTTGCTACTAACTTTTCTAAAATTGCTTTTTCAAAAACAACATCTGCATCAAATTTTATAAAATCATCGTTTCCTACAAAACTACGGGTTAGATTTAGTGAATAAGCGGTATTTGTTTGGTCGTATAATTCATTTCTAATAAAGGTGACATTTAAATCAGGATAAGTTTTTGCCACAAATTCTTTAATAGCATCTTCTAAATAACCTATCACAATTGCAACCTGATCAATGTTTGCAGAAAGTAGATTATCAATCATTCTTTGTAAGATAGTTTTACCACCAATTTTTAGTAAAGATTTGGGGGTATTATATGTTAGTGGTCTAATTCTTGATCCCACTCCTGCTGCTAATATTATGGCTTTCATAAGTTGTATGTTGTATATTATATATTAAACACATGTTCATAGATAGATTTTTAGGGAGAAGGCCATCTCATTTTGAGATAAACCCAGTAGTTAAAGCATATATTATCTCTGAAGCTTTTCTTTGGTCAGCCTGGGACTTTGTCATTCCTATTTTTTCTGTTTTTATAGTTAAAAATATCCCTGGAGGAGATGTTCAAATTGCAGCAATTGGTTACAGTATTTATCTCATAACCAGAGTAGTATTTGAAATTATCAGTGGTAAGTTATTACAAAAAGGTGGAGACAGAAAAAAGTTTATTATGACAATTGCCGGGATGAGCTGTCTAAGTATTGCATACTTTGGCTTTGCTTTTTCCCACAGCATCCTTTTGGTATTTGGCTTTTATTCTTTACTGGGAATTGGCTTAGGTATTGCTGCTCCTGCCAAAAATTCACTTTTTTCCATACATATGGATAAAAACAAAGAGGCAACTGAATGGAGTTTAACAGATGCAGTATCTTTTATCTGTATGGCTCTTGCAACAGCTCTTGGGGGTTTTATTGCAGCCTCTTATGGCTTTTTTGCTCTGTTTATATTAGCAGCCATAGTTAATCTCTTTGCCATGGTTCCTTACTTTGCTTATGTTTTTAAACGGTAACTTATTTTCTCATTGGCCTAAGAAGATTTTTTGAGGAAGTTTCTATTTGATAGCCTCTTTCAAATAATCTGAAAATAGCTATACCAAAATGCCCAATGGCAAAAATCCAAAGAGCTATATCCAATCTGTTAAAAATGGCGCTAATGCTTGTGATAAGCACAAATTCTGCTTCATCAATGAAGAAAAGGATCCTATTTTTTTGCCATATGGCTTTTAATTTACCCCACATGGTTTTTGATAATTCTTTGTATTGATTATCCAATTTTTCATATAGTTCATGCCTTAGTTGTCTACATTTATCCAAATAATCTCTGTCACGTACAATTGAGCTAAACATTGTCTCAAGTTTTATGTAATAACGAAAATTAAAGCCAAAACAGGCAGTAAAACCCAGAACAAAGTAAAGCGGATTTTCTGTTTTAAGATATAGCGCGTATGAAAGTGAAAGAGTAAGAATAAATACCTTAAATACATCTAGAGTTTTGTCTAAATAGTCTCCCAGTGGAGCGGAAAGCTTCTTTGTCCTGGCAAGTTGACCATCCAGACAATCCAGAATATAAGCAATTGGTAAAAGAATGGCTGTTAAAAAAAGATGGTTCGGAAAAGTAATAAAAGTAAATAAAGAAGCTAAAACATATAAGATAAATGAGGCAACGGTTACATGGTTAGGTGTTAATCCTGGTACTAACAAAGCTAGAGGAATAAATTTATTGGCGATCTTTGGCAGCCATTGGTCTGCCCAGTTACTAAAAAAGGGGGGTTCTATGATATTTACCGTGGGGGTTTTTGACATACATTAATGGATTTTTCTTGCGGGGTGAAGGAAGTTAAGAGGAAAGGTGAGGAATTTAGAAGCAATACGGACATTCCGGTTAATTAGTCTGTTTGACAATTTAGTTTCAAGCCTGCTTTCTTTAAGAGATTCTTTAAGAGATTCCAGGAAAAACAGGATATCCCCCTTTGATAACTCTCCCACATGACCAACCTGAAAAACTTTACCTTTTAAAGGTCCTTTACCTTCGTAAATTACAATATTTTTGTCTTTCATTATTTG
>CAYMZB010000079.1:0-9965 GCA_964394845.1 uncultured Gammaproteobacteria bacterium | reverse complement strand
AGTCGGGGTGACAGGAATTGGACCTGCTGCTTCTCGCTCCCAAAGCGAGCGTTCTACCGATGAACTACACCCCGTAATTTCTCTAACTTATGTATCTGCAATTGTATCTTAATTCGCTGATTATGTATACTTAATGCTTTCCTAGTATTGACTTTCTTAGTTAATTAAATTATTCTTTGGCCATAAATATGAAAAGTGTGCAAAAGAAATTATTGTTTCTAGTGCTTTTTACCTTGGTGGGTTTTGCAAGTCTACAAATCCCTTTTAATAAGCTGGCAGGTTCAAATGTATCTTTTACCCTTTTTGATTTTTTTGGTCCAATTGCCGGAGCATTCTTAGGTCCGGTTTTTGGTGTAGGTTCAGTACTTACTGTAGAATTGATTAATATGTTTGTTAAACAAACTCCCTGGACTACCGGATCTATTATCAGACTATTCCCAACTTTATTTGCAGTTTACTACTTTGCAAGTTTGAGTAAGCAAAAGGGGAGTAACAGAAGGGTAAAGTGGATATTAGCGGTACCTGTTTTAGCAATAATTGCTTTTATTGCTAATCCAATAGGAAGAGAAGTGTTCTATTACTCTTTCTTTTGGTTCATACCCCTTATAGCTTATAAATTTAGAAAAAATCTTTATATGAGAAGTTTAGGCTCTACATTTACAGCCCATGCAGTAGGTGGCGCAGCATGGATTTGGGCCCTTAATTTACCTGCTTCTTTATGGAACACACTTATTCCAATAGTAATCGGAGAAAGACTGCTTTTTGCCTTAGGAATTTCTATTTCATTTATAGCTGTTAAGAAAACTTTGACTTACCTTATATCCAAGAAAATTCTACCCTCACTGGATCTTAGCTTTTCCTGATGCTATACAGCAATTTAAAATTTCCGAAAATAGCCGGAAGACCTTTTTTCTATACTAACTTTGTCCAGACAGTGGATGGAAAAGTTCAGGTTAAAAAAGAAGGCTACTGGCCAATTGGCAGCCGTAAGGATTATGAAGTATTATTGGAACTAAGAGCATATGCTGATTGTTTAATACACGGTAAAAATTTAGCCCTAGAGTTTGGCACTATTACTGAAAATAGTCTTAAAAATCAAGAATTTATTAAACTTAGGGTAAAATTGGGAAAAACTCCTACCCTGCCTTATTATAAAATTACCAGCCGTATAAAGTCTTTAAAGCTAGTTTCAAAGGATCTTTATGAAAAAGGGTACAGAAACATTTTGGTAGAAGGCGGGCCTACTCTTCTTGCTTCATTTTTAAAGGAAAATTTAATGGGTGAGATATTCTTAACCATAGCTCCGAAGATATATGGTAATGTAAAGAATCGGACTCTAACCTTGGCAGAAGGCTACCTATTTCCGAAAGAAAGTATTAAAAAATTAACCCTTTTATCCGTAAAACAGCTAGAATCCGAACTTTACTTACACTACAAACTAGACTAAATTAGCGGTCTTCTCTTGGACGGGCAATGTTAACAACGATCTTCCGACCTTCAACATCTGTTCCGTTTAAATTAGCTACTGCAGCTTGTGCTTCTTCATCTGTTGACATTTCAACAAATCCAAAGCCTCTTGATCTACCTGTTTCCCGGTCTTTAACAACTTGAGCTGAAACAACAGTACCTGCTTGAGAAAAAATCTGAGCAAGACCTGCATCATCAACCCCCCAAGGTAAAGAACCTACGAACAATTTCTTGTTATTTATAAAAATTCACCTCCTATCATTTAAAATATTGTGGAGGTGAATTACTGTAAAAACACTAAATGCACTCTGACCACTAACATAAGTATCTCACAACTACTAGGAAAATGCAAATATCTGCTTCTGGCGCAAATTGAGCGCAATATCTTGCGCAAGACATTACGTCTTAAGTGAGTAAAAAATTGCTGTTGTGCTGCCGTTACGCACAATCAGATTGTTATCAACTAATTTCTTAAGCTTGAGTTGTGCAGTTCTTTTAGCAATCCCCAGTATATCAATCACATCTTCTGAGGTAATTTTACCGGCGGTAGTTAAAAAATCCATAATTTGTACCTCATCTCTATCTAGAAATATCTGTTCACTGGTTTTGCTAACCTTGCCAAATCCAATAGACTTAATTTGATCCAAACCTTTCCTTGCTTCAATTAAAAATCCCGTAGTAAAGTATTCCAACCAAGAAGTAAAATCAGCATTCTTTTTATAATGATGACCCTGTACAGCTTGCTCTGCATTATAATAGGATAGTCTATGTTGGTTATAGTAATCCTCTAAAACTAGAATCTTTCGAAAATCCCAGTTGTCCCTGTAAAGCTGAAGCTGTGTTAAAAGCCGGGTAACTCTGCCATTACCATCTGTAAAAGGATGTATTGAAACAAATTCTAAATGTAAAATTGCTGCGCGGATAAGAGGATGAATTCCTGACTTTTTTGATTCTTTCAAAAATTCTAGTAAATCCTTGATTAATTTAGGTACCATTAGTGCACCCGGAGCTTTAAATCTTAGTATTTCACGGCCGTCACCCAGATCATCTAAAACAAATACATCTGACGGCCTAAACTGTCCGGTTTTTTCCTTATCAACTAACCCGGAAATTACTGTATTGTGAAGCCTTAGAATCTCTTCAATAGTAATCTCCTGCTTTGATTTTGACATCTGATCTAGCAAACCCAAAGCCTTATAGTAATTTTCCACTTCCATTACGTCTTTTTGAGGCGCACGGACTGCTTTACCTTCTATTACTTTTCCCACTTCGAATTGAGCTAACTTATTGCCCTCAATTGAGGTAGAAGTATGAGCCATTCTAAGAATTGCCTGGCGCCTAAGATGAGCCTCATTAAGAGGAAGAACACGGGACCGTTCAACAATGGCTTTTATTTCTACTATTTCAGTAATATTCCCGAGAATCTTTGAATTTATAGTATATCTGGGGGTAAACATTAAATTAAGTATAACATATTTGGAGTGTTAAAAGATAAATCTAGCGCAATTCAAGCGCATATTCTTGCGCAAGGAAAAAGGTGATACAATTTCTAAATGTTGACTATATTTCTGCTGTTATTTTTTGTTTTCTCCATACTTTTTAAAACTGACCTTTCTTTTGACCAAGACTTAGGCAGACACCTAAAACTAGGAGAGATAATAATTACCTCAAGATCTGTTCCAAACACTAACCTATTCTCATATACAAACCAAGACTTTCCATTCATTAACACCCATTGGCTATTTGAAGTTATTGTTTTTCTGGCAAGCATTACTATTGGACTCCAAGCATTACTATTTATTAAAGTTTGTATCTTTTTAATATCTGTGTTGCTTATCTTGAAGGTTATCCCAAAAGAAAATAGGCTTCTCCTTTTACCTATTGGCTTTATTTTCTTACATGTTCTAAGAGAAAGGTTGGAACTAAGACCTGAAATTTTTAGTTTTTTGTTCACGGCCGGTATTTATTTTATTTTAGAAAAATTCGAAAGAGAGAAAACAAAACTTATTTTCCTGCTTCCCTTGATCCAGTTTTTTTGGATTAATACTCACATTTATTTTTTTGTCGGACTGGTTTTACAGATAATCTTTATGCTTCACCTAGAAGTCACAAAACTAAAGTTGTTAGGAGTTATTTTTGGACTCTCAATCCTGGTTAGTTTAATTAATCCTAATGGCTTAAATGGTTTGCTTTTTCCTTTAAATGTTACAAAAAATTACGGATACACTATTGTTGAAAATCAAACAATATTTCTTCTAGAGAATATTAGTTTTAAAGACCCTAACTTTTTATTCGCAAAAATATCATTTAGTATTATCATTTTATCTTTAGTTATAGCTTTAATTAGGAAAGGATATAACCTTAAAAATATTTTACTTTGTCTTTTTGGTTTAGGCCTGGCTTTATTAAATGTCAGGGGTTTTCCTTATTTGGTGTTTATATCGCTGCCAGCCCTGCTACAAAATTTTGGGCCAGTAAAAAAATCAAATTTTACCTCTGTCCTTACTTTTTTCTTTGCAATGTTACTTATATATAACTCACTGCTTTACCTAAACGGAGAGTATTTCAGATTAAAAGATGATCCTGCCCAAGCAGGACTAAGGCTTGCTGAAAATGGAAAAAAGGCTCTTGACTTTGTGCTGAATAATAACCTACCAAATCCAGTATTTAATAATTTTGATATCGGAAGCTATATTATTTACCGTGGATATCCAGATATTAAAGTCTTTGTAGATGGCAGGCCTGAGGCTTATCCTAGTGAATTTTTTACAAATTTATATATTCCTATTCAGTCAGATTATTCAAAATTTAAAGAGCTGGAGAAAAAAACCGGCTTTAAAACAATAATTTTTTCTCATACAGACCAAACTCCATGGGCAGTTTCTTTTTTACAATCAGTTGTAAAAGATGAAAGCTGGAAATTAGTTTTCATGGATGATTTTATAGTTATTTTTGTTAAGCCAGAAATAGCCACTCAAAAAAGCCTTAAGATACTAGATCCCAAAAGCCTGGAACCTAAAGATTATAAATTTGATAATCATCTTTCCTACCTTAAAATGGGATTTTTTTTGATAAGAACAGAAAACCTGCAAGCAGGTAACAAATTCATAGAAAAGGCTGCTCAAATATATCCTAAAAGTCCTGTAATTAATCTGCTCAGGATTTAAAAGTCTTGCGGATAGCTTAAATAATAACTTACAATATTCTTAAGCCTTAAATATGTACAATAAACTTCTTTTGTTTCTGATTGTTTTTTTAATAGGTTTTAGTTTTGGACATTCCTATTCTGCAAAAACAAACCAGGGAACTAATTTACAAGTTGAGAAAAACCCTGCATCAGCATTTATCTTAGAAGTTTATGACAAGATAAAGGAAAATTACTGGGATAACATATCTGATGCCCAACTTTTAGATTTATTTAAACAATCACTAAGCAAAAATGCAGAAGCTCCAATAGTTGTAAAAATAGAATCTATGGAACAACTGATTAAAGTGACGTTAGATACAACAAAACATATGACTGAAGATAAGAGAAATAAATTTATTACATCCTTAGTAGGAACAGTTTTAGCTTCTCTCAACCCCCCTAACAGATCCGGATTGTTTACGACAATTCAGGAAGCACAGTTAAAAAATACTGTTTCAAATATTAATCCGGAAAAAGATCTTTATAAAGATTTAGGCGTGAGCAAGAATGCATCAGATGCAGCTATCCAACAAGCATATCAAAAAAAATCAGAACAATTAGCACAGGATAAATCTACGGAAGGCCAACAAAAAATTAAAGTAATTGATTATGCGAACAACATTTTGACCCAAAAAGATCAAAAGGCACAATATGATCAAAAAGGCATAGAGCCAACTATATTTGCTAAAATCCTAAGCAAAGGAGTCTTATATCTTCAATTCAAAAGATTCTCACCTGCTTCATATGATGAATTTACTAAAACTTTCGATTCGTACAAAGGCAGCACAGATCTTACTAGTTTAATTTTAGATTTAAGAGGGAATATAGGCGGAGAAATAGACAGCTCTGCATATTTTTTAGGTAACTTTATAGGAAAGAATCAAAATGCCTTTGACTTTTACCACAAAGGTGAATATTTGCCGTTTAAAACCCCTACAGATAAACTACCTTCAATTTCCAAATATAAACAGGTAGTAATTTTAGTTGATAATCAGACTCAGTCTTCGGCAGAAATAATGACCGCATCAATTAAAAAATATCATGCGGGAGTAGTTATAGGCGCTCCAACCAAAGGATGGGGGACTGTTGAAAGAGTTTTCCCAATTGATAATCAATTTGATAAAACTCAAAAATATTCACTTTTTTTAGTTCACTCGATTACCTTAAGAGATGATAACCAGCCAATCGAAGGAAGAGGAGTTGATCCTGATGTAAATATTAAAAGTACTGATTGGGAACAGCAACTTTTTTCATACTTTAGAAATTCAGATTTGATAGAAGCTGTAAATAGCGTCAAATAAGACCATGGTATACCACTTGCAAATGAATTTGCTGCGGGTATAACCACTCGTAAGCCCGCTTCGACGCGAGGCGAGCTCATTTTGAGAAAAAAAAGATGCAAAATGAGCAACGATCGGTCTATTATTTATTCCAGCCTCTATTAAGATCTTTCCTAATTTCTTCAGTTTCAGTTGGACGGGAATAATCATCCTCTAATCTATACGTGTTACCAAGCTCTGGTGTTGATGCTTCTATAATGTCACAATCAGTTACTCCAGCTAATCTATGTTTTTGTCCCAAACTGCAAGTATATCCCTGAAATTTGAGCATTTCTGTTTCTATTAGGCTACCTTTGCTATCTTCCCAAATAATTTTTGCCTGACCATTCATCAAAAACCAGCTCTCTTGTTTTGCATCATGAATTTGCAAACTCAATCTTTTGCCTTTTTCAATATGGATAATTTTCCCCATGTAAGGCAAATCTTCAGGCACAAAGTGAAGTTCATACCCCCAGGGCTTTTCTACCTTTTTACTAAAGGAGGAATTTTTAAATTTAGATTTATCTAAAGATGAGATAAAATCTAGCATACTAGGAGAGTATATCAAAGCTTATAACAAAGCAGTATAGCCAGTTTTTTTTATTGACTCAATAATATTCTTGAGATCAACGTTAACCGTCCTGTTTTTTGCGGTTCACTTTTTTCTTTTTGCGAGTTTAAGTACAGATAAAAACCTCCAACTAGAGCAACAATAGCTATGAGGGCAACAACCATAGACCTATTATTTCTTAACACTGTTGCGATACTTTACAAATATAATCTATAAGCTGTTGTTTATCTAAAAAGCCATAGGCCGGTTCTTTTTCAACACCCTTGGCATTAAAAACAAATGTAGGAACCCCTGAAATTTTATATTGTTCGGACTCTTTTATACAGTCAGTAACTTCGTACCATTCCCCATAAAATAAATCACCATATTCCGGCAGTAGCTCATCCATAACTTTATTTTGGGCAACACAATACGGACATGTTTGTGATTCAAAAACTTTGAATTTAAGTGGCGCATTGGGATTACCTGCTTTAATAGATGGACAATTCTTTTCACCTAATTCAATCTTTTTAGAGTACTCAACTGCTACAACTCTGGGTGGTTTAACAGCTGCTTTTTCAATTTGAGTAAGTTCCTGTCTGGTATCTTTAATCTTAAGGTTTAGATACACATTAAATCCTACAAAAACCACTACCGCCAGCACCAAAAGTAATGGCACCTTTTTAAATAATGGCTGGTTTGTCCATTCTATTTTCATAATAAACGTCTATTCTACTAACATAATCCCTTGTTATTTATTTGTTTTCTTCAAAAGATTTTTAATCTCCCGGTCAAAATCGGAGATGTAGTTTTTGTCTTGTGCCTTTTTATATTCCAAAAACTCTCCATCCGCCTTTTCCTGCGCTTCTTCCATACTTATTTTGCCAGCATTTTTTAATATGCCTTTACCCATAAGCATAAGATACTCATCAAGTTTTTTAATCCACTCTTTCATTGTCATTGCTTTCTCGCTTATCGCTTGAATTTCCGCAAAAGAAAGATAGGCATCAACAATACGATTAAGCATTTCCAGCTCTTTCTCATAAAGATAATTTTTTGCAATATAAACATCTCTTTTGATCGGATGATAGCCGGGAAAATTTGTCAAGCCAAAATTTCTTTTATTTTTATCAACACGCTCTGTGATAATTTCGGCAGCAGTTTTTCCAGTTACCGCAAAGTGCATCTTATTCTGCACGGTTTTGAAAAAAAACTCAGTTTCTTCTGTGTCATTGCGATAATCAATGGACGTTGCATAAATATCGGTCACTTTTTGATATAACATCCGCTCACTGCTCCGAATGTCACGGATGCGCTGCAGAAGTTCTTCAAAGTATCGGGACTTATACCCACCTTGTTTGAGACGGATATCATCCATGGTGAACCCCTTAACCATGTATTCCTTCAGATGCTCAGTTGCCCAAATGCGAAACTTCGTGCCTTGCAAAGACTTGACGCGATACCCAACGGAGATGATTACATCAAGACTATACAGAATGACCGGTTTGTCTGAAATTGCATTATGCAAATTTTGCATATTGCTTTTTTCATCAAGCTCTCCCTCGATAAATACGTTTTTTATATGCTTTGAAATGACCGATTGGTCTCTGTCAAATAATTCTGACATCTGCGCTTGATTCAGCCATGCATTTTCTTCTTCAAAGCGCACTTCTACCCGTGCCTTACCGTCATCTGTTTGGTAGATGGTAATTTGGGCATTTTGTTTAACCACTGGTTTCTTAATCATACTATTTTATCTTTTTCCAATCAGTAAAAATTTGCTTCCAAAAGAAAACACCGACAATAGGATAGAATAATGCCGTGATCATACCAGGGTAGTATTGGCGAGCAAGAATCGCCTTAATTGGGTGGTGTAACTCTATGATAAATATAACTCCAAAAATGGTCATAAGAATTAATCCAGCTTTCCTTCTATGAAATAACAGAAATAATATAGGTAATGATAACCAGAAAATTATATGAAAAACCCAATAGAAAATTTTTGGAGTGATACCGAAGTAATTAGCCCCAAAAACCATAAAGGAATCAAAGTACTGAAACCCGCCTATTATTTCTTCTACCCCATGTGAATATATAAGTAACAAGGAGATAAGAAAAATATTTTTTAGTCTTTTTGAAATCATATGGTTATTACCCTTAATGCTAAGTATACTAAATAGACTCCAGCTAATAGAATGAGTACTCCAGCGCATTTTTGGATAGTAAGCATATACTTTTTTATAAAGTACGATATTGCAGTTTTGGAAATTGCAGCGATTAACGAAAACACAATCATTAAGCTTACCATTGCAAGACTATATGCAAGAAAATTGACAAACCCTCCAAGTATTCCTTTTTGCGCAAGCGCTTGAAAAATAACTAAAAGAAAAATTGGCAATGTGCAACCAATAGCTCCAAAAGCATACACAACACCAAACACATAGAATCGCTTTGCTCCCTTTGATGTTGTTTGGATAACAACGGGAGGACGCAGCGCAAATTCATATCCAAGAAGTACTGCAACGCCTAAAAATAACAACAATCCTCCTGTTGAAAGCTCGATCCAAGGCATGAATGGAGCAATGAGCTTTCCAAGCAGTATCACAATAATGCCAAAAACAGCATAAATGCTAATTAAGCCTAAGCTTGCAATACTTCCGGCTTTCAGACCATAGAGTAATTGCTTTTTATGACCTATTGGTTGCGTTTCCTCACTAACATAATATCCTACGTAAGCGGGTATCAAAGCAATACTGCAGGGCGCAAAAAACGCCGAGAGACCTGCAAGAAAGGCAAATGAAATTAGAATTGGATCCATTATTCGTAGCGAATCTCTATGTTATCTTTATCCTTCATTAAATAGTTTTCAAAGTCTTTATTTCCTTTTCCATTAACAAGCATTGTTACTTTACTTCCACATTCATCAATAACACATTCTGGACTAAATTTCTTCCCCCAAATTCTGAAAAAATTATCAAGTTTTATATTGTCTTTCGTAACTACACCACCTATCTCTAAATGCAGAGTACCGCTTGAATCATGGGTATGGACTGGCTGATGAACGCCACTTATACCAAGATTCTTAGGAATTTCTTGTTGTTTCCCCTTAACATAGATTGAAAGTTGCGGATGCCAGTGTATGCCATTTCGAGATACCGCATCACCTTCTTGAATAGATGCTTCATTTGACTGCTGTAAAGACAAAAAAGAAACGCCGCCTACGAGAATAAGAATTGTTGTTAGGCCTATACCGATGAATACTTTATGTTCTGTTGTCATAGTATTTGATTAATGATCCTTTGCAAAATTAGTTACAGATTCTATTTGCTTTTGAATATCAGGATCGTTTTCCGGGCCATAACTTATGAGTAGTTTATCTAATGGTTGGAAACTGTAGTCTCCTAACTCATCTACTTTCTTTCCGTCAAGATAAAATTTTAAC
>CAYMZB010000078.1:0-4465 GCA_964394845.1 uncultured Gammaproteobacteria bacterium | reverse complement strand
TTTATATTCTTTTATTTTAAGAAGCATGTCCATGGTCAAATCTACATCACAGTTTGCTTTAGTTCTTGCTCCATATCTTTTGATTTCCTTTACTCTTAAAATATATCCAAATTGCTCTAATTTTTTTAAGAATTTCTCTTTATTTTCACTCTTTGAGTCTCTGCCATAATAAAAGAAGACTTTAGAAATCGAAAATTTATTTTTTAGATATTGAATTAGTTTCTCCTGATCTATAAACCAGCCTTCAGCTCTAGCTCCATAGATGATATTTGAGGCGTCTATAAAAGCATAAGTTTTCATTGGCTAAACTATAGCATAACTGGATAATTTTGAGCTGAAAATTGTCTTTCACCCTTAAAATAGCTTTGGACCTCTGAATTGAATTGATCAACAATTTCTATATTCGTTGTAATATAATTAAACAGTTCAAGGGAAGTTTCTGTCTCCTGACCGTCAGAGAGTTTTCAAATTCTGAGCCTAAATTGCTCTTTGCGGGTGGGGTCGCAAAGAGCTCTGCAAAGCCCTGATTATATTCTGGGACAAGCCCCAATAACCTCCGTGTTTCTTAACAAAATTGTCCTATTTGTTGTGTAAGATAATCCCTTATTTGAGTTAGTTTCAAAACCCACCTCACTTATTTCTTCCGGGGTAAAATTAAAACAATTAACCTAATGAGAATGACGGTTGCTGCAAACCAAAAGGTTATTCTACCTAACAATCGTTTGATCACTAGCGCTCCATTAACTTGTTCCATCAAGTAAAAGTGTGTAATAGCTAATATTAAGGCAATATAGCTTGTAGTTTGGATTGCTTTCCAAACTTTCGGGCCTAAACCTCGCGCTATCTTTTGGTTTGAAGTTAATGTAATGAGCAGTAATACTAAGGCTGCCAAAATACCGGCTAATAATCCGCCAAACTTAGGATTATTAAGATCAAAAACTTTTAGGAAATTAAAATGATAATAGTAAATTACGACTAAACTTAAATGGAGAACCAAAAATAAAAAGCTGGTAATCCCCCAAAACTTACGGTGGGCTTTTAAAATATCTAAAACAGGCATAAATCTGACCAGTGGTCCCACTACTAAGGTTAAGGCAAGTAAAGAAATAGACATTAAACCGCTAGTTTTAACCATGTCTGATGGTGAAAATTTACCAAAGTTATAAAAATTAAAATATAGAAGAAATAATCCTATTGGTACTGCCCAGTCTAAAAAATGTTGGATAATATTCTTGTCTATTTTTAACATAACTTTAGCATAACACACCTACCTGTACCCAAAATAGTCCTTAAAAATTGATATAGTTTGCTGCTAAAGTGTACTATCGTACAAGTAATTGACCGGTATCTTACAGGACTTACGCAAATTAGCTGAAATTGAAGCTAATTGATGGTTTTTCCAGATAATATCTCACCGGATGCAAAATTAAAGCCTTTTGAGCCAGAACACTATGTATACCACTTGTAAGCCCGCTTCGACGCGAGGCGAGCTCTTTTTGAGAAAAAAAGATGCAAAACGAGCAACGATTGGTATATTAAATCATTAAATTTAAAATAAATTCTTTTTCAATAATCTCCTGCGCGTATACCTAATTATTAAGTCTAATTTACTCTTTTGAGTGGTTGAGGAAAAACAATATTTGAAGATTGTGACCCTGCTGCTCTCAGAACTGCTGAGCGGATAGAAGGCAACGCGAAAAGGGGCGACACTCACATTAGCTTCTTGTAGCAATTTAAACATGCTCTCTGTGCTGGTGGAGGGAGTCGAACCCTCATGCCTTTTGGGCACTCGCTCTTAAGGCGAGCGTGTATGCCATTCCACCACACCAGCGTATTGGCTATTGTACCAAATTTGGTCTTAATTTGGGGGGTTGACTTATCTTAAGCTTGGGAAGACAATTTTAAGAGATGACTAAAACACTAAAGGAAACTTTAAAAGAAATACAAATCCTGCTGGGTAAACCTCAAGAAGAGATTGCCGGCACCCTTAAATATTATTTAAATTTTTTTCATGCACAGAATGACGAAGAAAAAGAAAATGGTTCTATCCCTAAAAAAGAAAGGATGCATACCATCCATCATAGAAAGGTTACCTGGACTGATATAAAAAACCCAAATCGGGCAGTTATAGGTGAGTTAGCTCAAAAATATCCCTTTCATCCATTACATCTTGAGGATTGTATTTCAAAGTGGCAATTCCCCAAACTTGAGCAGAATGATGAAGATGAATATTTATTTTTGCTTTTTCGTTTCCCCCGTTATATTGCAACTGAAGGTAGAATTATTATCAATCAGCTTTATTTCTTCCTTGGAAAAGACTACCTGGTTACTATCCATGAGGATGGCACAGACACTATTTCAGATATATTTGATGAATGCCAAAACAACTTAGAACAAAAAGAAGCATATTTTGATAATTCATCAGCCCACCTTTTGTATATAATTATAGACAGACTTACTAATGAATTATCCCCTCTTGTGCAGGTAATTTTAAAAGAAGTTGATGAAGCAGAAGATATTGTATTTGATGATAAAGTTTCAGGTGTTATAAAGGTAGGTCAACTAAGGCGGAAGATTATCAGTTTACGAAGGGTAATTGGCCCTTTGCGTAGTTTACTGGGTAATTTGGAAGATAGAGTAAACAAGTTTACCTCCAATAATTTATCTATTTTTTTTGAAAATAATATACACAGGGTAGAAAAGGCTTGGGAAACCCTGGAGGAAGCAAGAGAAATAGTGGAAATATACAAGGATGCGGATTTTACAATTAGTACTGAAAGAACCAGCAGAATTTTGGCAATTCTTACTATCGTCTATACCCTATCTATCCCTGCAACAGTTATTGGTACCTTTTATGGGATGAATATTTTTCTGCCAGGCGGTTTAGAATCAGGCAGTTGGACCTTTTGGGGAAATTACACCACCTTGTTAATCATTCTTATGATAGCAATTATTCCGGCTTTTTTGATGTTTTGGTATTTTAGGAAAAGAGGATGGTTTTAAGATCAAGATTTTTTTTGGGGGGTTGACAGATTATGTTAATGGCGAGAAAATAGTTTTATTAAGTCTCATTACCAGAAAGAGTAGGTAGGAGATTTTTTTATGCTTAAACCAAACTTTCTTGAAAAATTGTCATTTAGTCTTGCCAAACTGATTGGTAGTCCTCTCTCGCTTTTGCTTCACACTGTTATTTTTGCCTCTTTTTTGATTTTTCGCTATATGGGGATTGTCAATAATTCTGTTTTGCTGGTTTTAGCAGCTGCAGCTTGTTTGGAGGCTATCTACCTAGTTATTTTTGTGCAAATGATTATTAAAAATAACACCAAAAGCCTGTCTGAGGTGCAGAATAAAATTGAAGTAATGCAGAAAGAAGAAGAGGATGCCCACAAATTACTGATTAACATGTTACATGTAACTCACAAAATGAAAACCCTTCAACATGATATTGATACTCTGAAAAAGACCGGTACTTTAAAAGCATCCGGCCACCATTCCAGAATTACTGTTTAAAATGGATTTAACTGCTAAAAAATGTGTTCCGTGCGAAGGTGGTACTGAGCCTTTAAAAAATGATAAGGTTCTGGAATATATAAAAGTAATTGATCCTGATTGGGAAGTAATTGATAATAAACTTATTAAAAGAAAGTTTAAATTTGGTAACTTTAAGCTGGCAATGGAATTTGTGAGTAAAGTGGCTGAGTTAGCGGAAAATGAGGGTCATCATCCAGATATCACTATAAACTATAACAAAGTAACTCTGGAATTAACTACTCACTCAATTGGCGGTCTTTCAGAAAACGATTTCATATTATCGGCAAAAGTAGACATTGTGAGTGGAGTAGGCTAAACAATTATTTTAATTATCCTCATCTTTTGTTAGAATATGTAAGTTAATGCGGGTGTAATTCACCGGTAGAATGCCACTTTTCCAAAGTGGACGCAAGGGGTCCGACTCCCCTCACCCGCTCCTAAGGAGTTTAGATTGATAGGATAGCTAAACATACCAGTCATAGTCTTATTTCTCATAGGCATAAGGATTACCTGCAGATTTTCCTGTTCTATAAATCCCTGCTAAAATTCCTCGTGATTCCATAACTGCGTATTCAAATTCTCCCTCCCTTGGTGCTTCTATCGGATACACTTGAAGAATAGCCTCATGAGGAATTTTTTCTTTAAATTTTTCGAGGATATAAAGAACTCTTGCAAGGTGTTGGACATGTGAAACAAGTACAATTCTTCTTGGTTTAGTACCGTTTGGGGCCTCGAAAGACAAAACTCCATCAACAGTATCATAACTATCTCTGGTTGTTCCATCAGCATTTTTAACTTGATCATACATAAATACTTTTTCTCTAGGAACCAATTTATAATCCTTCGCGTGTACTTTATAAACGTCTTCAAATTGTTTACTTTCGGATGGTGTACCTGTATATACTAAACTAGGACCGTTATCTATAACGTCTTC
>CAYMZB010000077.1:0-3178 GCA_964394845.1 uncultured Gammaproteobacteria bacterium | reverse complement strand
TCGTGTTTGGCATACTCCCTGACAATTGCTACTAAATTTTCAATTAAGGAAGCGCGACGCCGTAGCTGGACATCAATATCTGCAAAATCGGTTTTGACTCTATTCCGTCCTGAGACAAAAGCATTATACCTATTCCACAGGAAAAGCAGGATAAAGGCAATTATTCCTGCCAGAATCCACAGCAGTAAAGTTATATTTAAATAAAAACCAGAAATATTCATTCCTTACAGTTTAGTATCTCAGTTAATCCAACAAATTACAATAGGTTCATAACGTCAAAATCGCACTTGCAAAAAACCGCTGCTTACCTATCTCTTCTTAAGACCAACACCCTTCATCCGCAAGTAGCGCATCTCTCTTAGTAATTGCTCAGGACTTTCAATCTCTCTGTGGCCGCTTAATATGTCAGTAACCCTTTGCCTTACTCTTTGTACCCTGCCTGCTAAACTTTAATTGTTCTTGATTCGTGGAGTGACCTGAAAGAGGGGTGCCAAAGATCAGTTTTCGCTCCTATTGTGACCTGGTCATTTAGTTTAGTTTACTGGAGGCTTGGCTAATAAGCAAGAAATGATAGTTATGCAGCTTTTTGGAAAACCCCTGCCAAATCTTGATTTAATTCTTCCAGAGTAGGTTCAGCTTTAACTACCTCTACTGGTTTTTGAGCAGAAATACCTGCATCCTTAGGCGCTGCTTGCATCCCCTTCTTAACAATTCTCCTAATCACTATTTCTGCCGGTGTTTTTAGCTTTAATAGTTCGTCTTCACCGTTTGTAACTTTTCTTAACTCCCCAAAGGTAGCTTGTCTTCCTTCTACCCCTTCTTTAACAGGAATATTCCTTTCTACAGCCTTTACCCAGGCTTTTGCTGCTACTTCTGGAGTCTTATATTCAGTAGGATCTGACTCTATTTCCTGAACTGTTAAGTCTATAGTCCAATCTTTTCCCTCTCCAACAACCGGGCTTTTAGACCCCCAAAACCCTACTGAAAGAAAGTCTTTCAATGCTCTTCCAACATATTTTCCTATTAACCTCTTAGCTGCAGCACTAATCTCCTTCCTTCTTTTTTCAGAAAGCACTACTGCCTCTACAAACTTAACTTTAAGCAAAAAAGAATCTTCCTTTTTTTTAACTTCAGGTTTAACCACCTCATCTTTTCCAACTATCACCTTTTCCTTTATAACTTCTTCTTGTTCTTCTAATATTGGTTGTTGTAATACAGCACGAGAAATTTCAGTAGGCTCAACACCCACAGCATTTTCAGGCAGTGTTACTACAGACACAATCATAGGTTCAATTTGTGGAGTAATGATTGATTCTACCGGTTTGTCATCCCCGACCCGCCCGCCCTGAGCGAGGCCGAAGGGATCGGGGATCCATAAATAATTATCTATATGGATTCCCACTCTTCGAGCCTGAGCCTCAGAGCCGATGGCCTCCGCGGGAATGACAGGAGAAACAGGAATGACGTCTGGGGTAACTGTATCTATTCCCAGCCTTTGAGCCTGAGTGATCACTAACTCTGCTTCTGCTATCACAGCTGGCACTGATAATGGTTCTTGTGGTCCGTGAGCCTGAGATAAGATTGACTGCGCTTCCGATACTGCATCAGTAGCATTTAATTCTGATTTAATGAAATTTATCTGACCTATTGGTTTAAACATTTTTAATCCTCCTCTGACCGGACCTTCGTTAACAATTGGCGAAGACAAAGACTCCAGACCAATGCTTGGGCCAAATCTGGCAGAAAGTCCTGCTTCTGCGCTAACTGATATGTTCGGACCGGCGCTTACAACTGGCCCTATGCTACCGGCTGCCGGACTAATTGAACCTAGTGATCCGCCTTCAACACCCATATGTTTTCCTTTCTGGAAGCAGTCTATCTTAAAATGGTATTGACTGCTTGATAAAATTCTGATATAATACTGACGAATATGGATACAAAATCACGATACAATTTTAGAGAGGCAGAGTTAGGCCCTGTTCCGACAAAGTCGGGCTCCGGTTTTGCCAAAGAAAACTTGAAGAATTTTAAGCAGCTTATTGATGCCGGTCTGTCTTTTGTGGTCTTATCCATGCCAGGAGTCGGTGTTTCTTATTTTTTAAAGTATTTAGCAACTCAAAACTTCGCCTACTTTATCCATGTAGATTTATATTCGCTGCCTTCCCTTACCCAACATGAATTTTACAAATTGCTTCTGACGGAACTGGGTGGAAAACCTGTATCCAAAACCGATGAGACTCTTTTAACGGAAACAAAGAAAATTTTAAAGATGCTTTCTGAAAAGCACAGCAAAATTGTACTCATTTTCAGCAGATTTGATCAACTGAAAGATAAGTTTGATTGGAACTTTTTATCAAATATTCAGGGTCTTTCAACTGTTTCAACCAATAAAATCTCTTTAATTTTCACTGCCACCAAGCCTTTAAATGAAATTTCGCCAACTGCGCTGTCTGGAGGAAACATTAATTTCTATTCGGAAAATCTATACTTTAAGCCATATTCTAAAACAGATCTAACAGCTCTTTTAACAATAGAACCGGTCAGACCTGTACAGAAAGCAGTCCTGGATAGGCTTATTGAACTATCAGGAGGCCATAATCAGCTTTTACATATCCTGTTAAGTTCTCAAAAACAACAAAATTTGCTTCTGGATCAGTTTGTAAAATTGCAAATGAAAGGACTGGTAACCTACCTTGATTATCAGCAAAAGAAACAGATTCAAAAAATTGCTTTAGGTAAACTCGTCAATGAGGTGGATGAGTATCTTTTAGGAGTTGGCATGGTGAAGAAAACAGGTTTTAATTACCAACTCTTCACTCCCCTGCTCACAGAATATATCAAAACAAACATGCCGGTAAAACTACCTGTCAAAGAATCAAAACTGTTTAAATTGCTTCGGAAAAATATGGGAGCAACTTTATCAAAAGATGAAATTTTTGCAGAAGTTTGGCCTGCCCGCCGAAGCCTTCTTGACCCTCGAAGCTTTAGCGAAAGGGGTGGCGAAGGCGGGGGAGAAGAAGAAGGCGGGGCAACTGATTGGGCTTTGGATGCTTTAATTTACAGGCTTAGAAAACACCCATTCATGAAATCTAATGGCTATATTATAGAAAGCCACAAAAAAGTTGGCTATACTTTAATTCAGACTTAAGTTGTTTCCAAAACCTCGTATAAAACTATT
>CAYMZB010000076.1:0-3997 GCA_964394845.1 uncultured Gammaproteobacteria bacterium | reverse complement strand
CAGGGTTTTGCTACCCGCTCTGAGTTTATAAGGAGTTTAATCAGGAAATACTTTGGTTCTGGTGAATTAACTTTTGAGCCTTTTACCCCTAGACCATTAGAGGAGATTAGGCAAGGACTAAGGAAGACTGATAGATATAATGAAAAATTTATTAAAAGTGTGGTAAGAGGACTTAAAGATAATTCGTCCTTCTATGAAGATAAAACCTCTTAAGCCAAAACTTCAAAAGTATGTAGCATCTCACAATCTTACTGAAAAAGTAGCAAAACAAATACAACTTTTTGTGGAAAATCCTTCTCATCCATCACTAAACACAGAAAAATTGGAACCAAGAGAATTTGGTCTTTATTCTTTCCGTATTGATCGAAAATACCGTGCTATTTTTCATATATTAATTAAAAACGAAGTAGAAATAGTTGATATCAATGACCATTATCAATAGTACCCTAAACAAAAGGATTAATTGTTTTAAGCTCCATAAATCTTTTAAAATCCTGTATGTTATCTGTCGCAATGATACCTATGTCATTTCCTAGAGCAGTAGCTGCAAGATATGCGTCAAAAATTTTATCCGCGGATAAACTATATTTTTTAATTAATTCTAATGCAATGCTGTGTGTACGATAGTCAGGAGAAATAACTGTACATCCTCTTAGGATACTCAGCACTGCGTCTATTGCGTTGCCTATTTTCATGGGGTTGGGAAACTTTGGATGAGTAAGCACCCTTAAGGTTTCAAAAATATTCTGATGGGCGACTACCAATTCGCCTATATTTTCCTGCAGGAAATCTTGGGCTTGTTTATGTTTTGGAGAAGAACTGTTAATTGAGTAGACTAAAATATTTGAATCAATAAGCATTTGTTATACTTTGGGGTAATAATCAACTCGCTTTAGTTTATCCAAGGGTTTACCTAAATTATGGGTTTTAAAAACTAATCTTTTAGCTTCTGTCTTTGCCTCTTTCTCAAGGTAATACTCTAAAGCCCGATTAAGAATATCCTGTAAGCTTATATCATCTTGTAAGGCCTTAAGTTCAGCGCTCTTTTTTAAATTCTCTTTTATTCTGAGGGTAGTTCTTACTAACATAATAAAATTATTATGTCATAAATATGACAATCTGTCAATACCCAGATGAGCAACTATTTAGTATTTCCCAGTACATTGTCATTCCGTGCCTGACACGGAATCTATATAATATGGATTCCCGCTTTCGCGGGAATGACGCTGGGCAGAACTGAACTAATACCTAATTTACGTCTTGACAAAAATTAAGAAATATTGTTAAATATTCTTAATATGTCTACTATAACAATTTCATTACCAAGCCAAATTGCTAAAAGAGTTGATGCTGAAGCAAAAAAGCAGGGTTTTGCTACCCGCTCTGAGTTCATAAGGAGTTTAATCAGAAAATACTTTGGTTCTGGTGAACTTACATTTGAAGAATTCATTCCTAGGCCTTTAGAGGAAATTGAGGACAAGTTAAGAAAGACAGGTAAGTATAACAATAATTTCATAAGGAGTGTTGTGAGAGGACTAAAAGAGAATTCGTCCTTCTATGAAGATAAAACCTCTTAAGCCAAAACTTCTGAAATACGTAACTAGACATAGTCTGGTTAAAAAATTAAGCAAACAGATTGATCTTTTTGGAGAAAATCCTAATTATCCATCACTTAATACAGAAAAACTTGAGCCCAAAGAATTAGGGTTATACTCCTTTCGTATAAATCGTAAATACAGAGTTATCTTTCATATTATAGCGTCTGGTGAAGCCGAGATTGTAGATATTAACGATCACTATCAGTAAAATAAATATTCATTTACCCCATATTCTATTTATGTTTTGGTATAATGACAGAATTGTTAAAACAATCTGTTGCAATCTATTTAATAGGCATACTTTTATCCCTAGGTGCAAGTCTATATAAAGGAACCCAGGAGTTTAATTTTTATTGCCATGAGGTGCAATTGGGAAATCCAAAGCATATCTACTTCTCTGGTAAGGGTGACGAGCTGGGAGGATTTAACAGTTGTGTTCTTAATACCCTAAGTATAAACCTCTTGATCTTCTTTTTGGGGTCTGCGCTTGTAATTTTCATAATACAAATTATCTGGTTGTGGAGTAAAAATGAATGGAGCTTATTAAAAAGAAATTGCCTGCTTTTTATTTTGATTATATTATCCACACTTATAATAACCTTCTCCGCGTTTATTTTCCCTCAAGTAAGGCATGGCTTTCTGGAAGGTGGTACTTGGCTAGACCGCTGGACCTGGTATGCAACTACTCCAATAACTATTTTCTTTATTTCCCTAATAACTATTTTCTTTATTTCCCTTGGGATTTTCGTATCAAACCTCGGGCCTTGGATATTAGGACTTTTCTTTAAAAAACTTCAGGAAAACCAAGCTACGCATAACAATCCGAGACAATTTTTTTGGTTTATTATAGAAATAGTGGTGATCCAGATTGCAGTTTTTATCATCATTGGGCTGATTTTGAATGGAGGTTGGGTTCTTTTCCAATTTTTTAACCCACCACCAAAAATTTATTCATATCCCAGACAAATTTACCTTACTCCAGTTACTCCAGAAGTACAATTATATCCCCAAAATAAAACCAATATTAAAGGAACGCTAAATCTTCCTACCCCTGGAGTTAAACCCGGAACCTATAATATAAATTCAAATATGCCTACCTCACAACCTACTATGGAAATTCAAATTGAGAGTTTGTTATAATTTCCTTATGGCTGAACAAACAATTGAAGAACGCCTCCAAGTTATTGAGGAACGTAATATACGGGTGGATCTGGATAAGGCATGGGAGACAAGCCACACAAAACGGATTTTGATCGCTATTTTCACCTATATTGCAATTGCCTTGTATTTGAAATTTATTGTTGGTATTAACCCTTGGATTAATGCAATCGTTCCAACAACAGGTTTCTTGCTCTCCACACTGACCCTTCCTTTTTTCAAATCAATATGGCAAAAATATCATAAGAAGTAAAATTGCTCCTTCCTGCTCCAAATTGAATATTTTGTTGGTTAGTTATAAACTTTTATAATAAAAATCGAATTTTGGCTTATTGCAGGCTTCATGTTAAAAGCATTTTGAAAATAGTCAGCAGATTTAGCAATTTAGTTACTAATTTGACCCAAAATACCATCTAAAGATTCTTGCGTTTTTTTGGAAAAGATTCTTGACAATTCATTATAATCCAGATCTTTACTTTTAAAAATATCTTTATTGTTTAACAACAAACTAATAAATGTTTCAAAATCAGGACCAGAAGGCTGTTGTGGGGCTAGAGCAATATATGCATATGAAACCGGATCAATATCCAACGGTGGGTCAAAGGCAATTGCGGGATAAGTTCCTTTGTCACTTTTTATAAAAATGACTGCAAATGTGCATTTTGCCAAATCTACTCCTCTTATTTGTGCTTCTCGGGCATGCGCAAGTTCATGATCAAATAATCCTTCCTTATCCTCTTTACCAAAGAGCTCTTCTTCTATTTCTTGAGTAAATTGTATAACCTTCTCGCTTTGTAATCTTCTCATTTCATTTTTAAGCTCTTCTATTCTCTGCTGAATTGTTTCTGAAGTTAAGTCAGTAATACGAACTGAGTTTGGATGTTCTCTCCCCTCAGTGTATAAAAATTCTAATAATTCATTAACTGCAATGGGTTGTCTCGCTGCTAGTTCAATCTGATCACGAAAACTAATTCTAGTCTGATCTATTGTCGAAGGTTTTACGGTTTTTTCTTGAATATCACGACCTTCCATAAACACATATTATCAATTCTAGCAGTTTATTTCTATACGTTTATAAATATTCATCAAGTTACCAAGATCGGAAACATAGTGAAAGAGAATTAGTTCTAAATAATTTGCGGTTGTTGGTCAATCTCTACCATAATTTTGGTTTAAGAACCATTATTGCTAAAGAAATTAAAGGTAGCGCTGTTGCTATAATTCCCCAGAAATACCATCTA
>CAYMZB010000075.1:0-3440 GCA_964394845.1 uncultured Gammaproteobacteria bacterium | reverse complement strand
ATAAATACTGGTTGGGGTCAGATTATGGATGTGGAGAAGAGTCAGGACACAAACTTTATAAATTTATATAAAACAGCAAAATATACAATTGCAGGGCCTTTACAAATTGGCGTTATGATTGCAGGAGGAAAGGAACAACTTGTTAATAATCTAGGAATATTTGGGGAAAATCTAGGAATAGCATTTCAGCTTCAGGATGATATTTTAGATTCAGAGGTCAAAGATATAGAAAAAACTCATGTTAAAGCATTAGAATATGCAAGCAAAGCTAAAAAGGTTATATCTAAAATTACAAAAGATAAGGAAATGAATAAATTGCTAAAAGAGATGACAAAGTATTTAGTAGAAAGGGATAAATAAAGTTAAAAGTCAAAGGTCAAAACTCAAAAGTGCAATTCAAAAGTTAAAAGTTTTGAATTTTTACTTGAAATTTTGACTTTTGCATTTTGAATTTTGAATTATGACAAAGCTAAACAAAGATAATACACCTCAACATATTGCCATTATTATGGATGGCAATAGAAGGTGGGCTAGAAAGCATAAATTAGAAGATTTAAAAGGACATGAAAAAGGAGCTGAGGCTTTAGAAAATATAGTTGACTACTCAGAAAAATTAGGTATCAAAACCATTACAGTTTATGCGTTATCTACTGAAAATATTAAAGAAAGAGCAAAAAGAGAGGTACTAGGATTGTTCAATATTTTTAGAAAAGGCTATCATACCAGGCTAATAAAGATGATGAAAAAAGGTGTTAGAGTGACAATTTTAGGAGAAATAGAAAGCCTGCCTTTAACAATCAGAAAAATTATTAATGAGATTAGAAAAACTTATTTAAAAAGTGAATCTATTAAATTAAACATTGCTTTAAATTATGGCGCTAAAAAAGAATTGGTGCAAGCAATTAAAGAAATTGTAAAAGACGGAATTAATGTAGATAAGATAAACGAAACTTTAGTTGAGAGACATTTATATACAAACGGTCAACGGGATCCAGATTTAGTTATTAGAACAGGCGGTAGAAGCAGGTTATCAAATTTTTTACTTTGGCAAACAGCTTATAGCGAGTTTTACTTTACTAAAACTTTGTGGCCGGATTTTTCCCCAAAAGAGTTAAAAAAGGCTATAGCTTGGTACTGCGATCAAAAAAGAAATTTCGGTAAATAAAACCTTTGTCTTTTTTCTTCATGGTGTTTCTGACCATCTTTGAAAAGTGTCGGAAAGTAAGTTTCTTAGTATTACTAAGTATTTAACTTGATGAATAATTTTTTCAGCAGGAGCAGTATCATTGCCGGTTCCACTGAGAGTCCGGCAGAATTTGATATATGAGGCATTTGGATCTGTAATTGGGGGTTGTTTTAAAGATATTAAGCTGCCATTTATTATTAAAGAATCTGAAGTAGTGACTGATGAATTAGCGCAACCAGCTCCCGCAGTATAGATGGTGCCAGAGGCAATAATAACAGCATCTATACTGGTGACTGAAGGATCAATATTAACATCTCCTTTTACTATAAAAACCAAACCGGGGTTAGCATCTATATCATCATTGATTGATAAATCTTTTTCTACAAATACAATAGAGGGTTTTGGCTTGCCAGTATAATTCAAGCTCGGCAAGTCACCATTGACTAAGACTACGTCCTTTTGATTAAAGACAGAGATAAATTGTCCCTGGTTTGGCGAACCTGAAACAGCCCCTTTACTAACAGGGGATTTGGCTTGAGTATAATAGAGTGATTCTAGATCCTCGTAACTGGGTATTTTATAGGGTGCAAAAGCAGCTTTAGGATCAATTATACATGTCCCTGTATTGGTTACTAACCCAGCGTTTCCAAGATCCGGCGCTGAAACTAATCCATCTTGAACTACAGTTGTTGCTCCAGTGCTACATGTACCAGAAGCAAAGGCCGTAGGTGTATAGGATGCAGGGTGTAATATGTAGCTAAAGAGGGCAAAAATTCCTAAAATAATTAGCATTATTTTTTTCATAGTCTTTTTCTATTAATTCCCTCTTGGTAAATTAATATTGGTATTTGAATGTACATCCCCATCAATAGTTTGTATCCAGGGTAAGATAGAATTAGCTGCTGGAGGACCTGCTGGAGGACCTGCTGGAGGATTTGGACAAAGGGGAATTGAAAAATCTCCGGTAGTACTATGATTATAACCATCCCAAAGCCTAGCATAGTAGTTGGTATCCGGATTTAAGATTAATGGGTTGTTAGTATCTTTCCCTTGTCCAGTCCAAAAATAAAAACTGGCAGGTCCTGTAACCAATACATTTTGATTAGGAATTGAAATAAAGTCACCGTATCGGGTATAGAAATTAGTAAAGTTACGATCAGCGCTAATATCAACAGATGTGGCTGCAACACTGTTATTAGCCCAGGAAAAGTTAATGCCTGAGCCATCATAATTATTGCTTATACAGCCGGAGGGAGCAGGAGGAGTTACAGTTGGGGTAGGTGGTGGCACAACTAAAGCATATAAATATTTGGTTCGTCCTGGAGGACTGCTAGTCTCGGTTATATTTAGCGTAGGGGAGGCATTGTAAGTCCCAATTCCAGTAGTACTGTAAAGGACTGTTAGAAGATTAGTCAAAGTTGCAGTAGAATTTCCTGACATGACAGAATTTGTAAAAGAATATGCTCCTGTTGTTGGATTTGTTGTTTGTTTCTCTGAAAGATTAAAATCATCCCACCAAGTCTCGTTATTATTATTGGTATAAGCATATACACTGATAGTAGAATTATTTCCTGAGTCAAAATCAACAGTCAGGGTATACACATCCCTATTTTCATTAGGTGTTCGGCTGCACATTATTGAATTTCCTGAGGTGGTTTGAGCGCATAATTTTACTATAATATCCTGTCCATCTATATTTCTTCTCCACCCCAAGGCAGCTGAATTAACCCAGCCTGTTAATTTATATTTAGTGTCGGGTTTAACCCTGACATCCTGATAAATCTTTGATCCTTGTCCTACCCCAAAACTGGATGTGCCATTGCTGACAACACCCGCAGCACTATCTGCCCAGACCTCCCCCCCCGCCGTTTCCCGGTTCGACCGCGGTGACCTTTTAAACTTGCTCCGGAAGAGGGTGAGCGGGTTCCAGGCCGGATACCGCCAGAACCTGGCGCTCATCGGACCCGCCGGCATTGGAAAGAGCGCGCTGATCCGGCAATTCCTTTCTGAGGAGGCCCGCAAGGAATCCCTGCTGCTGCCACTTTATTTCGAGGTCGGCGCGGAGGAGAGCGCTCCCGAGTGGATTTCCCGTTTCGCCCGGACCGTGCTTTACGCGGTGCTGCGGCTGCGCGAGACCGAATCTTTCCCCGCGCATTTGGCCGGCCTGGTGGAAACCTGCGCGGCGCTTGTTCCCCGCACGGCCGCCCTTGCCCAGCGGATCACCGTCCTCAGTGAAGCGGGGCGCCTGGACGAG
>CAYMZB010000074.1:0-5520 GCA_964394845.1 uncultured Gammaproteobacteria bacterium | reverse complement strand
CTTCTGGCTTTCAAAATGCGACGGGTGATTAATATAATTTTGCACAATTAATCCTTTAAAAACGGATTTTGATTTTGATGGAGTTTTTGTGACCAATGGCCCGGGAGATCCAAAGCAAGCTAAAAAAACTATCGAAAATGTGGCGAAGATGCTTTCTAAAAATATTCCCACTTTTGGAATTTGTTTAGGGAGCCAGATCCTGGCCTTAGCTGCAGGAGGAAATACTTACAAGTTAAAATTTGGCCATAGAGGTCAAAATCAACCGGTTTTAGATCAATTTAATAAAAAGGCTATTATTACTTCTCAAAATCATGGATTTGCCGTAGATATGAAAAGTTTAGCTAAAGGTTGGCAGGAATGGTTTGTTAATTTAAATGACGGTACTAATGAAGGCATTAGACACCAAAGTAAGCCTTTTATGGCAGTGCAATTTCATCCTGAAGCAAGCCCGGGGCCAACTGACGCAGGCTATTTATTTGATGAATTTTTAAGGATGATAAAATGAAAAAAGTACTAGTATTGGGTTCAGGAGCTTTAAAAATAGGCGAAGCAGGAGAATTTGACTATTCTGGCTCTCAGGCCTTGAAAGCTTTAAAAGAAGAAGGCGTTGAGACAGTTTTAATAAATCCTAATATTGCTACTATCCAAACCTCAAAAGATTTAGCAAATAAAATTTACTTTTTACCAGTCACCCCATACTTTGTAGAGCAAGTAATTAAAAAAGAAAAGGTCGATGGAATATTTTTGAGTTTCGGAGGACAAACAGCTTTAAATTGTGGACTGAGTTTAGACAGAGCTGGAGTTTTCAAAAAATATGGAGTGAAAATTTTGGGTACTCCTGTCAGGAGTATTGAGATAACAGAAGACAGGGAATTGTTTGCCAAGAATTTGGCAAACATTAATATTAAAGTACCAACAGGCGGGTTTGCAAAAACCCTGGAGCAGGCTTTAAAAATTGGCCAAAGACTTGGATATCCTTTGCTTGTCAGATCTGGATTTTCCTTAGGAGGTTTAGGGTCTGGGGTAGTAAACAGTCAAGAAGAGTTAGTGAAGCTTGTGGCATCTTCCTTAAAACAAGCGCCACAAGTTGCTATTGAAGAATATCTAAAGCATTGGAAAGAAATTGAATATGAGATTGTCAGAGATAGTAATGGTAATAAAATCACTGTCTGTAATATGGAGAATCTGGATCCTTTAGGTATTCATACAGGAGAAAGCATTGTAGTAGCACCTTCTCAAACTCTAAATAATTATCAGTATCATTTTCTCCGCAAGTTGTCTTTGCAAGTGATTGAACATCTGGGGATTATAGGGGAGTGCAATATCCAGTTTGCCCTAAATCCAAAAAATAATGATTACAGAGTGATTGAAGTTAATGCCAGATTATCCCGGTCATCTGCCTTAGCTTCTAAGGCAACCGGATATCCGTTAGCATACATTGCTGCCAAAATTGGTTTGGGATTTAATCTTCCGGAACTTAAAAATTCTGTCACCCATTCAACCTCTGCTTTTTTTGAACCAGCACTAGACTATATTGTAGTTAAAATTCCCAGATGGGATTTACAAAAATTTAAGGGGGCAAAAGAACAAATAGGCTCTGAGATGAAAAGCGTGGGAGAAGTAATGGCAATTGGCAGAAGTTTTCCGGAAAGTTTACAGAAAGCAGTCAGAATGCTGGAAACCGGCCAGGATGGTTTGTTGTCCAACAGTGTAGATGATACAAAGCTGCTGCCCACTACTGAAAGACTATTTGTTATTGCCCAAAGATTTGCTAAAGAAGAATCAGTTACTCATATATATAAGGCAACTGGAATTGATCCTTGGTTTTTATATCAAATTGAGGAGATAGTTAAGTTTGAAAATAGGCTTCAGACAATGGGTAATAGGCTGGAGGTAGAAATTATTAGACAAGCAAAGAAATTAGGTTTTTCAGATAAATTGCTTGCCAGGTCTTTTAAAACTACAGAAGATAAAATCAGGGAGTTTAGGAAAAAGCATGGCATAATTCCAAAAGTTAAACATATAGACACCTTAGCTGCCGAATATCCGGCAAAGACTAATTATTTATATCTAACATATCATGGAGAAGAGAGTGAAGCGGGCGAAAAGCTCGCCTCGCGGCGAAGCGGGCGAAAAGGGGAAAGCGAAAAAGCCATAGTACTTGGATCTGGTCCTTATAGAATTGGATCCTCAGTTGAATTTGATTGGTGTAGTGTTACCGCAGCTAAAACTTTGCAAGATAAGGATATTGAAACAATAATTATTAATTGTAATCCGGAAACAGTTTCAACAGACTATGATATAGCAGATAAATTATATTTTGAAGAGCTAACTTTTGAAAGGGTTTCTGACGTTTACGATATTGAAAGTCCGGCGAGTTTAATTTTAGGTTTTGGCGGACAAATTCCTAATAACTTGGCCATGAGTTGTTTTAATGCTGGTTATAAAATCCTGGGAACCTCACCTTTAAGTATTGACATGGCAGAGGATCGTCATAAGTTCTCCAGGTTACTTGACAAATTAGGCATTGGACAACCTGCCTGGCAAATTTTAAAAAATGTGCCTGATGCTGTAAAATTCTCACGGCAAATTGGTTATCCTGTTTTAGTCAGGCCTTCGTATGTTTTATCCGGCTCTGCGATGAATGTAGCTTATTCTTCGCCGGAGTTAAAAAAATATTTGAAACAAGCAGCTGATTTATCAGAATATCCGGTGGTTATCTCCAGATTTGTGGAAGGCGCTAAAGAAATTGAAATAGATGGGGTAGGGCAATTGGGTAAACTATTAATTTATGCAATTTCAGAACATGTTGAAAATGCCGGTGTTCATTCAGGTGATGCAACAATTGTTTTGCCTCCGCACAAATTATATTTAGAAACAGTCAGACAAATTAAAGAAGCAACTAAAATGATTTTAAAGGAATTAGAGATTAACGGTCCGTTTAATATCCAATTTTTAGCTAAAGATAATAAAATTCTAGTAATTGAATTAAACTTAAGAGCTTCCAGGTCATTTCCTTTTGTCTCTAAAGTAACAGGTTTAGATTTTGTCAAAATGGCTACCCAAGTAATGTTGGGTGAAGCATTATCAGGCGATTTTAAAACTTTGGATTTAGATTATGTGGCAGTCAAAGCCCCGCAATTTTCTTTTAGCAGGATCAAAGGCGCAGATCCAAGGCTTAGGGTAGAAATGTCCAGCACAGGAGAAGTGGCTTGTTTTGGTGATGATTTAGAGGAAGCTTATCTTAAAGCAATTTTGGCAACAGGTTTTAAGATGCCTGAAAAATCAGTCTTTTTAACAATTGGGGGAGAGAAGAACAAGCTGGATTTTCTGGTGTCTGCTAAGGCTTTTTTCTCTTTAGGTTATAAAATATATGCCACAGAAAATACACATAAGTTTTTGACTGGGCATAATATTAAAAGTATCAGGGTTTATAAAATTTCAGAAAAAAAGCATCCATCAATTTTAGATTTGTTAAAACAGGAGGTTATTGATCTGGCAATAGTTATCAGTCAGCCAGATTCACGAACCGCAGAAACTGATGGATTTACCATAAGACGTAATTGTATAGATTTAGGAATACCTTTAGTAACCAATTTACAATCAGCAGAGCTATTAGTTTCAGCTCTAACTTCTAAGAAAATGGAAGATTTGAAAATTAAAAGTTGGGATGAATATGTATCTTGACACTACACCCTATTAGATTTTTTGCGGGAAATATGAGAGAATGAATTCAAAAGTCAAAATGCAAAATGCAAAATTGCAATTCAAAACTTTTAAAGTTTTAACTTGTACTTTTGACCTTTAACTTTTGAGTTTTGATTTAAAACCATGTTCATTCCCAAGTTTTCTATTACCAATAAAATCTTAAAAGATATTGGTATTGTTGAGGCTGCAAAAGAAGTAATAATGAATGCTCCTTTAGTGCCTGCCTGGGAAGCAAAATTTAGAAAAGAAGCTGTTGAAAGAACAATTCATCATGGAACTCATCTGGAAGGAAATTCTCTTTCTGAAGAAGAAGTTAAGGATGTATTAGAAGGACATGAAGTTGTGGCCCGCGATAGAGATGTTCAGGAAGTAATAAATTATAGAAACGTTTTAAAATTTATAGATGCAGTACAAACACAAATAAGCGGAGCTTCCCTTTCCTCCGGAAACGTAGGGTCGTCTGGCCGTTATAATTTTACAATTGAGACGATTCTGGAAATTCACAAGTTAATAACAGAAAAGATATTGCCTCCGGAATCTAACGGCAAATTTAGAGTTCGTCAGGTAGTAATCCGGAATACGAAAACAGGACTAGTTTCTTATACGCCTCCTCCGGCTGTTGAAGCGCCTTATTTAGTTGAAGATTTAGTTAATTGGATTAACTTTGATGAATCTAAGCAAATACACCCAATTTTAAAAGCCGGAATTATTCATTATGAACTGGCCAGAATCCATCCGTTTGTTGATGGAAATGGCAGGGTAGCCCGTTCTGTAGCCACTCTTGTTATGTTTTTAGATGGTTATGATATTAGAAAATTTTTTTCATTTGAAGAGTATTTTGACAAGAATCCGATGCAGTATTACTTAACATTACAAGCTGTATCAAACCAGCTCGTACTAGATACACATGAGAGAGATTTATCTCCTTGGCTAGAGTATTTTGTAGAAGGAGTGGCGATTGAATTAAACAGGGTTAAAGAAAAAGTTCAAAGAATTTCTGTTGATGCAAGGGTTAAGGATAGATTAGGGGAGCAGGTAATGTTAAACGAAAGACAAATGTTAATTATGGAGTATCTGCATAGGCATAAAAGTTTGCAGAATAAAGAATTTAGGAAAATATTTCCTGATTTTTCTGATGATACGGTTTTAAGGGAGCTTAGATTCTTAAAACAAAAAGGGCTGGTCAAAAAAATCGGTGGCACCAAAAAAGCTACTTATGTCTTAAAATAACTTGACTTCTGATACTATAAGGCCTATAATAGCAGAATGAATGAAGATATTGAACATAAACCTCAAAAAACTATTTTAGTCGTGGATGACGAAGAACTAATGCGTAGGTTAGTCCAAAATTCTTTAGCGCGCTTAAATTGTATAATACTTGAAGCTATCAGCCCTGAAGAGGCTTTACTGGTTTACGAAACTCGTTCAGTGGGCAAGTTACCTGGTTTAGATTTATTAATAACTGACATTCGTATGCCAAATCCAAGACAGGGAATTGAACTGATTAAAGCAATGGTTAAACGTGGTTATAAAGGGTCAGCAATCATAATGTCTGGGACTATGGAAGATTATATGCAAAGTGATGCTGAAGAATTTTCATTTCAGGGTTTACAAGTAGTTCGACTGCAAAAACCATTTCTTCCTTCTGTCTTGATAATAAAAGCAACTGAATTATTAACTGGATCACAACAAGCGAGTTAAGCATATCAAAATATTTTACAATCCCTTTCTGATCTATTACAATTAACACGAAGTGTCATCCTGAGCGAAGTCGAAGGACATATATAATAAAATATTTATGGATTCCCGATT
>CAYMZB010000073.1:0-6185 GCA_964394845.1 uncultured Gammaproteobacteria bacterium | reverse complement strand
CGAAGGATGAACACAACTTTAATTTAGGGTCTACTCCTACGCAGGGCTGCTTCGGAGTACAAGTAGGGTTTAATTAATAAGATTGATGATTTCAAACCCATATTTACTGAATTTTACCAACCTGCTTTGGATGAATTCTTTTTTAAGATTTTTGAGGAAGACTTTAATTAAGGGAATAATCTCTGATGTAGGAATTCTAGGGAATGAAAAAATGACAGCCTGCAAATTTTTAGGTTGATTTTTCAAAAAATCCTTATCAAGAGTTAACAATATTCGTTTTTCTTTGATAGCAACGCTTGCTACTGTTTCATCCGAGGAGCCCTGAAGATTTTTTTGTTGGATAGCTTTAACTGAATATCCTAAGTTTCTGATTTTAATTACCAGAGGTTTGGGGAAATCTTCATCAGCGAGAAATTTCATGAGTATAAAGAGTAACAGGTAGGATGTCTCTTTTTGCGGGCTTTGATTTTTGTGATATTACTCTCTTGGCGTAAACTACCGCAGCCTGGATTTGTTCAGCAGTTAAATGCGGATAATCTGCCAAAATTTCTTTTTCGCTCATCCTGGCAGAGATTCTATCCAGGATTAGCTCCACAGAGATTCTAGTACCTGCAATAATGGGTTTACCACTAAGAATATTAGGATCAGATATAATTTGAGCTTTTCTCATAATTATTTAAATTATACCACTATATCTTCACCTTATCACAAGCACGAGTTCTAAAAACGATTGCAACCCCCCTATTCATACCAATTCAGTGTGCGATCGCATAAGCAATTGGTATACACTCAGAAATTGTCAAATGTTGATTGACAAAGTTAGACTGGTTCCAAAGTCTGGTTCATGGTACAATTTATCTGCTATGCAAACAATAAATGTGCCGGTAGAAACATTTGAAAAGCTTGTCTCCCGTTTGGAAGAACTAACGCGGGAGGTTAAAGCTATAAAGGTAAAGTTTTTTGATCAGGAGCCTTCTTATGGTAGTAAAGAGTGGTGGGAATGGTCGGAAAAAAAGGCGGATGAAGATATTAAAACTGGTAGAGTTTCTACTGTATTACGCAATAAAAAGGAACTCCAATATTTTCTTGACTCACTTAAGACTTCATGAAAATTGTCTTTTCCAAGAATGCAGAAAAAAGCTACAGCAAGTTATCTTTGAGCATCCAAAAGAAAGCCGATAAACAGTTTGCATTACTTCTTTCAAATTACCGTCATCCATCACTTAGGACAAGAAAAATGGGTGGTGTTGAGCAGTTCGAAGCAAGAATTGATCTCCACTATCGTTTTACTTTTGAACTTACATCAGATCTTATTACCTTAAGAACTATTGGAATGCATGATGAGGGGCTTGGTAAAAAATAGATCAACTTTAAACCAGGGTCTACTCCTTTTCGGCAGGTGGAATTCCTGTTAAGGATTAAAAGGATTTAAGATGTAAAGCGATTAATTGGGTATTATTATCGTTAACGATAATTAACGATTTATGCAAAGTTTCCTCGGTTGTTTCATCTAACAAGTTCTCTAAATAATTTTTGATATTTTCAGGTTTTTGGTCAGTCAAGCGAAATACTATAGTGGGTGTTTGGTATTTTGCCAATTTTACTAACTCAATAAAGTCTTTATCTCTAGATTGCGGTTTCTCAACCAGTCAGCTTAACATCAATAGAAGTATCTCTTTAATGTCTAAACTGCCACAAGTTAAAGTGCGTGATTTAGTCAAAATAGCATTACACTTGGGATTTCAGTTCAGAGATCAAAGCGGCAGCCATGCGGTTTATGTACATTCTGATGGCAGAAAAACAACCATACCTATACATCCATTGGTTTCAAGCAGATTGTTTTTTCAGGAAATCATGGACAGCTTTAACAAAATTACGAAGATCCTTAAGTCCCATTGTAGCCGAATCTGCCAGAATTGGCAGACTAATCTCAGCGTACCGGTGGACTAAAATATTTCTAAGCCCCACAGCCTTACCCAGTTTGCCAGCCAGTTCCTGATTAATAATTCCCTCCTTGGTTAGCAGCGGAAAAAGTTCTTTGGCATGTTCTGGTTGACCAAGGTTTAACCCTGCTACAATATGCTCAGCTATATTTATAACCATCTCTACTGAAATTTGTATTCTGTGCTTGGTTGCGTCAGTAAATACCCCTCCGTCTTCAAGCATAGCCAAAGTTACATGGCTTTTTTCATGACTTTAATTTCTCCTTCAAGATATTCAAGAATATGGTTAATGGTTTTCTCATCAATAGCCATAAGTACCCTCTTTTAATCTTTTATCCATGTACAAATATTTAATGTCCCTCAGCATCTTAGTGTCGTAAAACTCATTTAATACAGCCACCTCAAACCTGATTCGCGCAAGGTTCTGACTTGTATAGATCAGTTTGCCGGCAATAACATTCATTAAAAAAACAGGTGAGTCATTAAGGGTAATTTCTCTTACTTCCGGTTCTGCTGGTAGTTTAAAATCATATAAATCAGAATAAATCTGTCCCAGTCTTTTATAAAGATTAACTTTTTCCTCAAACAGTACCCCAAAATCTATATCAGACCGCTTGTGAGGAACGCCTTTGGCAAAAGAGCCATATAAGTATACTGCTGAAATGTCTTTTTGTTTGGCAAAATAATTTTGAATTTTTTTTATATGCTGCTGGGTTAATTTCATATTTTAATTTTAGCACAACATGAAACTTGGGTCTACTCAACGGGTTCTAAAAACGGTTGCAATCTCCTATAGGGTTCAATTTTGTAAATTTTTACCAAACTATTTTTAGACCATGATCTTTAAACTTAGAAAAATCGCGATCTTTGGTTAATAATTGGTAGCCAAAGTTTATAGCTTGCCAGGTCAGCATGCGGTCAAATGGATCTTGATTATTAATTTTAGGCAGTTTAAAAAAAGAGGAAGCTGTTTCGCAGTCCAGGTTTAAAAACTCAAAACCGGTTTCTTTTGCAATAGCGGGTAATTTCTCCGGCAATATACCTGTTAAATTAATTTTTCCAAGTTGGTATTTAAGAGAAATCTCCCAAAAAGTTATGGCGCTAACATATTTTGTCATCTCCGGGTCAAGTAGAATTTTTCTTACCCGATTGGAAATTTTTTTAGGAGATAATACAACCCATAAAAAAATGTGTGTATCAACCAAATAGTTCAAGGGTTTAAAAATTCCTCATCTGACAATCTAAAATCACCCTGTATTTTAAAAGAAGCTTTGCCTTCAAGCAACCCTAATTTAAATTTTGTTTGTTTGAAGTAGTTTTTATATGGAACCAGGGCTGCCGCCTTTTTTTGTTTTTACCATAGGTGATACCGATGCTTTCACCTTTTTGCACCTTTTCCAGAACTTGGGAGAATTTCGATTTAAACTGGCCCACGGTTAATTGGTGCATAATAAGCATAATTTAATATTTTCTTGACAAGTTGTCAAGTAACGGATAAAAAAGTTTGCTGTATACCAATCGTTGCTCATTTTGCATCTTTTTTTTCTCAAAATGAGCTTACGAGTGGTTATACCCGTAGCAAATTCATTTGCAAGTGGTATATCACTCATTTATTACAAAAACTAACTCTAAATCTCTAATATCAAAGTTACGTGCAACTTTAGCTTGTTTGAAAACTTCATTCTCCTGTTCTATTACTTCTGTTACCTTTCCTAAAATTAACCCTCTGGGCAAAAATCCTTCAGTTCCTTCTGAGTATACTAAATCCCCAATGCTAATTTTTTCCTCATGAAGTATTTTATCCATTAATAATTCACTTCCAAACTGCCCCACTAAAACTCCCTTGGCATTTCCTTCCAATCCCTGCGAAAAAGCAGATACTTTAGAATCCGGATCACTGGTTAGTTCTACATTAGACGATTTCTCCGACACCTGTATAAGCTTGCCTACAAAGTTATCGTTATAAACTACAGCTTGACCTAATTTAATACCGGAATTTGAACCTTTATCAATTTTTAAATATCTACTTACCCCAATAGGACGGGCAGGTATTAAATTATATGTAGACGGGTCTAAATGTTTGTCTTGAGAAAGCAAAGCCTTAGTTTCTGCTAAGCTTTTACGTAAGTTTGCATTCTCCGATAGCATTTTCCCAATCTGCTCTTTTAAAGCTCTGTTTTCCTGAGAAGCAAGCCTGGCTAAAAAAATAAAAGAAAGTTGTTTTTGGGCATTTTTGCTTGTTTGGTAAAGACCAAAAGAGATTGGATTGGTCAAATATGAGACAAGAGTTTTAGGTAAATTTAAGAAACGGACTGAGTCTAAAATTAAAATAAGAAAACTTAAAGTAGTTAAAATTAAGAAAAGTTTGAAATTGGGGATTATTCTGTCCATCGTCGACACAATATATCACAGAGCGAAATAGTTGCAAAGTTTGTTAGTAAAAGGTATATTTATGGCCGTGAGCTTTTTGGATAAGATAAAGAATAAATGGCAACAAAATAAATTTGTCTGTGTTGGTTTAGATCAGGCAGATTTTGAGTTTAACAAAAAAATCATTGATCAAACTTTTGATTTAGTTTGCGCATATAAACCCAATTCAGCCTTTTATGAAAGCAATGGAATAGCAGGGCTTGAAGCTCTTAAAAAAACAGTCAATTATATTCATCAAAAAGATTCTAATATTCCAATTATTTTAGATGCCAAAAGAGGTGATACTGGCAATACTAATGCGTATTATGTGAAAGCTATTTTTGATGATTTAGGAGTTGATGCAGTCACTGTTTCCCCGTATTTAGGCAGGCAGTCTCTGGAACCATTTTTGAAAAGGGCAGACAAAGGCATCATTGTATTGGTTAAAACATCTAATCCAGGAGCAGGAGAATTCCAGGATTTAGTAATAGAAGGCAAACCACTTTACCAGGTAGTGGCTGAACATGTGGTTAATAACTGGAATGAGAATGGAAATTGTGCTGTTGTAGTAGGGGCAACTTATCCGGAGGAACTTAAGAAGGTTAGAGAAATTGTAGAAGATATGCCAATTCTGGTGCCTGGAATAGGAGCCCAAGAAGGAGATTTGGCGTCCTGTATAAAAAATGGCTTAAACAGCAAAAAGCAAGGCTTAATCATCAGTTCTTCAAGAGGGATTATTTTTGCACCTGACCCAAGGGAAGCTACTTTAAAAATACACAATAATATAGTAGATTTGTTAAAAACATGAACAATACATCTTCCTTTGTTGCCAAAATACTGCTTAAGTTAAATGCTATCACCTTAAATTCTAAAAAACCTTTCCGTTATGCTTCAGGAATTTTATCTCCGGTTTATACTGACTGCAGAGTATTAATGGCTTACCCTGATAAACGTCGCCTTATCAGAGATTTTTATATTGAAGCTATTAAAAAATCCGGTGTTTCCTTTGATGTTGTAGCCGGTACAGCCACAGCAGGCATACCCCATGCAGCCTGGATTTCAGACAAGCTTAATCTGCCTATGGTGTATGTTAGAGGTAAAAACAAGGATCATGGCAAAGAAAACTTGATGGAAGGGATAATTTTGAAAGGTCAAAAAGCAATTGTGATTGAGGATTTAATATCTACCGGCGAAAGCGCCATCAACAGTGTTAAAGCTGTAAGAGCAGCCGGAGGACAAGTTTCCCGTGTTTTTTCTATTATCACTTATGGTATGAAAAAAGCTGATGATAATTTTAGAGACAATAATCTTAAATTAGTATCTCTGACCAGTTTCCAGGATGTAGTTGAAATGGCAAAAGATTTAAGGTACATAAAAGCAGAAGATCGCCAAATTATCCTGGAATGGATAGCAAATCCGCTATCCTGGGGCAAAATTAGGGGATTTAAATAATATGTTTGATTGGAAAATCCTGGCGGTTACAGTTCCTTTATTGTTTGTAGTCTATCAAACTTTATCAAAATTTCTACCAAAGGATGTGTCTATATTCCTGGTTAATGCTTATGCTTCATTTATCGGCTTTTTAATCATGCTCATCCTCCATCTATTAACTTCTTCAAATAAGTCTTTAATTCTGGGTGTAAAATATTTACCCATTGCAATAGGCATCGGCGCTTTAATCGGGATTGGCAATTATGGAATTATCAAAGCCTACACTCTGGGTGCTCCGCAATCTTTATTTACCATTCTTTTCTATGTAACCTTAATTATCTATGGAGTGATATTTGGTTTTATCATTTGGCATGAAAAATTAAACATGTTTCAAATTGTGGG
>CAYMZB010000072.1:0-20328 GCA_964394845.1 uncultured Gammaproteobacteria bacterium | reverse complement strand
TGCAGATGCTATCATAAAACTTTCCCATAGTGAGACCCAAAACTCATCTCGATATCTAAGAATCACTGGTCGAACGGTGCTTTTTGATGTGACGAGCGACCCATTTATTTACGACTACGATGAGCCGGCTTTTTTCCCATTAAATTAGAAACCTGAGGCATATTAGACCCACCATATCTATTATTTGGACTCTCTTTATATGATCTCTCAACTGGAGCTGCTAATTTTTCAAAAGAAAAAGCACAAATTGGGGATCCCTCATAAATTACTAACTTTTTACCTTTCAAAAATGTGCCAAATTCTAAAACAGGACACCCATCCCAACCCGGATCAAACCTGGCAGCAGTGGAATGAACTACTACTCCCAGCCTGGCCAGAGAGCTTTTACCATGCAAATGCCCTACAATATTATCAGGCAATGTTAATCTTTCTTTGGTGGTAGCAATCACAAAATCATGTTCTGTTAAAATAAACGGCTGGCCGGGTTTTAGCTCCACCAGCCTCATCATGCTTTCCATATCTTCTTTTGTGGCGTATCTGGTATCTATGGTATTTAACCCTTCATCTGTAAAAACCCGGAGTTTGTCTCCTAAATGAAAATCAATAGTCACCTCGTCCACTGATTCTTCCCAACCAGAAGGCTTTGGATCAATTTTAATGATTCCTTTTTTAATATGCTCTTTCAAAACCCAATCAGGCAGAGTCCCTAAAATATCTTTCATAGACTAAGATACTTTATTCTGCAACTCAGATTTTTTCAAGTGGGAAATTAAAGTTTTGTAAAATCCAGTGTAGCAAAATAGTCATCAATGTTTTCAGCCCTTCTTATCTGTTCAACTTTCCCATCTGGCTTTAACAAAAGTTCAGCAGATCTTAATTTTCCATTATAATTAAATCCCATGGCATAACCATGAGCTCCTGTATCATGAATAACAATAATATCTCCAATCTCTATTTTTGGTAATTTTCTATCTATGGAAAACTTATCATTATTCTCACATAAAGAGCCAACTACATCATAAATTTTGGTTTTTGGATTATTCTCTTTTCCTAAAACTGTTTGATGATGATAAGCCCCATACATCCCAGGCCTCATCAAATTTGCCATGCATGCATCAACCCCAATATATTCTTTATAGGTATGCTTTTCATTAATTACTTTGGTAACTAAATATCCAAAAGGTCCAGTGATCATCCTGCCACATTCAAACACCACCCTGATAGGATCCAGATTATTTTTGACAATTTTTTCTTGATATAGGGCTTTGATCTTTTTGGATAATTTTTCTAAATCAACAGCCTTCTGATCCGGTTTATATGGAATACCCACACCTCCGCCTAAATTAACAAACTCCATTTTAATCCCCAACTTTTGATAAATCTCTACAGCAATATCAAAAAGCATGGCAGCAGTCTCAGCTAATGCCTCAATATCCAGCTCGTTTGAAACTACCATGGTATGCAACCCAAACCGCTTTATACCTTTACCCTGCATGATTTGATAAGCATCAAATAGTTGTTTTCTGGTTAAACCATACTTTGCCTCTTCCGGCTTACCAATGATTGCATTAACTCCTGTTTTTCTCAACGGGCCAGGGTTATAGCGGAAACAAATTATCTCAGGAATACCAGCAGCATTCTCCAAATATTGGATATGGCTAATATCATCAAGATTTATGATTACCCCCAGTTTTTTGGCCTTTTTAAACTCTTGAGCCGGAGTATTATTTGAGGAAAACATAATATTTTCTCCTTTTATCCCCACTTTTTCTGCCATAATCAACTCAGGCAAAGAACTGCAATCTGCTCCCATACCTTCTTCCTTTAAAATTTTTAGGATATAAGGATTAGGACAAGCCTTAACTGCAAAATAATTTTTAAAACCAGGTACCCAGGAAAAAGCCTGGTAAAACCTTCTGGCGTTCTCCCTAATGGCTTTTTCATCGTAAATATGAAAAGGGGTAAGGTATTTTTTAACTATTTTTTCAATTTGGGTTTTGGTAAAAGGGACTTTTTTAATCATATTTTTAATTTCTTTTTAATAGACTCAACTGCTTTTAAAATATTTTCTCTATGCCCAAAAGCTGAAAATCTTAAATATCCTTCACCCATATTGCCAAATCCAGAACCCGGGGTAGAAACAACATTTGCTTCTTGAAGTAATTTATCAAAAAATTGCCACGATGTTAACCTATTTGGGCATTTTACCCAAAGGTATGGGGCATTTACTCCACCACAAACTGCTAGTCCTGCACTCTCTAATCCTTTTCTAATAATTTTGGCATTTTCCATGTAGTATTTGATTTGTTTAGCAGTTTGTTTTTGACCTTCATCTGATAGAATAGCAAGTCCACCTTCTTGAACAATATTGGAAGCGCCATTGAACATGGTGGTTTGCCTTCTATTCCAAATCTGATTAACCTCCCCAACCTTGCTGCCTTCTATTTTTAATTCTTTTGGCACAACTGTCCACCCAAGCCTTACTCCGGTAAAACCTGCACTTTTTGAAAAGCTCTGTAATTCTATAGCGCAACTTTTAGCTCCATAAATTTCATAAATACTTCTTGGTAAATTTTGATCTGTAATATACTCAGAATAAGCAGCATCAAATATGATAACTGCTTTGTTTTTAAGTGCATAATCAACAAATTCTTTAAGTTGTTTTTTTGTAGCCACTGTTCCTGTTGGATTATTAGGACTGCACAAAAATATTAAATCTACTCTTTGTTTTGGAGGCTTTGGAATAAAATTATTTTCTTCTGAAGCTTTCAGATAAATTATTTTTCTACCTCCAATAATATTAGAATCTAAATAAACAGGATAAACAGGATCAGTGATTGCCACACTACTTTTTTGATCAAATATTGAGGATATATTGGCTACATCTGGTTTTGCTCCATCATTAATAAAAACCTCCTCTGGCAAAAGTTTCACTCCTCTTTTTGCATACCAATTAGATAAAGCTTGTCGAAGTCTGGTGTCCCCCTGTTCATCACCATAACCTGTGTAAGTTCTAACATTAGCCAATTTTTGGACACCCAGCATTAAACCTCTAATCACTGAAGGAGCAAGAGGCTCAGTTGTATTACCTATTCCTAATCTTAAAATTTCCACCCCAGGATGAGACTCCACAAAAGCTTTAGTTCTTTTGGCTATTTCTGAAAATAAATAGCTCTGGGGCAGTTTTTTGTAATTTGAATTAATTTTTGCCATTCAAATATCCTTTTACCATTAATAGTTCTGCTGTTAAAATTGCTCCACCTGCTGCCCCTCTGATGGTATTGTGTGATAATCCAATAAACTTAAAACCCATTATCTTGTCTTCTCTTAGTCTGCCTACACTAATCCCCATTCCTCCTCTCAAATCTCTATCCAGTCTTGTTTGTGGTCTGTCCTCCTCATTCATTACTGTTATAAAAGAATCAGGACTAGATGGTAAACCTAAACCCTTTAGAGGATTAAAGTTTGTCCATTCTTTTAGAATTTGCTCCCTGCTTACTTTATTATCAAAAGATATACTTACAGATACCATATGTCCATCTTCAACAGGCACCCTAATACAGGTAGCGCTTATTTTTGGTCCAGAAGCTAAATTTACTTTTCCATTTTTTACTTCTCCCCAAATTTTCAAAGGCTCTTTCTCGCTTTTTTCTTCCTCACCTGGAATATTTGGAATAACATTATCTTGCATTTCCATCCAATTATTCATTGTTTTTCCAGCGCCTGAAACTGCTTGTAAAGTTGTGATTATTACTTTCTTAATACCGTATTTTAATAACGGAGTTAAAAGTGGCACGTATGATTGAATAGAGCAATTTGGTTTAACCACCACAAACCCTGTTGTCCATCCATGATTTTTTTGCTGATACCTAATCAATTCTAAATGCTGGGGGTTTATCTCAGGCATGATCATTGGCACATCATCTGTCCATCTGTGAGCTGAATTATTAGATACTACCGGAATATCTCTGCCGGCATAGCTGTTTTCCACTTCCTGAATCTTATCTTTTTCCAAATCAAGTGCACAAAATACCAGAGCAACTTGGGAGGTAATTTTATCTAAATCTACCCAAACATCATAAACATGCATTTCCGCAACCTTTGCTGGAATGGATTGGTTCATTACCCATCTACCTGCTACTGCCTCTTTGTATTTTTTGCCTGCTGATTGAGCAGATGCAGCCACAGCGGTAATCTCAAACCAGGGATGCTTTGCTAAAAGAGTGATAAAGCGTTGCCCTACCATGCCGGTAGCGCCTAATATACCTACAGGAATTTTGTTCATATAAGTTTATGCCAGGAGAGTACTGCGCGGAGTTTTTCTTTATTCTTTTCTTCCATAGAAACCAAAGGTAATCTGAAAATTTCTTTGATTTTTCCCATTAGAGCCAGTGCTGTTTTAACAGGAATCGGGTTTGACTCAATAAAATTAATATTCATAAGATCTAACCACTCGTAATGCAGCCTTCTGGCTTTTTCAAAATTTCCTGCTAAAGAGGAAGCAGCTAAATCAGTCATTACCCCAGGCACCTCATTTGAAGCTACGCTGATAATACCTACTCCTCCTGCTCCCATGAGCGGCAGAGTCATTGAATCATCACCGGATAATACACAAAAATCTGCTGAGGCGCCTTTGATAATATCCATCATTTGAGTAATATTGCCTGATGCTTCCTTAACCCCAATCACCTGGGGCACTTCTTTAGCTATGCGCAATGTAGTGTCTGCAGTAACGTTAGACCCTGTCCTGCCAGGAACGTTGTATAAAATAATGGGTAAATCAACGCTATCTGCAATAGCCTTAAAGTGCGCCACTAATCCATTGGGAGTAGGCTTATTATAGTACGGAGTAACATGTAATAAAGCATCTGCACCTGCCTCTTTGGCAATTTGTGATAACTTGATTGCTTTATGAGTGTCATTGCTGCCTGCTCCGGCAATAATTGGCATTTTTTTGTCCGCCTCTTTCACTACTGTTTCCACTACTAATTTATACTCTGCCAAATCCATGGTGGTTGCCTCACCTGTTGTACCACAAGGCACAATACCATTGATATGACCTTCAAGTTGGAAATGCACTAAGTCTTTTAAAGCTGTCACATCCACTTGCCCATTTTCTTGAAATGGCGTAACAAGTGCAGTAATAGCACCAGTAAATTTCTTCATTCTTTTACCTCCACTTCAAATAATTCATCAAAATTATAAAAGCCCTTTTTCTCTTTGATAAACTCTGCTGCTAAAATAGCTCCCATACCAAAACCAACCCGATTGTGCGCAGCATGAGACAGAGTTACTGAATCAGCCAAAGAGTCGAAAACAACTTGATGGAAACCAGGATTTCTACCTCCTCTAACTGAAGCAAAATGTAGCTCTTCTGGGTTTATTTTTCTATCCAATTTGTCAGCTTGGATTAGCTTTTTAGAGGGAAATTTTGCTAAAATTTCTTTGGCAATTCTTAAAGCTGTACCTGATGGGCTGTCCTTTTTACCGCTGTGATGGATTTCAAAACCATAGACATCATATTTGCCAAACTTGGCAAAAAGGTTTGCAGCATAAGCTGTCATCTTAAAAAAGATATTAGCACCTATTGAGAAATTCTGGGCATAGATTAAACCAATTCCTGTTTCTTTAACCACTTTTTTTACCTGATCCATCTGATCATACCAGCCAGTTGTTCCAATTACCATATTTTTTCCTAAAGAGGACACTTTTTTAATATTTTCTAAGACCACCTCAGGAGAGGTAAAATCTATCACTACATCTGCCTCTTTAAGCCCTTGCTCATCCCACTTACCATCCTTTTCCTGAAGACTTTTTGAAACCACTTGATGCCTGCCTGATTCATTGATCAGCCTTTCGACCTCTTTTCCCATATTTCCAAAACCAACTAAAGCTATTTTCATTTTTATACTCCTTCAACTGTTGTCACTAAAGTACCTGAATTTTCTGTATTAAAAGTGTTTAATACTCTAATAGGAATATTACCCTTTAAAGCTGGACCCATGGTTTTTGGGTGTAATACTTTGGCTCCTGAATCAGCCAAAAGAAAAGCTTGTTCATAAGAAATTACTGGTAAAAGTTGAGCATTTTTTACAACTCTGGGATCAGCAGTATACACTCCATCCACATCAGTCCATATTTGAATTTCAGAAGCATCTAAGAAATAACCAATAATAGAAGCAGAATAATCAGAACCCCCTCTACCTAAAGTGGTCACTCTGCCACTTTTGGTTGATCCAATAAAACCAGTCACAACCGGTACAACCCCTCTTTCTATAATAGGCCTTAAAATATTTCTAACATTTTTTCGTGTTTCCTCAGGAAGGAATTCTGCTTTTGTAAAATTGTCATCAGTAACAATCATTTTAGTTGCAATTACCTGTTCCGAAGCTATACCATGAAGTTGTAACGCTTTTGAGATAATATAGGATGAAATAATCTCTCCAAAAGAAACAAGTTGATCTATTTCTGGTGGGGTAAGATTTGTCTTTTTGGTAATCTCTTCAATTCTTCTGAGTTGTTGATCGATATAGCTTGCAATCCCTGATCTAAGTTCTCTGTCTGGAAAAAGTTCTCCTATTAATCTTTGATGAATTGTCCGAACTAACCCTATCTGTCTTTTAAGTAAAGCATCAGTAATTCCACTAACAGCTGAAACCACTAAAACTGGTCTCCTAATAGCGCGTCTTACAATTTCAACAATTGTTAAAATTGCTTCTTTGGTAGCAACTGATGTGCCTCCAAACTTTGCCACAATTGGTCTTTCTATATTATTCATAGCTGTTATTCTACTTGTTAGAAGTCAAATGTCAAAAAAATGTATATTCTTGACAAAATTTATGCAAAATGTTAAGATTTTAACATGATTAGCATTTCTGATGCTTTAGAAGAAGTAATTCAAGGTTATCCTCTTATTGAGGAAGGACTTTCTAAAGGAATTATTAATTATTCCGCTTTTGCCAGAGAGATTAAACCCCAATTAGAAAAAAGGCTTTATAAAGATATCAAAGAAGGAGCCTTGGTTATGGCTTTAAAAAGAATAAGTCTCAAATTATCCGAAAGAAAGGGTGTTAAAAATATTCCCTTCACTCTTTCTGATTTAACTGTAAAATCTAATCTTTCAGAATATACCTTTGAAAATTCAGAGACGCTCTTGGAAAAACAAAGGCAGCTTTTTAATGCAAATATTCACAAGAAAGATACATTCTTTACCTTCACCCAAGGCATTTGGGAAACAACCTTGATTGCAAGTTCTGAAATTGCAAAGGAAATAAAGACAATATTTGCCGGTGAAAATATGACTGCAAATATTAATAATCTTTCCTCTATTACTATCCGCACTCCCAAAGAAATGGTTTACACGCCTGGAGTTGACTATAATATCTTAAAAAGACTTGCCTGGGAAAATATAAATATTGTAGAAATCTTGTCTACTTATACTGAGCTAACAATGATTTTTGAAGACAAGGATGTAGAAAAAGCTTTTTCTATCTTAAAAAGACTTTAAAGCCTATTGCTCTGATAATTTTTGCAAGTAAAGATCTAAATAGTTAATATCGTCCTGTATATATTTCCATTCTTCGTTATCCGGAATATTTTTAGGATAAATTACATATATATCGTATAATACTGCCTGATGATCTATGAATTGAGCAGTAATTACCGGTATTTTATCTTTCATATTATCTACAATAATCAGATCAGTTATTTGACCAGCCAAGGTTGAATACCTTAAAGAAGATTTTAAAACATAATCATAATTTTTATTTTTTACAACATTTGAAAGCTCAACTAAACGGTTACTCAGTAGATGATTTAAATATTCTAACTTGTCTTCCGGATTGGATTTAAAATTAAGAAAAACTTTTTCCTGTATTCTTTTTAAAGCAAAAAATGGCGGCATATCAGGGTTTGCCTTTTGAGAAAGGAGGAGTGACAAGGCAAAAAGAGCCAGTATAATTATTAATCCTGACTGTATTCTAAATTTAGTCATCTAGTTTCTTTTGTAAAATATCCATAATTTCTTGATGAACATCATCCCTGGTTTTCATTTCTTTGTTTTTCATGCAGTCGACAACATACCAGTTGCTTTCTTTTTTTGCAAGTTCCAGATAAATTTTTGCTGCCTCCTCAAGATGCTTTAGATTATCTTCATGAATATCAACTGTTCCGCCTTGGACGTTTTTTTGCCCAATTTCAGGGTCCACATTTAAAAGGATAGTTAAATCCTCTTTTGGTAAACCATTTATTTCATACTCTAACTGATCCAGCCATCCCATAAATTCTTCTCTTTTTTCTTCAGGTAAATTTGCTCCCAAATGAGCCTTACTGGAGGAAATATACCTGTTGGCAATTACCAACTTCTCGCTACTGATCCAATCTTCTATTAAAGGTTTAGCTAAAGCTCTATTTCCAGCATAAGCTAAAGCCATTAAGTATGGATTAACCTCACTGATAGAACCAAATTCCCCCTCCAGATATCTTTTAACCAAGCCTCCGTAAATATTTTCTTCATATCCGGGGAAACTTATCGTCTCATGTGAAATATTTTTGGCAACTAAGTATTTTGTTAGAAGTTCTACCTGTGTAGTCTTCCCGGACCCATCAATCCCATCTATAACAATCAGGGATCCCTTTTTCATAACTTATTCTCTTTAGCAGCTTGAAGAAAACCCACAAATATTGGATGAGGAGATAGTGGCCTTGATTTATATTCCGGATGCCCTTGAGTTCCCATATAGAAAGGGTGAACTTCTTTAGGTAATTCTATTATTTCTACCAGATTCTCTACTTTTGATCTTGCGCTAATTACTAACCCCTTGCTTTCAAAATCCTTGATATATTCATTATTAAACTCGTAGCGGTGCCTATGCCGTTCAGCAGTGTGTTGGGTTTTGTAAATTTCAAAAGCGCGGGTTCCTTTTTTGACTAGCGCATCCCAAGAACCAAGCCTCATGGTCCCGCCATACGCTCTTTTTTCCATAAATTCCTGCTGTTTGGGCATTAAGTGAACTACCGGATGCTTGGTAGTCTTATTGTTTTCAGTGGTATTGGCATCTATCCAACCTAAGATATCTCTTGCAAAGGCAATTACTGCCAGCTGCATTCCATAACAAAGACCCAAATAAGGAATTTTCTTCTCTCTTGCATATGAGGCTGCAATAATCATTCCTTCTGAGCCTCTTTCACCCCATCCAATTGGAACAATCAACCCATCAGGATTTCCAATCACTTCTGTCCCCTCTTTCTCTACTTTTTCCGCATCAATCCATTTAGTTTTAACTGCCACGCCAACTTTGAAGCTGGCATGATCAATAGCATCAAAAAGCGCGGCATAGGAATCTTTAAGCTGGTAATCACCTGTGCCAAAATACTTACCTACAATCGCAATTTCAATTTGTTTATCTTTTTTGCTGTTGATTTGCTCAACTAATTTTTCCCAAGGCTTCAGATTAGGTTTACTTATCCTTAATCTTAATTTCTTCAGTATTTTTTCATCCAGGTTCTGCTTATGTAAAACTAAAGGAATTTCATAGACAGAAGGTAAATCCGGATTAGAAATAATGTCTTCCGGCTTCATGTTGCAAAACAAGGCAAATCTTTCCCTTCTTCTTTGATCCAGGTATTTTTCGGACCGGGTAATAACAAAGTCCGGCTGAATGCCCAAAGAGTTTAAAGTTCTAACTGACAGTTGAGTAGGTTTGGTTTTCGGTTCACCCAGATGAGGCGGAGTAGGAACGTAAGAAACATGAATATGCAAAACATCCCCGGGATTTTGCAGGGTCATAATTCTGGAGGCTTCATAGTAGAAAACATTTTGATACTCTCCGGCTGTCCCGCCGAGTTCTATAATGACTATATCTGCTTTTTTTGACCTGCCAAGGTGATTAATCCTATCCGTAATCTCATTGGTGATATGAGGAATGGCTTCTACGTCTTCTCCGTTATATTCAAACCTTCTTTCTCTATCAATCACAGTCTGATAAATTCTACCCATGGTCACAAAGTTGTCTTTACCCATATCCTCATCTAAAAACTTTTCATAGGTGCCGATATCCATGTCCGCTTCTGTTCCGTCTTCACAAAGAAATGGATCACCATGTTCAATAGGATTAATGGTCCCCGCATCCAAATTTAAATAGTTTTCAAATTTTATAAGAGCAACTTTATACATGGCGGATTTTAAGAGGAAGGCAATGGAGGCAGCAGTTGTTCCTTTGCCAATTCCGCTAATAACACCACCGCTAACAAAAATGTATTTCATAATCTTTGGGGGATCCGTCTAAATCCGAAGTATTTTGAGGCCCTCATTATCATACTAAATTAATGACCAAATTTCAATCACTAAGTTTGCCACGCTCGTTTCATTCGCTCGCAATAACAGGGGTGTTTGGCTTAGGTTTATTCCAGGAAGCGAATTTACAACCCGGCCAGTTTTTACAGCCATAGAAAGTTTTACCTTTTCTGGTTTTTCTTACTACCACTTCTCCACCATCCAAAGGACATTTAACATTAATTTTTTCTTCCAAACTTTCCGTATACTTACACTGCGGAAATCCCAAACACGCTAAAAACTTTCCAAACTTACCTATTCTAATAATCAACTCTTTTCCACACTCTGGACACTTTTTACCGGCAAATTGTACTTCCATCTTCACTTTTTCAGCGGTTTTTTCTGTTTCTTCCAATTTCTTTTCAAATGGTCCATAAAAATCGCGTAGAGTTGGCCGCCATTCTCTTTCGCCCCTGGCTATCTCATCCAACTCATCCTCCATTTGGGCAGTAAAGGAATAATCCAAAATTTCTGCAAAATTTGTAACCAGAAAATCTGTAACTGTCATGCCTAAAGCAGTTGGTATAAACTTCCTTTCTAGTTTTTCTACATAAAATCTTTCCTGAATAGTAGACAGTGTTGGAGCATAAGTTGAAGGCCTGCCAATCCCCAATTCTTCCAATTTCTTAATAAGAGAAGCCTCATTGTATCTTGGGGGAGGTTCTGTAAAGCGCTGAGCTGGTAAAAGCTGAATCAGATTTAATGGTTGGTCTAAAGATAACTTTGGCAAAACTTGATTTTTCTCATCTTCTTTTTCTTCAACGTCTTTTCCATATAGTTTTAACCAACCATCAAATTTGATAACACTACCAGTAACTCTTAGCAAATACGCCTCTGTGGAAGATGCTGCCTTTACATCAATTGTGGTTTGATCCAAGACTACCTCATTCATCTGACAAGCCACAAACCTTTTCCAGATCAGATCATAAAGTCTGACATGATCTTTATTAAAATTATCTCTGCCTCGCAAGGTCTCACCTTGTGTGCGTACATCTGTTACTCTGATCGCCTCATGAGCTTCCTGGGCATTCTTTGATTTAGATTTAAAAATTCTGGGGCTGCCAGGCAAATAAGATTTACCAAAAAAGCTTTCAATATAAGACCTGACTGACCCGATTGCCACGGGAGCTAAATTAACAGAATCTGTTCTCATATAAGTAATAAGGCCCTGTTCATATAACGCCTGGGCCAGCATCATGGTTTTCTTGGCTGAATACCCAAGTTTATTGGCTGCTGCAGGTAAGAGGGTGGCTGTGGTAAAAGGAGGATAAGGATTGCGTCTGACTTCTTTTTGAGAAACTTTGGCCACCGTATGCTTTGATTTTTCAAGGTTTTTAACATGCTGGTCTGCTTGTTCTTTATTTCTAATTTCCAGCTTTTTGCCATCTTTCTCAATTAATGTTGCAAGAAATGTGTTTGAGTCTCGCATCCGCGAGAGATCCTTCGACTCGCTTTGCTCGCTCAGGATTACACTTGGTGTCAACTCTGCCTCAATTATCCAATATTCCTCCGGCTTAAAAGCAGTTATTTCCCTTTCTCTTTCCACAATCAGTCTTAAAGCAACAGACTGAACCCTGCCGGCAGAAAGTCCTTTTTTGATTTTTTCCCAAAGCAAAGGAGAAAGTTTATAGCCTACTAACCTGTCTAAAACTCTTCTTGCCTGTTGGGCATCTATTAGCTTAAGATTAAGTTCGCGGGGGTGCCTGAAAGCTACTTTGATGGCTTCTTCGGTAATCTCATGAAATACTACTCGTTTTACATCTTCCGCTTTTCGCTCGGAATTGCCTAGCAATTCGGAAATATGCCAGGCGATAGCCTCGCCCTCACGGTCAAGATCTGTTGCAAGCCAAAGAACCTTTGCGTCTTTTGCCAATTTCTTTAATTCATTAACTCTTTTCGTCTTATCGCGCGGAATAATATATCGAGGCTCAAAATCATGATCTGTATCCACCCCAAGTTCTCCTTTAGGCAGGTCGCGGATATGCCCCATTGAGGCCTCAATTTGATATTTATCACCCAAGAACTTTTGGAGGGTACGAGCTTTAATCGGACTTTCTACAATAACGAGATTTTGCATACTATTTTATCCTTTACTTGGGTAATTGTACCTTTACTGTCAAATTTACTCATTCAAAATCACTATCTAAAACTTGTGGATTAATACTCTCTAGCTCCGTTTTTAGATCAGTTGAAGAATCAAAATTATAAGTTTTGGGAGCATTAGGAGTAGCATTCGGTACCTCGTTTATAGTTTGCGTAGTATCTTTACTAAAATCCGACGAAACCAAATTATTAACTCCCTGCCTTTGAATAAATAAAATAACAATTACCACTAAAATAATTACCAGGAAAATAGTTAATTTATTTTTCATTTAATGCCTTCCCCACATTACTTTTAGCCTTTAGAATTTTATTTCTCAATCCTTCTAAACTGGATTTTAGTTGACTATTGGAAGAGAATTTCTGAACTCTTTGAAATGCTACTGCTTCTGCAGCATAGGTTATGGAATAGTCAGCTGATTCTATAGCTGTATCTACCCCTCCAAAGGCTACCCTGGTTTCCAAAATTCCTTTTCTACGTCTTAACTCTTCCATAATTGCTGCAAGCTTACTTAAGTCCTCTTCAAATCTGACACAAACTTTTTGATTCATATCATATGGGGTAGAAACTGCAAAAGCAGTAAGTGGTAAAAAAGTTAACGCAAAAAGAGTGAGAGTAATTAATTTTTTCATGTTAATAGATCAACTCCGGCATTAAAATGTTGACCCTTAGTTAGTTTATTTTCTAAAATCATCTTGGAAAGATTCGCCTCTAAAGTATCCTGAATTAATCTTCTTAAAGGTCTTGCACCTAGAATTGGGTCAAAACCCGCTTTAGCAAGCTCTGCTATAAGAGTTGGATTAAATTCTATTAAATAGCCTTTTCCTTTCATTTGATTTTGCAAATGAGTAAGTTTTAATTTAACAATTTTTTGCAATTCTCTCTCAGACAGAGATTTAAATATTACCACGTCATCAAACCTATTTACCAACTCTGGCTTAAATATTTTTAACATTTCATCGTTAACTGCTCTATCAATTTCTTGCAGGCTTTTCCCACTTTGCAAACCTTGAGCAATCAGTAAAGATCCTGCATTAGAAGTAGCAATAATAATAGTATTTTCAAAATTAATTGTTCTACCAGCCCCATCAGTTAATCTTCCGTCATCTAAAACTTGTAAAAATAAGGTTAATATTTTCTCGTTTGCTTTTTCAAATTCATCCAATAAAAGAAGAGAGTATGGTCTATTTCTAATACTTTCTGTAAGAATTCCACCTTCTCCCTGACTTCCAATAAGCCTTACTACAGATTCAGGATTCTGATATTCAGACATATCAAATCTGATAAATGTCTCTCTGGATTTAAAGTATACATCTGCTAGAGTTTTAGCCAATTCTGTTTTCCCAACACCAGTTGGACCAACAAACAAAAATGAACCAATCGGCCTGCCTTCTTCATTTATTCCTGTTGCTGATCTTCTTAATGCATCTGAAACCGACTTAACTGCCTGCTCCTGGCCGATCAATCTAGCATGTAACTCAGTTTCCAGATTTAACAACCTGGTTTTATCTGCAGCGCCTATTTCCATTAAAGGAACATGGACCCTTGAAGAAATTACCCTTCTTATAACTTCCTTTGTTATCCAACCATTAACTGCTTCTGTTAAAGCTTCTTTCAAAACAGAAATAGCGCTGTCTGGTAAAACCCTATCTCTTACAAACTTTTTTGAAAGCTCCACTGCAGTTTTTATTGCAATAAATGTAACTTTAATTTTACTTTTTCTCTCAGCCTCAATACTTCTGTATTCCAAAATATTCAAAGTGTCTTGTACGGTAGCAGGCACTAATTCTATTTTCCTAAACATTCTGGCCAAAGCGCCGTTTTTTTCTAATATGCGGGAGTAGTTTTCCGGCTCATCTGTTGCAATAAACTGAAACCCCTCTCCTTCTAAGAAAGGTTGTATTAAAGAGTAAAAATTTAAAGAGGCTCCAACCTCTCCTATTCCTAATTCGTGAATTTCTTCAATTACGATAATTACATTTTGAGCAAATGCTACTTCTTCAAACAAATTCTTTACCCTTTCTGCTAATTCACCTTGAGTTTTAACACCAGATAGAAGTTTTGTTAAATCTAGCACCACCAGTCTCTTTGTAGCTAAAGCAGGAGGCGCATCACCTGCAACAATTATTTGTGCTAAGTGTCTAATTAATGATGTTTTACCAGAACCCGGAGCCCCGATTAAAATGACATTTCTGCCGGTTGGTTGAGATAAAATATGAGTCACATCTGTTAGGACTTCATTTTCCCTGATTAGCTCCGGAAATCCTTCAGAGGCGGCTTTTTTTGTCCAGTCCTCGCTATATAAATCTAAAGCTGGTGTTGGAGCGCCAATCCAACCTCTATTTACTCCTTTTAAGTGACGGATGATAAAATCATCATCCCAGATATATACCCTACGCCAGGTACTCTTTTTCTTTTCTAGGAAATTTAAAGCTTCAACAAAATCAGATAATTTAAGGTCAAATTGCAGCAGCAAATTATCAATATTAGGAATTTTTTCCAATGAAGCAACAAAAAAATGCCGGGAACCAATATATTCACTGCCGGAATTTTTTGCGAGTTCAAAAGCTTTTTTCCCAATACCCGGAACATCTTCTATTTTCACTGCCGGCAGATGTTCTAACTGCAACTCCAGATTAGATAGAAGGTCCACCACCTCCCGTGTCTTAACTAAGAAACTTAAGTTAACATTCTGCTTTTTTACAGTTGAGCAAGACCAAGGGTCTGTTGCAGACCAGACCTTTTTATGCGGATGAGTAGATATGTGGATTATAAATAAGCCAAGTCCTCCCAAAAATAACCCCTGGCTTATAGAGTTTGGGAGATTCATCACTGCCAGAAGTGGCAGCGCTAACCAATATATAGCAACTGCCAAAAGTACAAGTGACACAAGAGTAAAGGCAAAAATACCCACTAAAATTCTAATTAATCTAAAAATAAAACTTAAAATTCTGCCAACATAGGTTGAATCATGAAATAAAGGGGTAAATAAAAGTCTCCACATTAAAACTACTGCTAAATCTTCTTCCAAGAAAAGCATTAAATTCTTCCAAGTCAGTACAAAGACAGCAATTCCCTCCAGATACCAAAATTCAATTATATGAACTGGCAGTGTTAAATATTTCATTGGTTATTTTGCCCTAACTAAATTCTTAAGGCTACTTTCATGGTATCAGGATTTATAATAATTACCACTACCTAGTTTCATTCTCCTAAAGCTTTTGCTGACTGCGTTGCCTGACTATACATATCTTGTATCAATTTATTTTTGTCAGGTGAAAAAAAGTAGCGATAAGTTTCTTTAGAAATTGGAGCTGCTACATTTGACCCTTCACCGCCACCTTCAACTATAACAGTTAAGACAATTTTTGGATTATCAATTGGAGCAAAAGATGTATACCAGGAGTGTGTTTTGTCTTTTGGATCACCATACTCTGCTGTTCCGGTTTTTCCAGCTGAGGGTATAGGAAATGTAAAAAATGGCCAGGCTGTCCCGCCATCCTTAGGAACCAATTTCAACCCTTCCCTGACTATTTTGATCTTCTCTTCTGATATTAAGTTATTTACTAATACTTTTGGCTTAAAATTAGTAAGAACAAGTTGTGGTTTATACAAAACACCTTCCTCTGCCATATATGAAGTTATTCCCAAAATTTGTAACGGTGTTGATAAAACAAAACCCTGGCCTATTGACATATGCAGGGTATCTCCCGGATACCAAGGTTCTCCAATGGCTTTTTTCTTCCAGGCATCATCCGGCACTAACCCAGTTACTTCACCTGGAATATCTATACCGAGAGATCCTCCTAATTTAAGTTTCTTTGACCAATCAACTAAAGCGTTTTCTCCAATTATTCTTGAGATTTCATAAAAATAGCTATCATTAGAACGTTGAATAGCTTTTAATAAATTAACCGGACCTTCTACTTTTCCATATTGATTAAAATACCAATTAGTAAACCTAAAACTCCCAAGATACATAACCCCATTATCCTGAATGGTAGTATCCTTAGTTACTTTACCGGAATCAAGCGCTGCTAGTGAAGACACAATTTTAAAGGTTGATCCAGGTGGATACGCACCTGCTATAACCCTGTTTAAAATTGGAGAATCCGAGCGGGAAAAAATATCACTAATTGTGTTGTCATCGGAAAGCCTGGTAAATAGGTTAGGATCAAAAGAGGGAAAAGAAAGTAACGCTAAGATTTGACCATTACTGGGATCTGCTGCAACTACTGCTGCGCAACAACTGTTAACTTTTACAAGAGCTTCTTTAGTCAGGGTATAAATTTTATTTTGCAGGTCTGCATCAATTGTTAAATAAATATTTTGACCTGCAATGGGAGGATTTCGTCTTAAGGTACGAATTCTCCTGCCCATAGAATCAACTTCAATAATCTCTCCTCCGTCTATACCCCTAAGCACTTTTTCATACTGGGCCTCAATCCCAATCTGACCTATTCTGTCTCCTAAATGATAACTTTTGTACAGAGTATCTTTCAACTGAGTTTGCGAAATCTCACCTACATATCCAACTACATGAGCTAATTCCTCACCCATAGAATAAGTTCTTACATTATCAACTTCCAGATCGTTGCTTCTTGGATCATTTCTTACCTCCATTGATAAGGCTTCTTCGCGACTTATAAGTCTTGCTCTCAACCTAAAAGCCGGTGAATTGGCTGCTAAAATTTTCCCATTTCGATCAAAGATTACTCCCCGGGGGGCATGAATAACTTTAATCTGAATACGATTCCCATCAGCAAATTCTCTATTTATCTTTCCTTCAACTATTTGAAGGTGAAACAAACGAAGAAAAATGATAAAAAATAAAACTAAACAAAAAGCAGAAAAAGGTAATATTGACCAGGAATTTTTTGAAAATTTTTCTCCTTGGCTTGCATCAAAATTTGGCAGAAGAGTGTCTTTCCAATCATCAGTATCTGCAAAACCAAACCCAAGATTCTTATCTTTATGTGCCATATTATTCTAAACTTTTAGCTTAATTTCTTTTCTAACAATAAACCTTTCCTCCCAAAGCCTAACTAAGTAAAGCGTTGGTAAAGAAAGAACAGCTTCCCAGAGCACTCTAGGAAAAAGTTGAGGAGACGTATGGATAAAAATTGATAATACAGCTTGGTTTATACTACATAAAATTAAAGTCAGAGGAATAATCAGGAGCGAATTGCCAGCCAGTCTTGTTTCCGATAAGCTTTGTGTTGCTGTTACAAGGATTAAATAAGTTAAACTCGAAAAACCTATTAAGTTTAAATTAAGATGGCTGTTCAGAAGACCAAAGCCAAACGCCAAAAATAGATTGCTTTTATCTGATTTTATATAGCTTCTACAAATTAAGATTAATAAAGTTAAATCCAAGGGAATAATTGTAGACTCCAGAAAAGAGGCAATTATTAATATTAGTATCAATGTTTTCATAGTTTAGTATACCAATCGTTGCTCATTTTGCATCTTTTTTTTTCTCAAAATGAGCTTACGAGTGGTTATACCCGCAGCAAATTCATTTGCAAGTGGTATATTAAGGGGTAAAAAATGGTAGAATTTTAAGATATGTTAGGTAAATTCAAAATTCAAAATTCAAAATTCAAAATTTCAATTCAAAATTTAAAATTTTTAATTACTTTTGGATTTTTACTTTCATTTTTGACTTTTACCTTTTACCTTTTACCTTTTCCTGTCCATGCTGATGAAATAGAAGATTTACAAAAACAGATTGATCAGCTTAACAAATCTAAGGAATTATCTGTTAATGCTACCAAACCTCTGGAAGGTCAAGTGCAGTCTTTAAAGATTCAGCTTGCTCAAATTCAAGCAGGCATTGACCACTTATTGATAGGAATTAAACAAAGGCAGACTGATTTAGATATAAGAGAGGATAAACTGGCGCTGCAGCAGGCGCTTTTAGAAAAAAGGGTTAAAGCTTATTATATCCGTTCATATTTAACAGATCCTTTGCTGGTAATTTTATCTTCCATTAGCTCAGGAGATTTATTTAGGGAATTATCCTACCGCCAGTCTATAACAAAAGAAGACAGACAAATTATCTCCTCTATTACAAAAGAAGTAGTTGATCTGTTAACTCAAAAAACAAAACTTGAAAAAGATAAAGCGAAGCTGGCTTTTTTGCAGGCAGAAGTTGATAAAAATGCCGAGTTCCTGGGAGGAGAAATTAAAAAAGCCAAAGCTTATCAGGCTGATTTAACCGGTCAAATTGCAGCATTAAGCGCTAAACAGCAGGAAATCTTATCTGCAAGGTCTGGTCAATTTACTGCCAGTATCGGAGATAGCGAGCTGGCAGATGATTATAATGCGTCCATCAAAGGTTTTAGGGAAGCAGCTCCTTCCGGATCTTTTGCAGTTTTTTCCTTTGGGGGTCATACTCACAGAAAAGGTATGAGTCAATATGGAGCAAGGGGAAGGGCAACTTCAGGCCAGGATTATAAAGCAATTTTAAGAGCTTATTACGGTAAAGAGCCTGTAAATAAGGATACAGAAGGGGATATTAATGTTTCAGGCCAGGGATCAATGAATTTCGAAGAAAAGTATTTATATGGTATTGCTGAAATGCCCTCCGGCTGGCATCCTGAAGCGCTTAAGGCGCAGGCTGTAGCTGCCAGGACCTATGCTTTCAGATATAAACAAGAGGGTAAGGAAATTTGTACTTCAGAGGCTTGTCAAGTATTTTCTAAATCTAAATCTGATAATTCTCCGGGGGCTTGGAAAGACGCAGTCAATGCTACTCGCGGGCAAGTTATTGAAGATGTAGTAACTTATTATGCATCAACGCATGGAGGTTTTGCCTCTCCTATTGGTTGGGATACTACTGATGGATCAGGCGGAGGAAATTTTGTTGATAAATCTTATGATAAACTAGGAGGTTCACCCTGGGTTTATAAGGCTTGGTATACTCAAGGTTATAGTGTAAATAGTGATAAGTGCGGACGGTCAAACCCCTGGCTTAATAGTTCTGAGCTGGCTGATATAGTTAACGCAGCGTTAGTAATTTCAAAGGGTAGTAATGATGAAGCATCGAGGGTTACCCCAGTTTCCTCTTGTTGGGGAGGCAATCCTTACAGTATGGATGAACTTAAGGCTTTGGCGAGTAAGTATGGAGGTATATCTTCAGCTTCAAGTGTTGTTGTAATCCAAGGCAACGGAAACACAAACCAGGTAACTATCGATGGCGTAACTTTAAATGGTTCAGATTTTAAAAAAGGATTTAATTTAAGAGCGCCAGGCAGAATGTCCATTCCTCAAAGCGGTTTTGCCTTCTTTAATATTGAGAAAAAATAACACATAGGTGTTATACTTTCTTAGTCATGTTTTCTTCATATATAGAACATCCTGTAAACTGTAGTTTTGAAGGCCAGGATGCTGATGAGAAAATCTTGCTGCTTTTAAGGGCGCACCCAATCACAAACTTAAGTTGGATAATAACTGCCATATTACTTTTTATTGCCCCTTTCTTTATTCCCGGGATGGTTCGGTTGCTTAATTTGGATCTCTCAGGAGTCCCGGAGCAGTTTGGCATAGTATTTTTAATCATTAACTACCTGCTGGTTTTAATTATTACTTTTGAAGGATTTTTACACTGGTATTTTAATGTCTATATAGTGACAGCAAAAAACATTGTGGATATAGATTTTCACTCGCTGCTTTTCAAAAATATTGATGTGGCCCCCTTGCGGAATATTGAGGATACCTCCTCTTCTATGGGCGGGATCATGAATTCAATTTTTCACTACGGCAATGTTTTTATCCAGACAGCCGGCGCCACCAAAAACATTGATTTTCAGGCTGTGCCCAGACCGCACCATGTGGCGGATTTTATCCTGGATGAGGCGCATAAAATTTACGGAAGGGGGAGAGATGCCTA
>CAYMZB010000071.1:0-4566 GCA_964394845.1 uncultured Gammaproteobacteria bacterium | reverse complement strand
TCTTAACTTTTTTCATTAGGAAAAAGTTTGAGTATCTTTGTTCTTATTTACTATTGTATAGTAAATTTTTTTATGCTGTTAGACGGATAGCTTGGTTTAAGCTGTGATGAAGGACGTGGCAAGCTGCGATAAGTCTCGGGAAGGTGCATGCGACCGTTGATCCGAGAATTTCCGAATGCGAGTATACGTATTTAATCTGAGAAGATAATGCACCCTGGGAATTGAAACATCTTAGTACCGGGAGGAAAAGAAAACAACTATGTGATACCCTGAATAGCAGCGAGCGAAAAGGGTAGAGGGCAAACTGAATCTCTCTTCGAAAGGAGAGTAGAGATGTGGTGAGCTATTGGTCCTGTGTCAATACGTCGAAGTTTTTTGAATAAAACGCCTCAGAGAGTGATAGCCTCGTAGACTGACTTGATATGGATACGCTTTACAGAGTAGTGTCTCCCAAATTGGAGGCATGAATACAGCAGAATTAACTGCTAACCCTAAATATGAGCTTAAGTCCGATAGTGAACTAGTACCGCGAGGGAAAGCTGAAAAGCACTCTTACAAGAGAGTTAAAAGACTTGAAATCTAACAGCTACAGTTTGTTACTGCTCTTTCTTTGAAAGAGTTGTAACGTACGTCTTGAAAAACGGGCCAGGGAGTTTGTTTACGTGGCAAGGTTAACATAATGGAAGCCGAAGCGAAAGCAAGTCTGAAAGGGCGTTAGTCACGTGGATAAGACCTGAAGCCAGATGATCTAATCATGAACAAGGTGAAGTTTTCCGAAAGGAGAAGGGAGGCCTGAACTAGTGTTGTGTACACGCATTTGGATGATTTGTGATTAGGGGTGAAAAGCCTATCGAATCTGGCAATGGCTGGTTCCTGTTGAAATATGCCTAAGTATAGCCTCATTATAATACTTTCTTATGACGTAAAGTACGGATTGGTCATGCAGAACGCTTTTGTTACGGTGAACATTCCAACTCAGAAGTTATAAGATGTTTGTGATGGGAAACAGGGGTAGCGCGTAAGGTGCTATTCCGAGACCCGAACAAGGGAGACTAGAGTTAAGGTCCCAAAATATATGTTAAGTGTATCAAAAGGAGTCTTAAACCTGAGACACTAGGGAGGTAGACATAGAAGCCGTCATCCTTTAAAGAAAGCGTAACAGCTCACCTATTGAGGTTTGAGGCCCTGAAAATGGACGGGGCTAAAACATATTACCGATACTTTAGAGGCACTTTTTATAAGTGTTCTGGTAAACAGGCGTCTTTTCGGCGCAGAATTTCTCTCGAGAGAGAGGATGGAGCTGAAATGAATGAGAATCCTGGCAGGAGTAAGATCAAATTTCTCTGAGAATCGAGAAAGATCGTAAGAGCAAGGTTTCCTTGGCAATATCAATTAACCAAGGGTTAGTCAGTGCCTAAGTTGTATCTTAACCGAATACAACGATGGATTACAGGTTAATATTCCTGTACTTTTCAAGTTTTAATGGCGAAATCAGGTTCAGGATAAGCAAACTTTCGAAAGAAAGTCTGTACAAAGAAAAAGAGGGAGCTTAATGCTTAGATCTCTTAGAATTTGTACAATGAAAATTGCTGATTCCAGGATCCCGTGAAAAAATTTTGCACTTAACTTGAATAGCTGTACCTAGAATCGACACTGATGCTCTAGCTGAGAAGGCTAAGATCTGAAAGTTTAATCTAGTTAAGGGAATTCGGCATATTAGCCCTTTAGCTTTGGTATAAGGGGTGTCTATCTTTGTTTTTTTAGAAATAAGAATGCATTGGTAGATCTCAGTAACAAGGACGGTTCGACTGTTTATCAAAAACATAGCCGGTTGCTAATCTGAAAAGACTTGTATAACCGGTGAAACCTGCCCAGTGGTGGTATCTCAAACCGCGTTCCAATGCGGCTAAGGCCCATCAAACGGCGGGCCTAATTCCTGAGGCTCAATAAGGGTCTCATAAAACTCGACTATATGCTGGAAATCCTAAATAATTTTCACAGAAAATTATTTAAGTTATATTCTACTTATTTACACTGAAGTAGATAAGTGAAAATGAATACAGCGAATGGACAATCAGCAGGGAAGGACTTAAAATTTAATAAAGAAATTTTAGGTAACCCTCAGAGACTATACGTCGAGCATCTCAATAAAAATTGGATGAAGATATAGTCCGACTCTTACAGTAATGTAAGTCAGTTTGCTTAAGGTAGCGTAATACCTTGTCGTCTGAATGGCGACTTGCATGAATGGTTTAACGAAATCGTCACTGTCCCTAACTAGAAACTTCTGAAAATATTATCTGGTGAAAAGGCCAGAGATACCTAATGGGAAGCTAAGACCTTGTGGACCTTTACTGCAACTTGTCGTTGTAAATTTATAATTGACACATAGAATAAGTAGGAGAATACGCGCAGCTTCGGCGAGGCGGCATGTCGTAATATGTAATACTACTTGTTTTTTGTAGATTTGCTTACTCTTTCGAGGACATCGGCAGGCGGGCAGTTTGGCTGGGGCGGCACCCCTCTGAAAAAATATCGGAGGGGCCTAAAGACAAGCTCATCCAGGTCGGAAATCTGGAGTGGAGTGTAAAGGCAAAAGTTTGTCTAACTGTTTTCTAAAAAGCAAGGAAAGCAGAAATGAAAGTTGGACTTAGCGAACCATTGATGGCTTTTAATGGGCCACAATTGTGACAGAAAAGGTACCCCAAGGATAATTGGGTCGTCTCGCCCGATAGTTCACATTGACGGCGAGGCTTGCTACACCGCTGTCGGCTCTCCCTATCCTGGTCGTGCACAAGCGGCCAAGGGTGTTGGAGTTCACATATTAAAAGGGATCGTTAGCTGGGTTAAGATCGTCGTGAGACAGATTGTATGATATCTATTAGGTATGCTGTTGTCTGAGTGGAAGGATCCCGTAGTACGAGAGGAACCTGGATTCGGAGCCTCTGGTTTAACAGTTGTTATGAGCAGGCTGTGCAGCTACGCTCTACATGGATAAGTGCTGAAAGCATCTAAGCACGAAGCCATTCGCAAAACGAGACAACAAAGGCCGTCATAGAAGATGACGTTGATAGAGTTGATGTGTAAGTTCCAAGGCATCGAGGAATTCAGCATGCAACTACTAAAAGCTTCAGAAAAGTAAAAAACTAAGATTATCCCTGTCTGTCGAGTTTGAAATTTTAATTGTAACTTAAAAATAAGAACAAAATGAAAGATTTAAATACTAAACATTATACTATATTTTTATGGTAGAAATAGAAAGTTTTGGGGTAATGAGTGAAGAAGATAAAAAGAAGCTTGAAGAAATTGTTTTATATCATGGATCTCTTGATGAATTAAATTCTAGATGTCGAATAAATATTAATAAAAAATATGATAAATTCTTTCTTGTTGAATGCCCTTTCTTTATGGAACTTTTTGAAGAAGAATATAAAGACCGTGCCTTATTTAAAGTAAAATATGAATTAAGAAAAAGGGGTTTTGACGGACTAGTCAACTTGAGAACAAGTTTTTCACCATATGAAGATCAAGATTTTAGTAGTAAATACTATCTTTTCGAAGGAACTCCTATAGTAAGAGTCAACGAACATTAATTTTGTAAAATAAAAAAAAGTTTCTGATTTTTTCTAATCCTATTTAAAAAGTTTTAACAATAATTATCAAATAAAGAGGCAGGCATGGAAGGCGAACTCCATTTAAAAATATTTGATAATCTTTCAAAAATTTTTGATTATCAAATCAGACCTTTTTACCTGCCCCATAAATAGGAATATTACAAATATATAAATATTATTAAATCACAAAACCTTCGGTTTTATACTCCACACTAAAGTGTGGAGTTTGTTTATGGTTTTGTGAGACCCGGAAAAATCTCCAACAAATACTCCAATCTAAAGATTGGAGATTTTTACGAGGGTTAATAAAAAAATAATTGTATTAAAACTATTTTTTAAATTTATAGTTTTCTATTTTTACCAATTCAATAGGTTATATCTATCTAGTTAACATCAATTTTTTCCCTTTATTAATTAAAATAACTCTTCCTAATACTTTTCTTAATTCTCTATCTAAAGTACAAACAATGTTTTTAGGATTTTCTTTAGCTAGATTAATAATAGAATTATCAACACTATCCCCAACTGTAGGAAGTTTTGTTATATTATTTTTTTCTACTAATTGAAGAGCTAAATCAGCAGCCTCTTTATCTCTTCCAGTTGTTTTTTTAAATTTTGGCTTCCTTTTTGAGATAGGAATTTTAGTTTTAGTTTTTTTTGTTATCATTTTTAACTCTTCAATAACTTTGTTAGGTACTACCAACTCATAATCTTCATTAATCATATTGCTTATCTTCTCTTTATAATCTAGTTTTTCTTTTGCACAATAAACTAAAAAATTTGTATCTAGTATTATTTTCATATCCATAAATTGAAACCATATACTTTAGTATGCGGTTTATTTAAATTTACTTGTTTCAATTTTGGATCACAAGAAAATTGTTGAAACTCAATTTTCTGTGCAGAAAATTCTTCTGAATAAATTTTCTGTATCCAAAAAACCCAACAAACA
>CAYMZB010000070.1:0-8558 GCA_964394845.1 uncultured Gammaproteobacteria bacterium | reverse complement strand
AAACATTTTACTGCTAATTAAATTAGTTAAAGGAGAAAAGTTAAAGCTGATTTTTCTGATTCTTAGTAATGTATTGGTGTTTGCATCTGATTATGTAGCCTATTTTATTTTCCCTGCCCAACTAGTTTTTCTACTTTTTATTCGTGAGAAAGAAATTATTAAAAAATGGATAATGGCTTTGTTTGCAGCTGTTTTACCGGGTATTTGGTTGCTGCCGATATTTTTGAGTCAGTTTGATGTTGGGTCAGTTGCCTCAGCTAACTTACCTACCTGGAAATTTGTAGTTGGCGGATTTGACATTAAAGCCATACCTTTAACTTTTATTAAATTCATAATTGGGAGAATAAGTTTGGATGATAAATTTATTTATGCTTTAGCGCTTTTTCCGGTTTCTTTCTTATGTTTATTTCTCATTTTCCGGGGAATTAAATTTGCTGTTGGATATGGGAGGAACCTGCTTATTATTTGGCTTTTGATACCTATATTTCTGGGAAGTTTAATCTCGTTTGTGATTCCTATATATAGCTATTTTAGAGTAATCTATACTATTCCAGCATTTATTATTCTAACTGCTTTAGGTATTCTTTCTTTCAAATTTAAATTAAGGAATTTCTTTTTAGTTCTGGTTATTTTGATTGAAGTTTTCTCTTCAGCAGTGTATTTATTTAACCCTAAATATCAAAGAGAGGATTGGAAAGGTTTAGTGCATTTTGCAAAATCACTGGATAAAAATGCAGTAATTTTGTTTGAAAGCTCAGGTACTCTTCCTCCTTTTGATTATTATGCCAAAGGAACTTTAAATGCAAAAGGAGCCTTGAAAGATTTTCCGGCAAGAAATACAAATGACGTAGTTGATTTAGCACAGACTGAAAATGATATTTATCTTGTTGAATATCTGGTGGAAATAAGTGATCCCAATAGATTGGCGGCTAAAAGCCTGGAAGGATTGGGCTATAGGCAAGAAGATATTAAAAATTTTCATGGAGTGGGGTTTGTTTATCACTATGCTAAATAAATCCATTTTTTTATTGCTAGCAACGATAATTTTTATACACATATATGTGTTAACCAAATTAATTTTCTTTCCTTATCCGGAGCTTTTTGTATATCCTTATTTAACTAATCACGGATTAAAACCTTATTCTCAGATTTTGGATCAACATTTTCCTGGTTTAATGTTTTTGCCTATAAATTTTGATAATTTAGGAATGACTAATGAGTCTGTCGCAAGAATTTGGTTAATAAGCATTGTTGTCATAATTCATGTACTCTTATTTTTAATTTCCAATGCTATTTTAAAAAACAGTAAAAAAGCACTTTTAGTAAATATACTTTATTTAATTTGGCAGCCGTTTTTTGAAGGATGGGTTTTGTGGATAGATAATTTTTTGCCGCTTATTTTATTACCGGCATTTTATACTTTCTTTAAAGATAAGTTTTTCATAAGCGGAATTCTAGTAGGCTTAGCAGTTGTTTTTAAGCAAGTGATGATTCCTCTTGCTATTTTATTAGCATTCTATGTCTGGTGGGAGAGTAAAGAATTTAAAAAATTAAGAGATTTTTTTATTGGCTTAAGTTTACCCATTTTTCTGATGATTATTTATTTAGTTAGCATAGGAGTATTTAATGATTTTTTTTATTGGACAGTAATTTTTAACTTAACAATTTATGCAAAATATGGAAGGGGAGAAAGAACTGATTTTGCTCATCTATTCAGGGTTGTTTTAGTTTTTGGATCAGCATTTTTAGCAGTGGGAAAAATAAAAGAAAGATCAGTTCAAGTTCTTCTGATTTTTTTAATTGGAAGTTTAGTAGGACTTACTACAAGATTTGATTTTGTGCACTTTCAACCAGCCCTGCCTTTTGCAATTTTGGCAACAATCCTTGGGATTGGAAAATTCAAGAGATTGGGAATAATTGGAAAAGTTGCAGTAATAGTTTATTTATTAATAGCTGCCTGGTGGATAAACATTTTTTATAAAGGGCATATTGAAAATAAAGTTTTCTTTTTCGATCCGGAAACAAAAATGATTGCCCAAAAAATCAGACAATACACTAAAGTAGATGAGAAAATATTTATTTTTGGTCTTCCGCCAAATTTATATCAAATGGCTGATAGGCTGCCGGCCGGAAATATATTTGTATTTCAGTTTCCCTGGTTTTTGAAAATAGCTGAAACTAGAATCTTAGAAGGATTAATGGAGGATAAGCCCAATATTGTTGTTTCAGAAAGAACTGCTAAAATTGAAGGAGTTGAGATTGCGGAATTTGCAGATAAAATAGATAAGTATATTCAGCAAAACTACGAAGTCATAGATAATGTTGGAACAAAGAATATCCTGCGCCGTAAGGGTTTCTAATCTGCTAAAATATATTTATGCGTGTTGGTATGGATATTTCACAATTAGCTCACTTTGGGGGTGTAGCTACATATACTTTTAACTTAAGTCTTCAACTTTCTAAATTTGATGATTTAGAGATGGTCTATTTCTATTCTTCCCTGCGAAAGCCATATCAAGGCAACCTAAAGAATGTAAAAATGAATCATCTGCCACCTACTCTGTTTGAGATGATCTTTAATAGATGGAGAAATATTGGAATAGAACAATTTATTGGGCCTGTTGATATTTTTCACTCAAGTGATTGGACCCAGCCTCCAAGTAAAGCTAAAAAAGTTACAACATATCATGACGTGGTTCCTATTAAATACCCAGAGTGGTCTCATCCAAAAGTTATAGCTGTTCATAAAAGAAGATTAAAATTAGTTGAGGAAGAGGTAGATTGTGTAATTGCTGTATCAAAAGCAACCAAGCAGGATTTACTGGAGACTACTAAGATACCTGAGGAAAAAATAAAGGTAATTTATGAAGGACCAACTACAGACTTTAAACTTCAATCAGAAGAAAATATCAGGAAATTTAAGGAAAAATATAAATTGCCGGAAAAATTTGTACTGGCAATAGGAGGAGTAGGAGAAAGAAAAAATATTGACAGGATTGAGGCTGCTTCAAAGGAGTATCCTTTGATAGTTACAGGACATTCAATCCCTTGGCTAAATACGGAGGAGTTAGAATTACTTTATCAGTCTGCAGCTGTTTTAGTGTACGCCTCGCTTTATGAGGGATTTGGTTTACCAATACTTGATGCATTTTGTTTGGGATTACCTGTTATTACCTCTAACACATCATCAATGCCGGAGGTTGGAGGTGACAGTGCTTTGTATATTGATCCACTTAACGTTGAAGATATAAATAAAAAAATAAACTTAGTAATGAAGGATTTAAGTTTAAGAAAAGAAATGATAAATAAAGGCTTTAAGCAAGCTAAAAAATTCTCCTGGGAAAAAAACGCAAGACAAACAGTGGAAGTATACCGGAGGCTGTTAAAGTGAAGATTTGGATAGATGGATATGAAGCCAATATTGAGCAAAGGCTTGGTTCTTCCCAGACTGCTTTTGAGCTTTTAAGGAATTTAGAGAAGATAGATTATAGCAATGACTATTTAGTACTTTTGCCTGCCAGCCCCTTAGAAGATCTCCCAATAGAAAGGAATGGGTGGAGGTATAAAATTTTAAAACCTAAGAGGCTTTGGACCCGTATTGCTTTGCCTCTAGCACTATTCGCTGCAAAAAATAAACCTGATCTAATTTTTTCCCCAACCCACTATATTCCCAGATTCTCTCCTGTTAAAAGAATTGTTACAATTTTTGATTTATCCTTTTTGCATTTCCCGGATATGTTTACCAAGAAAGATCTCTGGCAACTTAAAAATGGGACTAAATTCTCGGTGGAAAATGCTGATCATATTATTACAATTTCCAATTTTTCAAAGCAGGATATCATCAAGCAATATGGAGTTGATAAAAATAAAATAACTGTTGCCTTTCCAGGGTTTAATAAAGATATTTTTAAGCCTTTGAAAGACGTAAAGAAAATTAAAGAGGTTTTGAATAAGTACAAAATAAAAGACCCCTACATTATATTTATAGGGACATTGCAGCCTAGAAAGAATTTAATCAGGTTAATTGAGGCTGTTGCAAAGATTGAAGGCTTAAATTTAGTAATAATTGGTAAAACTCGAGGTGAGGGTAAAGAAGGGTGGAAGTTTAAAGAAATTTTGGAAACACCAACAAAATTAGGTATAGGAAATAGGGTTAATTTCTTAGGTTTTACTCGAAGTAGCGATTTACCACCTCTTTTATCAGGAGCGAAAGCCTTTATTTTACCTTCTCTTTGGGAAGGGTTTGGTATTCCTGCTGTGGAGGCAATGGCTGTAGGTTGTCCGGTTATAGTCTCAAATGTCTCATCACTTCCTGAGGTTGTTGGTAAAGCAGGACTTTTAGTAGATCCATATTCGCCCAGTCAGATAGAACAGGCAATAAGGCTGATAATCACAGAGAAAAAATTAAGGGATAAGTATTCTAAAGCTTCTCTGCTGCAAGCTAAAAAATTCTCATGGGAAAAATTTGCAAAGACGGTTTTAAGCACCTTTTAAACTTTGCTTCGTGTATTGGGCTTGTGTATAATTTATGTATGACTATTCTTAGTGACCGTATGGGAAGAAAGCTAGGATTGACTGAAATTACCAGTAAGATTGGTAATAGATTATATAATTATTTAGCTGATTTTAGCTTGTTTATTCTTCATTTGTTTGTCAATTTTCCTTCTCATCATCTGCGGAGATTACTAATACGCTTGGGTGGGGCAAAAATTGGTAAGGGTTCAAGTATTCACATGGGTTGCCGTTTCTTCTCTTTAAGAAGCATAAAAATAGGTGATGATTCAATGATAGGGTACCGAGCTTTCCTGGATGGGAGAGCGCCTATTATTATAGGAAATCATGTTGATATTGCTTCAGATGTGATGATTTATAATTCCGAGCACGATATAAATTCTGATGATTTTCATGCTACATTGGCTCCTGTTATCATAGAGGATTTTTGTTTCATCGGCCCAAGAGTAATTTTACTACCAGGAGTGAAAATAGGCAGGGGAGCAATAGTGGCAGCAGGGGCTGTGGTAACTAAGAATGTTTCAGAATTTAGTATAGCAGGAGGGGTACCGGCAGAAGTAATTGGTGAAAGAAAGCTAAAAGACCTCCATTACAAATTAGGCAGAGCAAGATTATTTCAATAGACGATGAGAAAAATATTTTTCGTTTTTTCGGCTCTACTCTTAGTTTATATGATATGGCCGGGTCCGGGAAAAATTTCAGATTTTAAGCCTCTTCCTGATTCAGATAAGTCTAAATTAGCAGGAGATAATATAGAACAGGTCCCAAATGTAGCAGCTTATTTTTCAAATAATTACCGTGAATCCGCAGTGCCCTTTTATATTAAAAATTATTGGCAAAAAAGTCTATTACCTTTTCCACCCCTACGATTAAATCACCCACCAGAATATTCCTGGACAGTAATAAAAAAGCATACAGACAGTACCTATTTAGAAGAATTAGTTTACCCACTACGGGATTCATTCTACGTTAATGGTTTTGAGCCGTTTTACTCTGACAGTACACCCAAATTTTGGGGTTCCAGCAGATTTGAAAGTGAAGGACATAGTTGGTTTACTAAGGTGACTGTAAGGTTTTATCCCTCGCCTCTTAAGGTAAGGATTTTGGTTTGGTTAGGAATTATTTCATCTTTATTTTTGTTGTTTAAGTTAGGAAAAGAAATTGTTTTTCCAAAAGAGAACAAGCTGCTGAGAAGGATATAAATATTGATTATGCAAAAAACCGTTTCAATACTCGATAAAATATTATTTTGGTTAACTTTATTTTTATTTGCCTTTATCCCTCTTTATCCTAAATTTCCATTGCTTAATGTATCAGGCACTTTTGTTGCCATAAGAATAGAGGATTTAATTATTGGTTTGCTTCTGGCGATTTGGTTTGTTTATATATGTTTATCAACCAAAGTTAAAGTTTTGTTAAAAGATAGATTAATTCAAGCAATTTTATTATTCTTTTTTGTAGGGATTCTATCAACTTTTTCCGCAATTTTTCTTACCCATTCGGTTACGCCTCATTTAAGTATTCTGCATTTTCTAAGAAGAGTTGAATTTTTAATGTTGATGCCGGTTGTTGCAACGGTTGTAAAAACTAAAAAAGATTTAATAATTGTATTGATAGTTTTATTTTTTACTGTACTGGCTGTTAATATTTACGGATTAGGTCAGCAATATCTTAGCTGGCCAGTTATTTCCACAACCAATTCAGAATTTTCCAAAGGCTTAATTTTAACTTTAGCCCATGGGGGAAGGGTAAACTCCACTTTTGCAGGACATTATGATTTAGCAGTATTTTTGGCAATGGCGCTTGTAATTCTTTTCTCGATCTTTTTTGCTGTAAGTAGAACTTTAAAAATACCTATAATTTTATTAGGTTGTTTATCTCTTACAGTTTTAATTTTCACAACAGCACGGTTATCATTTGTTGCTGCAATAATTGGATTAATAGCAGCTTTAATTTTTATCAGGAAGCGTAAGTACATATTAATATTATTGATATTTTTTGCAGCAATTTTAGTATACCCTTCGCAACTCCGGGATAGATTTATCTCAACCATTACAGTTAATCTTTTCTCTCAAGGCGCAAGATACGAAGGTAAAACTGATGATCAAAAAGTCAGAAGCAAGTTAAATATTCCGACATTGGCTGTTAAGACATCTTCAGAATCTGCCAGTATGCCCCTCTTTCTACCCGAGCCAGGTATACCTACAGATATTACGCCCGGCGAGCCCATAGATACAACTCAACTTGGGGTTTACAGATCATTCCAAATTAGGTTAAATATAGAATGGCCAAGAGCAATAACTGCTTTTATTAAAAATCCATTTTTAGGAACCGGTTATTCCTCGATTAGCATAGCAACTGATAATGATTTTTTAAGATCCTTAGGAGAAGTTGGATTATTAGGGACTATTACACTCATTCTAATTTTAAGTGAGGTTTTTAAAAAGTTATATAGCTTACTCAAAAATAACGATAGAATTATCAGATATTTTTCTGCTGGAACACTTGCAATGTTAGTTGCATTTGTTGTAAACGGACTATTTATCGATGTATTTGAAGCATCAAAAGTAGCATCATTTTTTTGGATGATTTTAGGTCTAAATTTAGCTGTATTAAAATTTAAAGAAAATGTTTAAATTATTTAGAAATCAATATTTTTGGTTATCAATAATATTAATTTTGGCTTTTGCGGTAAGGCTTTATAAAATTGAATCCCCTATTGCTGATTGGCATTCATGGAGGCAAGCTGATACAGCTGCAGTTACCAGAAATTTTGTGAAAGATGGGTTTAACCCTTTTATTCCTAAATATGATGATTTCTCAGGAGTGTCCGAACATCCCCTGCCAAATCCTAATAGATTTAGATTTGTAGAATTTCCTATATATAATATTGCTGTTTATCCCCTATATCTGATTTTTGGAGTAGATGATAAATATTCCAGATTAGTTTCAGTACTGTTTTCTATTGGCAGTATTATTTTTTTATATTTGTTGACCAAAAAAAACTTTGGGGTTAGAGTTGGTTTATTTACAGCGTTTGTATATGGGTTACTTCCTTTTAATATTTTCTTTTCAAGAACTACTTTACCTGAGCCAACGTTTCTTTTCTTTACTTTAGGAATGATGTATTTTGTTGATAAATGGATTTCACAAAATGGTTTTAGTGTTGGGTTTGTTGCAGTTTTGTTTACAACAGCTGCATTTTTAATTAAGCCATGGGCAATATTCTTTGTCCCCCCTTTAATTTATTCCCTATATTGCCGGTATGGATTTAGAAAAATTCCCAAAAAGTTCATTATATTTGCAATTTTGTCAGTTTTGCCGTTTATAATTTGGAGGCTCTGGATTCTGCAGCAGACGGAAGGAATTCCTGCGTCCGGTTGGTTAGCAAACGGTGATCATATACGTTTCAGACCTGCATTTTGGTGGTGGTTAATTTCCGAAAGAATTGGCAGGGAAATATTGGGGGCAACAGGATTTGTTTTATTTACTATTGGCATTTTAATTAAACCTAAGAATGGGAATTTGTTTATGCACATATGGTTATTATCAATGTTTACCTACTTCTGTTGGATTGCTACAGGTAATATCAGGCATAATTATTACCAATATATTTTTGTGCCTGTTGCTGCAATATTTTTAACTCAAGGCTTTTTGTCTTTGATAAAAGGCATTCAAGATTTTATACCAAGATTTTGGACTATAATTTTGGCTATTTTATTTCTACCTTTGTCATTTTATTTTAGTTGGATGCAGGTAAAAGAATTTTATAAAATTAACAATCCGGTAATGATTGAGGCAGGTAGAAAAGCAGATGAAATATTACCGAAAAATGCAATTGTTGTTGCTTCATACAACGGTGATACTGCATTTTTATATCAAACAAATAGGCCTGGCTGGGCTGTTGTTGCTCTTCCATTAGTCGAGCTGGTTGCAGATTATGGAGTTTCTTATTATGTTTCAACAAACTATGATGATAAGACGAATTGGGTACTCCGGCATTTTTATGCAATAGAGCAAAATCCCAAATTTGTAATTGTTGATTT
>CAYMZB010000069.1:0-6141 GCA_964394845.1 uncultured Gammaproteobacteria bacterium | reverse complement strand
GAAAAACAGATAATGAACCAGGGTATGCCCTAAGATTTCCCAGGCTGGTAAGATTTAGAGAAGCAGACAAAAAAGCCGAAGATGCAACCACAGTTAAAGAGCTAATTGAAATGTACAAGCTTCAGTTTAAAAAATAATTATGGCATACGTAGCTGATTTACATATTCACTCTAGATTTTCCAGAGCTTGTTCGCCGCAACTTAATATCCCCAACCTGGCATCGTGGGCTAAATTAAAAGGGATTGATGTGTTAGGGACCGGGGACTTTTTACATCCTTTATGGTTTGCTGAACTAAAAAACCAACTTAAAGAAAATGGATCAGGGTTTTTGACACACAATAATTCAGAGATTAAATTTGTTTTAACAGTGGAGATTGCAACTATATATACTGACAAAGGCAGAGGGAGAAGAATACACAATCTTATTTTTCTGCCTGATTTTGCATCTGCAGAAACTTTTCAAAAATCTTTACTTGGAAGAAGAGCGAATTTAGGATCAGACGGAAGGCCGATTGTGGGTATGTCTTCTAAAGATTTATTAAGCTTGGCTTTGCAATCCTGCGAAAAAGCTCTGTTTGTGCCGGGGCATGTTTGGACTCCCTGGTTTGGAATATTTGGTTCTGAGTCAGGCTATGATAGCCTGCAGGATTGTTTTGAGGATTTAACAGAATATGTATACGGGGTTGAGACAGGACTCTCCAGCGACCCTGCCATGAATTGGAGGATCAAAGAATTAGATAATCGTTCGATATTATCGTTCTCAGATGCGCATTCGCTGCCAAATCTGGGAAGAGAATCAACAGTATTTTCAGAGGATATTTTAAAAGGTTATTCTGGAATGTTTGATGCTATCAAAAATCAAAAAATTGCAGGGACAATAGAATTTTACCCTGAAGAAGGAAAGTATCACTATACCGGACACAGGAATTGCAACGTAAAATACACACCTGAAGATACTAAAGCTAAGGGAACAATTTGCCCGGTCTGCAAAAGGGGTTTAACAGTAGGGGTAATGGAAAGAGTCGAGACTCTGGCTTCGCGAGGTAGTGATCAATTAACAACTAATAACGGACAAGGATTAATAAAAAACAAAGAGTTTCCAGATAGAGCAGGTTATAAAATGCTGGTACCGCTTTTAACAGTCTTAGCAGAAAGTTTTGGTAATGCTCCAACAAGTCAAAGAGTATTAAACGAATACAAAAAGTTAACATTTGCTTTAGGTAGTGAAATGAAAATTTTAACCAAAATTGACATATTAGAGATTGCTAAAGTCTCAGGTTCTAAAATAGCTGAAGGAGTAGAAAAGATGAGAAAAGGGGATCTGGTTATTGATCCCGGGTATGATGGAGTTTATGGAGTGGTTAAAATATGGCAATCAGCAGAAAGCGGGCAAAAAAACGAGGATGTAGAAATTCCTCAGTTAGGATTGTTTGATTAAGTGAAAATCTGGAAGGATAGAAGATCAGCAGGGAAATTATTAGCTGCCAGGCTCAAAAATATCAAGGCTGACCTTGTGTTAGGTATTCCGAGAGGTGGTGTTGTGGTAGCAGCTGAAGTTGCCAAAGATTTGCATCTGCCTTTGGACATTGTGGTTACCCGCAAGCTAGGCGCTCCTGGTCAGGAAGAATTGGCATTGGGCGCCTTAGATCCGGACGGGGAAGTTGTTTGGGAAAAGAGTTTGATTGAAGATTTAAGATTAAAGATTGATGATTTAAAAGATAAAGTAAAACAAGAGGCAGAGGAGATAAAAAGGAGGGAGAATCTGTATCGTCAGGGAAAAGAGTCTCTAAATTTAAAAAATAAAGTAGTCATACTGGCAGATGATGGTATGGCTACCGGAGCTACAATTTTCTCAGCAATAAAATACTTAAAAAGACATCAGGCAAGGATAGTATTAGCTATACCGGTTACCAGTAATAATGCTTTAGAAAAGGTGAAAAATGACGCAGATAAATATGTTGTACTGGAAATTCCTGAATATTTCCAAGCTGTGGGCCAATTTTATCATCAATTTGAACCTGTGACAGACAAAGAAGTGATACAATTGCTAAATTATGGATAAGAAAATATTAAAAGTTGCAAAAGAAGCAGCTCTGGAGGCCGGAAAAATAGTTAAAAAGCACTACCAGTCAGAACTTATACTTCATGATAAAGGTCATTATACAAATTTTGCAACTCAAGCAGATTTAGAATCAGAAAAAATGATTTTAGAGATTGTTACCAAAAATTTTCCTATGCATAATATTATAGCTGAGGAGAGCGGAAAAGTAGAGAATGATTCTGAGTATATTTGGGCAATTGACCCAATTGACGGGACAATACCGTTTGTAGACGGGCTCCCTGTTTTTGGGGTTTCAATTGGAATTTTAAAAAACAATAAGCCATTTATTGGGGTGATAAATATGGTGGCAACAGATGAATTGTACTGGGCGGTGAGGGGTGGAGGCGCTTTTTTAAATGGTAAAAAGATTAAGGTAAGGAAAGAAGGTAGTCTGCAAAATTGCACTATTGGATTGGATTTAGGGCATACGGAAAGAATTTTTAAGTTAGACCATTTTTTCCGCCCTATTGTTGAAAAAGTCAGATATGTATATCTTTTTGGATCAGCAGTTGCTATTCTCTGTTATATTGCCCGGGGAATGATTGATGCTTATATAATCCGGGCAAATATTTGGGATATAGCTGCAGGAGTTGTTTTGGTTGAGGAGGCAGGAGGCAGAGTTACCGGTATTTCAGGGAAAGAAGTAAATTATTTGGAAGAAAAACCACGGATAATTTGCAGCAATAGTTTAATTCATGATGACATTTTAAAAATATATAACTAAATTATGAAATTGATAGTTGGTTTAGGAAATCCTGGAACTAAATATGAGGGGGTAAGACATAACTTGGGATTTGTGGTGATTGCTGAGTTAGGGAAAAGGGTCAAGGGTAAAGGAGTCAGTTGGAAGTATGAGGAAAAATTTAAGTCTGAAATTTTAAACTTTACCCTTAACGCTTCCCCCTTTATCCTAGTAATGCCACAGACCTATATGAATAATTCAGGTTTGGCTATTAAGTTGCTAACTGATTACTACAAAATACCACCTACTGATGTAATTATTGTTCAAGATGAGTTGGATTTACCCTTGGGAAAAATCAAGGTTAGGCTGGGTGGGGCAGCGGCAGGGCACCATGGGGTTGAATCTATAATAGATGCGCTGAAAACAGATCAATTTATCAGGGTTAGGCTTGGAATTGGTAATTTGAAAACACAAAGCAGTGAACATAAAGGTCAAAGTATATCTGTAGAAAAATTTGTACTAGAGCCATTTATCCATTCTGAAAAATCACATGTTAAACATATGATCAAATCTGCAATAAAAGCACTGGATTTGCTTTTGGAAAAAGGATTAGAGGTAACACAGAATCAATATAATTAAATCTGTTATTGACAGCAAGATTTTTCTCCTATAGACTCTTTGCAGATTAAATGACCAAAAAAAACAGTCTAATTTTGTTTGCCCTTATAGCAGTTGTGGCCTTTTTAATTTGGCTATTTATTGAATCCTCAAAACCTTTACCAGGTACTAAAGTTGCTGATTTAGGCAGGGGGCATGTGTCAATTGGAGAAAAAGTTGATTACAATTCCAATCCTCCTACTTCTGGTAAACATTATGCAGATTGGGTGAAGGCTGGTGTATTTGAGGCAGAAAAAGATGATAGGAATTTAGTGCATTCTTTAGAACATGGTTATGTTATTATCTCCTACAATTGTGACAAGCAGATTAGTTTGATTCCAGAAGCTCTGGCTCACGGGATAGAAGACGAAGCTACTTCTTCTTCTGAAGCAACACCTTCAGCCAGCCTTCCGGAAAGTTTTAGATCAGATGATTGTCATAAATTAGTTGATGCTCTAATCAGAGCCTATGAGAAAAAAGGCAAGACCAGGTTAATTGTAGTGCCCAGATCTAATTTAGCCTCAAGAATAGCTTTGACTGCTTGGACTTATTTGGATACATTTAACGATTTTGATTCCAGCAGAATCGAAAAATTTATAGATGCTCATTTGAATCAGGGCCCGGAAAAAACAATGGAGTCTGCTGGAAGTTAGTATACCACTTGCAAATGAATTTGCTGCGGGGTAAACCACAATCAGTTTACTACGATTAGGTTTACATGATTGTGGTAAACCCTACGTAAGCCCGCTTCGCCGACTCCCGTCTTGACGAGGTCGACCCGCTTCGACGCGAGGCGAGTCCGAGGCGGACAGCGAGGCGAGCTCATTTTGAGAAAAAAAAGATGCAAAATGAGCAACGATTGGTATACATTCCTTTTGACAATGTGGGGTAGTTAGATTATTATTTCTCAAGATGAATTTGTTGGGGTACATTATATTTTTTAGCTTTATAGGCAGTGTAGTTTCTCTAGTTGGTGGAGTTTTGCTTCTTTGGAAAGAAAAATTCGCCCTTAAAATATCACATTTTTTATCAGCTTTTGCTGCGGGGGCTTTGCTTGGAACTACTTTTTTTGATCTATTGCCTGAAGCTCAAGAAGCTGCTGAGGGAGGGAGCGTAAATGTCTATTTTTGGACATTAGCCGGTATTTTACTTTTCTTTCTTTTGGAACGATTTATTCATCATCATGATCAAAGCCATAGTCCAAAGGAAAAAGTAACTGTTATTCCTTTAATTATTATCGGCGATACAGTACACAATTTTATAGACGGAGTAGCCATAGCAGCAACCTTTTTAATCTCAATCCCGTTGGGTATTATAACTGCGCTAGCAGTTGCTGTGCATGAAATTCCTCAGGAAATAGGGGATTTTGGCTTGATGCTAAGTAAAGGTGTTGCAAGAAAAAAAGTATTACTTCTTAATTTCTACTCAGCCTTAGCTGCTATGGTAGGAGCAATTTTAACCTATGTTGCAAAAGACTCAATTGTTGGTATGCTGCCTATTATTTTGGGTTTAACTTCAGGATTTTTTATCTATATTGCTTCATCAAATTTAATTCCTGAAATCCATTCAAGGGAAGATAAGAAAATAGCTTTCTGGGAAACTATGATGTTAATTCTAGGAGTTTTGGTAATATATTTAACAATATCCGCTCTTGAAGCTGCTAATTTGAAAGTTTAGAATTGTCTTAAATGACCAATCAAATAATCATAGTATGTGATAAGGAAGGTAATTCTACAGGGGAATATATCCCCAAATCAGAGGGAATTACCGGACAAGGAAAACATCATTTAGCGATAACTGTTTTACTTGTAACAAGACAAGGTAAAGTGCTTTTACAAAAAAGAAAACATTTGGTGTTTGATAATCTTTGGGATTTTACAGGCTCAACAGATTCTTCCCATTTTGAGGATGGTAGAAATGAAACTTTTGAGCAGGCTACAATGAGGTGTTTAAAACGGGAATATAATATAAGTCAAGTTGATAACTTAAGGAATCTGGGGGGCTTTAACTATTTTGCTCCCTATCATACGGCACAAGGTGACTTTTGTGAGAATGAATATTGCGCCATGATGGTAGGGGAATATGAAGGAGAGATTGAAATGAACCCTGAGGTAGGTTATGAATATAAATGGGTTGGTAAGAATGAGTTGCTGGAGGATGTGGAATTAAACCCTAAAAATTATGCTCCCTGGGTACTTGAAGGAGTTAAAATATTAAAACAAACAGGTTTTTTTACTTAAAATAGATGTTTATCTGTTAACCTTGTTCCTTCCTCAGGAGTGTTAACAATAATATCTTTTACTTCTTCAATTTCTTTTAATTTATCTTTAACTTTATCTACATTTTTAGCCTCACAAATAAGATGGATATCTTGGCCGGTGTTGATAGTAAAATAAACAGGAATTCCATCTGCTCTCCAATGAGAAACAAGTTTCATAATTCTTAAAGTTCCAGGGGTCCAATAAATAAGAGCCGGACGCTGTGTTAGCATAATGCTATGTAGTTCTAAAGCTTCTGCCTCGATTAATTCCCCAAACTCTTTAAAGAGTTTCTCCTTGATTAATTTTTTACATAATTCGTTTTTCTCTCTCATGTGAGCTAATCGAACCGGCATAAACAAGGAAGACTGAGCTTTTTGCATGCCTTTGGAGGAAGAGACCTCTTTTTTACCGGTGCTGACAACTGCCACCACATCTGCAAT
>CAYMZB010000068.1:0-5089 GCA_964394845.1 uncultured Gammaproteobacteria bacterium | reverse complement strand
ATAAAAAGTGACCTCTTTATCTGTGGCAGCATTGTTAATTGCCCCAATACTATCTACTGTGGTAGCAATTATCTCGGCAGTGGGAAATTTTACCGAACCTTTAAAGAACATATGCTCCAAAAAGTGAGAAATACCATTAATTTTTTTTGTTTCGTATCTTGAACCCGCACCTACGGCAACCAGTGAAGTAACCGAATCAAAATGAGGTCGATTCACAGTAATTAAAGCCAAGCCATTCTTTAAGGTAGTAATGCTATGCATATATGTGTCTTAACATCTCTTTTACTGTTTGTTCAACATTCAGATCTGAATTATCAATTACCACAGCGCCTTTTGGAATCCGTAATGGTGAAGCTTTTCTTGTTGTATCACTTTGATCCCTGTCTTTCATATCTTTTAAAACCATTTCATATTTTATAGCAGGATCTTTTTCCGCAAGTTGATTAAAACGTCTCTTTGCCCTAATTTCGATTGAAGCAGTTAAATAAAATTTGTGTTTTGCATTTGGAAAGATTTCCGAACCAATATCCCTTCCTGTCATCACTGTATTTTTAAGCTGTCCCAGCTCTCTTTGAATTATTTTAGTAATATGCCTTACCTCTCTGATTGCCGAAACTGCTGAAACATCGTTGGTAACCTCGTATGAATGTAAAACATCTGTTAAGTCTACGTCCTCATTAAAAATTCTTAAACTCCCATTGCTACTTTTAATTTCCAAATTTAAATTCTTGAAAACTTCAGTAATCCCTAAAACATCATCGAGCTTTAAGTTCTTTTTTAATACCAAATAAGTACCTACTCTATATATCATACCTGTATCAATATACTGGTATCCTAATTTTTGAGCCAATAAAAATCCGACACTATTTTTGCCGGAAGATGTCGGACCATCAATAGTTATAATTTCTTCCACTTAATCGTAGCTCCTTTCAGGCTATCTTCTACTTCATAGCCTAATTTTTTAATCTCGCGACGCAACTCATCTGACTTTTTAAAATCACCGGATTTTCTAGCATGTTCCCTTTTTTCTACTAACTTCATAACGCTTGCAGGTACCTTAATAGGTTTTCCTAAATACTCATCTAACCCTAATCCCAGGATTTTATCCATTTCCAAAAGTGTTTTTGCTTTGGCAGAAATTGGGTAATCAGAATGAACCATCTCCCAAAGTACGGCAACTGCTTGCGGCATATTCAAATCATTATTGACAGCATCTTTGAATTTTTGCTCAAATTCAGCGCAACCAATGTTTGGCTCTTCCCATCCTCTGATAGTTTCCCTTAAATTGTTTAAAGCATTCTGGGCAGCTTTCAAAGATTCCCAGGTAAAATTTAATTTATCTCTATAATGGGCTGTTAAAAACAAATACCTTAAGGCTAAAGGGTCAAAACCTTTTTCCTGTACTTCATCTATTCTATAAAAATTCTTTTTTGATTTACTCATTTTTTCTCCATCAACTTGTAAAAACCCATGGTGGATCCAAATTTGCACAAAAGATTGCCCTGTAGCTGCCTCTGATTGAGCTATTTCATTGGTATGATGCACCGCAATATGATCTATCCCCCCGGTATGAATATCAAAAGAATCTCCCAGATATTCCATACTCATAGCAGAACATTCTATATGCCAACCGGGAAACCCTTCACCCCAAGGTGAGGGCCATCTCATTGTATGATCCTTAAAATGTCCCACAGTAAAAAACCACAAAGCAAAGTCAGCTGGATTTTTCTTTTGTTTATCTATTACTACATCCTCTCTTACCCCAGTTTGTTTATCTTCTAAGCTCTGTCCTGATAGCTTTGTGTAGTTTGGAAATTTAGAAATATCATAGTAAATAGCATGATTTGTAATATATATAAATCCATTCTTTTCTAACCTATGGATTAACTTAATCTGTTCCTTAATATGCTCTGTGGCTTTAGCTACCACATTAGGTCTTTCAATATTTACCAACTGAACAGACTTCCAAAAATAGTCTTCATAGAATCGAGCAACCTCCCAAACAGATCTCCCGGATTCTCTGGCTCCTTTTTCTATCTTGTCCTCACCACTGTCCTCATCTGAAACTAAATGACCTACGTCAGTAATATTCATAACAAGCTTAACTTCATACTTATTAGCTTCCAAAACTCTTCTTAAAATATCATCACCAACATATTTTCTAAGATGGCCAATATGGGTATAGTCATAAACAGTGGGACCGCAGGTATACATGCCAACTTTGGGTGGATTTAACGGAGTAAAATCTTCAATCTCCCGTGATAAGGTATTATACAGTTTAAGCATTACCCTCCTACCCCTCCTTTAATTTCTACTTTCCCGATATTGGAAGGAATCACCTTCTTCTTTTTTTCTTCCTTTTTCATTTCTATAACTTGCTTCTCTTGCTCTTGTGCTTGTAATCTTTGCTTTTCTTTTTGTTTATTTTCTGCAATCACCTTATTTTGGGACTGCTCTAAATTTTTAAACCATTGCCTTGTATAAGCAAGTCGTTTCTGTCGATCAGTTTCCTGTTTTTGATTTTCCTGCTGTTGTTGTTGAGCTTGTTGTGGAGTTAATTGAGATCCTACTACAGACTGTACACCCTGCTCAATAGATTCTCCCACAGAATCTTTAAAATCCGTGGCCACTTCACTTACTGTTTCCGATACTTCCTCAGCAGCTTGTTGTATTCCTATTCCACTGTCAGCCATGTTTACATTCTAGCATATTTAGTATTCGTTTCTATTTTCCAGAGCTCTTAAGAGTGTAGTCTCATCAGCATATTCTAAGTCTGAACCAACCGGCAAACCCCTGGCAATCCGGGTTATTTTTACTCCTAAAGGAGAAAGAAGCCTTTGTATGTACATAGCAGTTGCTTCACCTTCCATAGTGGGATTTGTAGCCAAAATAACCTCACGCACTTTCCCATCTTTTAATCTGGGAAGTAATTCTCTGATATGAATCTCATCTGGTCCAATATTGTCCAAAGGAGAAATCACGCCGTGCAAAACATGGTAGAAACCTTTATAGTTAGCTTTTTCCAAAGCCAAAACATCCAGAGGATTTTCCACAACCATTATGATAACCTGATCTCTTGAGGAATCAGCACATATAGTACAGGGATCTTGTTCTCCAATGTTAAAACATATAGAACAAAGGATGGTTTTTTCCTTCATTTCTATAGCTGCTTTTGCCAAAACCTGGGCTTCATCAATTGGAGCATGCAATAAATAAAAGGTTAACCTCTGAGCAGTTTTCGGACCAATTCCAGGCAGTCTCTCAAAAGCTTCTATTAGGTTTTGGATAGATTTTGGGACTTGAGCCATTGTGTGGATTTTACCACTTACGTTACATACCAGGAAGACCCATACCGCCCATTAATGGCTTCATTTCATCAGCAGCTACTTTTTGGGACTGCTTTAAAGTCTCATTTACTGCTTCCGTGATTTTATTAAAGTCTTGTTCGCCTGAAATAGAAACCACTTTTTGGTCAGCAGTCATCACCACTGTTACACCCTTATGTTCAACAGTAATCTTAATTCCTGCCAGCTTTTTTTGCACTTCCATTGCCTGGTCTCTCATTTTTTTAAGATCACCAAGCTGTTTTATGTTATCCATGAAACCCATGATTAATTTTGTCCTTTGGCTGATTTTATCACATTGTTTAGCAGCGACACAATTGTTAAAGGCCCTATCCCTCCAATAGTCGGGCAATATAGTTTGGCAATTTCTGAAACATCTTCATCGTTAATATCTCCATATATTTTCTCTTCTCCATCTATTTTTTCTTTGCCAACACCCACTCCTACCACATAAGCTCCTTTTTTCAAATTAGATCTATTAACGATATTTTTAACCCCTGTTGCTGAAATTAACACATCTCCAGTTTTTATAATTTCATTGGGATTTTCTGTTGTACGCACAACAGATGCAACCTCAAAACCCTTATTTTCCAAAAGCTCTGTTATAGGTCCTCCTGCTGTTTTACCTCTGCCTAAAACCACAATTTTCTTACCCTTTAGAAAATCTTCTGTTTTTGTAAATCCCTCAAGCAAGGAAAAAGCTGTCAACATATCCCAAGCAGCCAAAGCTGTTGCCGGAGTATATAAGGATCCTTTCAAGAATCCGTCTACATCTTTTTGTAAATCAATTTTTGAAACTAACTCATCAAAATTCCACGATTCATAGGTTGGGTATTGAATAATCACCCCATTTACGTTGGGGTCTTCATTTAATCTTTGAAGAGCTGACAAACATTTTTCCTGTTCATTTTCTGAAAATTCCAAAAGATCTACAAAAACACCAATCCTCTCTGCAGCTTTTATTTTATTGTTTACATAAATTCGAGAAGATGGATTATTTCCTGCCAGGATTATTGCTAAACGCGGTTGAAGGTTTTTACTTTTAATTTCTGCTGCTAACTTTCTAAGGATAGCTTCCGCAACTTCTTTGCCGCTTACTTTCATGACCTTATTGTATCCCAGGAACAGGGAATTTACCAGCAAATTCCTCTACTTCAGCTCTTATCTGTTTTAAGTTTTTATTCTGGTGGAGTATTTTTTTTGCCTCTACTAAAAAGTTTTTTCGCTTTTCTTGTTCTTTTGGCAAATCCAGACCTCTGATTTCCTCTAAAACTCTTTTAATCCACCTGGCAATTTTGCTCATATCAGCTTCTTTCATACCTCTGGTTGTTAAAGCCGGAGTTCCTAACCTAATACCTGAGGGATAAAAAGGAGAAGCCGGCTCTCCAGGAATAGTATTTTTGTTAACAGTAATACCTGCTTCTTCTAAGGCATATTGAGCTTGATAGCCCATTCCATATCCATATTTAGTCAGACTTAAAAGCACCAAATGAGTCTCTGAAACAGTTCCCAATTCTTCTGCCAAAACTTTAGCATTTTTTACAATTTGCGCTGCATATTTTTTAAAAGCAGGAGTTGTAGCTTCTTTTAAGCATACCGCAATTGCCGCAATAGCGTTTTCGTGCGGACCACCCTGCAATCCTGGAAATACTGCCTTATCAATTTTTTTTGCCAAATCTGGATCTTTTTCAGTACCTTTTTGGGTTACCATAATGATGCCTCCGCGCGGACCTCGCAGAGTTTTA
>CAYMZB010000067.1:0-3243 GCA_964394845.1 uncultured Gammaproteobacteria bacterium | reverse complement strand
GGGTAACTTTTTTAAATAGCTCCTGGCTTTTGATTTATAGCCCGGCACATACTTGATGTCAGAAAGCACCCCTTAAATCCGGAGTATACCCCCCTATGGGTGCCGGGTATAGTTAAAATATAAGTGCATGAGGTATAAATTAAGCAGCCCTCAAAAATGTATTAGCGTGGGAAACATCGTTTCCGCCGGAGGACGGATCCGCTTGCCCGCCTCTGGAGGGCCTCAGGTGGAAACTAGGCCTCCATTTTTAACGGCTCGTCGCTGCGGAGTTTACCCTGAGCGAAGCGTGAGGGCAGACTCCTCGCCTATTAGATGCCTTACTTAACACGCTCAGATTTTCGCTTCGGAAAATCTTTGCTTAGGGTAAAATAAAAAGCATGAGTTCACAGAAAAAAATCAAATACATTTATGACGACAGAGGAAATAAAACTGACGTTATTATTCCTATTAACAAATATGAAAGTTTGCTAGAGGACTTAGCAGATATAAAAGCTATTGAAGATCGTAGACATGAAAAATCCATCCCATTTGAAGAAGTAAAAAAGAGATTCTACAAAAAAAATGGGAAAGTATAATATTTCGTTTAAACCTGTTGCTGAAAAAGAATTAAGCGCAATACCCACAAAATTTGCTGAACAAATTATTAGAAAGAAAGATTTACTAACAAGAGATCCAAGACCAATGGGTGTTAAAAAACATAGAAATAATACTAGTTATCGTATTAGAGTAGGAATATACAGAGTAATTTATGAGATTGACGATAAAAATAAAATAGCAATGGTTTATAAAATTAGACACAGAAAAGATGCTTATAGGTAAAACAAATTAAGCAGCTCTCGATAATGTAATAGCGTGGGAAACATCGTTTCCGCCGAAGGACGGATCCGCCTCAGGTGGAAACTAGGCCTCCAGATTTCAAGCCTGGCTTGAGTTTCAAAAGATCAGATTTGGTAAACTAACTACGCAAATCATTTTCGTTCAATACCAAAAATAAAAGCTCCGTCCACTACTCCAGTATTTCTGCCATCTCCTGGTCTAACATCAATGCCATCAAGCTCTAAATATCCATTAGCAACTTCACTTCCTTTTTCTCCATTATTAAGTGTCCCCAATTTTATTTCTATTGGTTTTGCTCTTTTAACTTCTTGTTTGCTTCTTGGAGAAGGGTCATGTAGTAAGTAAACTTCATTATCAGCACCTAAATCCTCATATCCTACTGCAGTAATAAAGTGACCGCCTTTTCTTATATAAAGGCCATTATCACTTTTCACATACCAGCCAATATGTTCATTAACTCCTTGCTCGTCTTTAGCAAGTCCATTAGCAATCCATAGTTTAGTTGGAGGTCCGGAGTTTAATGAACTGTCAATTTCACCAGCTCCCCATCCTTTCCATTCATGATCAATTAGTTTGAAGTTTCTTCTACCAACAAATCTATGAAATCCTTCAATAAATTGTTGAGGAGTTGTGCCAGCATTAGGTGAGCTAGTATCACTACTGGTTCCCATATCTGTTGCTAATTGCTCAATAAGTTTGGATTGGTAATCTTTATCACTTTCACTTCCTATGGGTGGTAAAAGCATTTGTAACTTAGGAACCCTTGTAGCTAGCCCAATTAATGTTTGGGCTGCTGTTACAGGAGCACAATGAGTATAAGGACAATTCTTTACGGCTTCAATTTCAGGATCAGCCTGGCTAATTCTTGGAACGCTAGTGTGTACAACAGTTTTCGGTAATTGAGTAATTATTAAATTCATGTTATTTGAAATATAATTTCTACTGAAATATCTTAATCAGTATAAAGTACCTTTATAAAAGTATCTTTAATTTAATAAAAGCTTTATTTTTAAGCCGCCTTCAAAACCGTATTAGCGTGGGAAACATCGTTTCCGCCGAAGGACGGATCCGCCTCAGGCGGAAACTAAGTCTCCAAATTTCAAGCCTGGCTTGAGTTTCATTGATTATTAAAGAACAGCTTTTTTAATTACCTGTTTTTATTCTATAGATTTTTTTATCCCTTTTATCATTCCATTAAAAACCAAATTATGTAAAGGCTTTATCAAATACCAATATAAGATTCCTTCTATTCCGTTCGGGAAAAATGTTGCTGTTTGAGTAAGCATACAAGAAGTGTCATTTATTTTATTTATATCAAATTCAAGAAAAGCTTTCCCGGGTAATTTCATTTCAGCAAAAAACAATAATCTTTTATTAGGTGCAACTTCAACAACACGCCAAAAATCTAAAATATCACCCACTCTTAAATTTCCAGGATCTTTTCTTCCGCGTTTAAGACCAGTACCACCAAAAATTATGTCTAGGAGTCCTCTGATTTTCCACAGCCAGTTACCATAGTAATATCCATTCTCTCCGCCTATTTTTATTATTGGTTTCCATATTTCTTCTGGTGTAGCATTTACTGTTACTTCTCTTTTATCTTTATAGACTGTACCACCTGCCCATTTTTCATCTCCTTCAATATTCAATTCAGGATGTTCGATAATTCCTGTATCTGTCCAACTACTTTCAATTTTAAGTTTTTCTGTATTTTCGATTGCTATTTTAATTGCTTCTCTGCAACTTAAAAGCTCTTGAGGAATAAGTTCTTTAATTTTATTTTCTCTACATACTACAGGATTCCTTAATCCGTCAGCTAAAGGCATTGCAATATAGGATGGAATAGGAGTAATAAGATGTATCCAGTAAGAACTTAATTTAGGTGTAAAAACTGGTACTGAAACTATTAGTCTTTTTCCTAAACCTGCTTCTCCTGCATAAGTTTCCATTAACTCTTTATAAGTTAGTATATCTGGTCCACCTATATCAAATGACTTTCCTTTTGTTGCTTCGTTTTCCAGACAACCAACTAAATAATTTAAAACATTTCTTATTGCAATTGGCTGATTTTTAACATGAACCCACTTTGGTGTAATCATTATAGGTAGCCTATCTACCAAATACCTAAGTATTTCAAAAGAAGCACTACCAGAACCAATAATCATAGCTGCACGCAAAACAGTAGTAGACACTTTACCTGATTTGAGAATCTCTGCAACCTCTATTCTGGATTTTAAATGTTTACTTAAATTCTTACCTTCTTCCCCCAAGCCACCCAAATAAATAATTCGTTCTAAACCTGCTGCTTCAGCTACTGAAGCCATGTTTTGTGCAGCTATACGATCTGAATGAGCAAAATCTTTATTTAGTGCATTCATAGAATGCACTAAATAATAAGCAACTGAA